>JBBSIE010000082.1:0-19094 GCA_038232235.1 Pyrinomonadales bacterium | reverse complement strand
CAATGACCAAAGTGAGTAAGTTAATCAGTCAAGGACTAAAAAGTTTCTCGGAAAAGGCACTAAGTTCAATAACATCGTTTGAATATTTGATGACCGCTTGGCATTCTGCTATTGCATAATTTCTAACTGAAAAGTGTATAACATCTGAAAAAATAGATGAAGCAAGAATTTTTAAATGGTCGTGTGATTGTCAAAATCAGCGACATTACGAAAGAAAAAACAGACGCGATTGTTAATGCGGCAAATTCGACGCTGCTCGGCGGCGGCGGCGTTGACGGCGCGATTCACAACGCGGGCGGAAAGCAGATTTTGGAAGAGTGTCGGGAAATTCGCCGCGATAAATTTCCGAACGGTTTGCCGACAGGCGAAGCCGTCATCACAAGCGGAGGAAACTTGGCAGCGAAATTTGTCATTCACACAGTCGGTCCGATTTACGGCAGCAATCAAAATAAAGATGCGGAATTACTGGCGAATTGTTACGAAAGTTCGCTCGCTTTGGCTGTCGAAAACGATTTGGAAACAATTTCCTTCCCGTCAATTTCAACCGGCGCGTTCTGTTATCCGAAACACGAAGCCGCGCAGGTCGCCTCTCGCGCAATTAAAACTTTTCTCGCGCAAAATAAAAGTATAAAACAAGTTAATCTCGTTTTCTTTTCTACTGCCGACGCTGAAAAGTTTGTAAAACATCAGGATTTTTAAAGTTTAATTTCCGAATAATTGCCAATGTCGTTCAAATTATGGATAATGAACGGTCTTTTCTTTTGGACTGATAATTTTCTATAATTTCGCCTAAACAAATAAAAAAACTAAAAAGCAATAATTAACGAATACATTATAATATGAAAGAAATTTCACCGGAAACATTTATAGATATGCAGCCAGCCTTTGGTACAGAACCCGAACAAACTTTTAACAATTTTTATTTTAAACCGGAACTTCCCGAAAATCTTCGTTTTTTGGAAACGCTTTCGTGGAATTTTTTCTGGTCTTGGAAACCTGACGGAGCTAAACTTTTCCGTGAAATTGACGCGACACTTTGGGGAAAATGCGAACAAAATCCGCGTGTTTTTTTGAAAAAAGTCAGAGGTTTACAGCTTTGGCAAAAAGCCAATGATGCCGATTACGTCGAAAAATTACAGCAGTTTGCCGGAGAATTTGAAAATTATCATTCGCAGACGGCGAAAACTTTCGGCAAAGTTACACCCGAAAATCCGGCGGCGTATTTTTGCGCGGAATACGGCGTTCACAATTCACTGCCGATTTATTCGGGCGGTTTGGGAATTTTGGCGGGCGATCATTTGAAATCGGCGAGCGATATGAATGTTCCGCTCGTCGCCGTCGGACTTTTTTACCGTTACGGATATTTCCGGCAGAAAATCGCGCACGACGGTTTTCAGGAAGAAAAATATCTCGATTCTTTTGACAGCCAACTCGCTTTGCAGCCGATTTTGAATGAAAACGGCGAACGCATTTTGACGATGGTTCACATTCGCGGACGCGAAGTTTTCGCGCAGGCGTGGCTCGCAAACATCGGCAGAATTTCGCTTTATTTGCTCGACACGAATGTTCCCGAAAACGATGAAATTGACCGACTTATTACCGGACATCTTTACGGCGGCGACACGGAAACGCGCATCGTGCAGGAAAAGATTCTCGGCATCGGCGGCGTTCGATTGTTGCGGAAACTTGGCGTTGAACCGTCGGTTTTTCATTTGAACGAAGGGCATTCGGCATTTTTGACTCTGGAGTTGGCGCGGGAATTTCTCGAAGCGAATGAAAATGCGAGTTTCACGGATGCGGTTTCCGCCGTCAAAGAAAAATGCGTTTTTACGACGCACACGCCGGTCGAAGCGGGCAACGATAATTTTCCGCCCGAACAAATCAGAAATTGTTTTAGCAAAGAAATTATCGAATCGCTGAAAATCAGCGAAGAAGAACTTTTCGCGCTCGGACGCACGAATCCCGACGACGAAAAAGAATGGTTCGGAATGACACCGCTGGCGATTCGGATGACGCGCTCGGCAAATGGCGTGAGCGAAAAACACGGCGAAGTTTCGCGCGATTTGTGGCTGAAAATGTTTCCCGAAGACACGAAAGCGGAAGACGTGCCGATCACGCACATCACGAACGGCGTTCACGCGCCGACGTGGGTCGCGCCGGTTTTTCAGTCGCTTTACGAAAAACACATCGGCAAAAATTGGGCGGAAATTCTGCACGACGCGAATGCGTGGCGCGAAGCGATTGAAAAAATCCCTGACGCTGAAATCTGGAACGCACATCTTTTGGTCAAAAAATTGTTGATTTCCTTCATCCGTCTGAAAACTTTTTCAACCGAAACCGGATTGCACGATACGATTAACGAACACGAGAACACGAACAAACTTTTTTCGCCCGACGTTTTGACGATTGGTTTTGCGCGGCGGATTGCGGCTTACAAACGCTGGAATCTGATTTTGTCGGATTTGGACAGGCTTTTGAAAATAATCAACAATGCCGAAAAACCCGTGCAGTTCGTTTTCGCCGGAAAAGCGCATCCGCAGGATCGCGGCGCGAAAGAACTTTTGCAAAATTTATTGAGTTTGGATGACACTTCCGCATGGCAAAAACGCGCCGTTTTTATTGAAGATTACGATCAGGAAGTGGCGCGATATTTGGTTCAGGGCGTTGACGTTTGGATGAATGTTCCGCGCCGTCCGCTCGAAGCGAGCGGCACGAGCGGACAGAAAGTGGCGATGAATGGCGGTCTGAACTTCTCTATTCTCGACGGCTGGTGGATCGAAGGTTACAATGAGATAAACGGTTTTTCCATCGGTGTTCTGCGCGACGATGAAGAAAAATCGCAGGAAACGATTGACGCGGAAGATGCCGAATCGCTTTATCAGGTTCTGGAAAACGAAATCATTCCGGCTTATTACGCCAAAGACGAAAACAATTTGCAGAGCAAATGGATTCGGCGAATGAAAAACGCGCTGGTAACTTTAACACCGCAGTTTTCCAGTGATAGAATGGTCAAAGATTATATCGAAAAAATTTATACGTAAGTTGAGGTAAAACAATGCTCAATCAAGAGTTTCAAATCGATGTTATTCGCCCCGTCGAATGTTTCAAAGAAGGCTGGGAATTGATAAAAAGCGATTATTGGACACTTTTCGCCATTTCGCTGGTCGGAATGCTGATCGGCGGGTTCAGTATGTATATTTTGCTCGGCGCGATGCTGTGCGGGATTTATTACTGCTTTTTGCGAAAAATTGACACGGGAACGGTTTCTTTCGACGATCTTTGGAAAGGTTTTTCGGTTATTTTTCCGAGCTTTATCGTTATATTACTGGTCGTCGTTCCGATGTTTATCGTTTTCGGAATAATTTACGTTCCGATAATCTTGGCGTTGGTAACGGGACCGAATCTCAGTCCTGATGAAGCGATGGGATTATTTGTCAGCGCGGCGATTTTTGACATTGTGGTTGCCGTCATTATGGTGTGTTTGCATACGCTTTTGATATTTTCTTTTCCGCTGATTATTGACCGCAAAATGTCGGCGTTGGAATCTGTAAAGCTGAGCGCACGCGCCGTTTGGCAAAATTTAGGCGGAATCGCGGGTTTAGTCGGTTTAAGTTATATTTTGATGCTGATACCGGGAATTATTACCTGCGGCATCGGTGCTTACTTTGTCATTCCGATTATGTTCGCCGCATTTATGGTCGCTTACCGCAAAGTTTTTCCGTCGCTTGGAAATCAATTTCACAATCAACCGCCGCCGCCGAATGCTTTTCGCGGCGCGGGAAGTTATAATTAAAATATGAAAGCAAGATTTAACGAAATAAATTCAACCAAAGAATTAGACGAACTCTTCCAGCAATCGAACGAAAAGCCGGTCGCGCTTTTCAAACACAGCCTGACTTGCCCGATCAGCGCGGGAGTTTATCGGGAAATTTCCAATGCCGATGCCGATATAAATATTATTGTCGTCCAACACGCGAAAAATGTTTCGACCGCGTTAGCCGAAAAATCCGGCATTCGCCACGAATCGCCGCAGGCAATGATAATCAAAGACGGAAAACCCGTCTATCACGCTTCGCATTACGACGTAACGGCGAGCGATGTCGAACAAAACCTGAAAAATTAGGATGATCGAACCTTCACAAATCACTGAAGAGACCGATTCCGAAATCTCGATTGTCTGGTCGGACGGCAAACAAACCGTTTACAACGCCGCTCAACTGAGAAAATCGTGTCCGTGCGCGAGCTGCGTCAACGAATGGACGGGCGAAAAAATCTTAAACGACGCGAAAATCGCCGACGATTTGATATTCAACAACGTCAAAATCGTCGGTCGCTACGCGCTCAATTTCAATTTCAGCGACGGACACGACACGGGAATTTATACTTTTCAATTTCTGAGAAATTTGTAATTGCTTTTAATCTGCAAAAAATTTATGCCCGAATCTAAAAATTACAGCGGAATTTCCCGCGAAGAACTCATCAATTTACGAAAAGATTTGGCAAAAGAAGGAATAATCGTTCCCGAAGGCGACGACGTTAAAATCAGAGGTCCGTTCGGCATCGAATTAAACGCGGCTTACGACGAACAAAGCGAAACTTTAGGAATTCGCATCACCAAGAAACCTTTCTATATTCCCGAATCCGAAGTGTGGAAAATAGTTGACACCGGGACCGCGCCGTACATTGAATAAATTGATTTACTGAAAAAACTCGCCGCAAAAAGCTAAATCCGCGCGACCTGTAATCATCATTTCGCCGTCTTCGCGCCAATTCGCTTCGGTCGTGCCGCCGACTGCGTGGACGGAAACTTTCCTGTTTGATTTATTTGTAAAAGCCGAAGCGACCGCCGCCCCGATTGAACAAGTTCCAGACGACGAAGTTTCGCCCGCGCCGCGTTCCCAGATTCTGATTTCAATATTTTCTCTGTCAATTATTTTTACAAAAACTACATTCGTTTTTTCGGGAAACATTTCTAAATAAGATTCGATTGTTTGTCCGGCGCGTCGCCAATCAAGTTCGGCAAAATCATTAACAAAAACACAAACTACCGGATTGCCGACATCAACGAAAAAAAAATTGACAATTATTTTTTCTTCCGGCAGCAGAATCGAAGAAAATGCGGGTTTTTCTTCGCCGAAATCAGTTGAAATAGCCTTGAGAAACGGAGAATCAGGCAAATCGAATTTCGGTTTGCCGAGTTCGGCGAGATACCAAAATGTATTTTCTTCGCGTTCGAGAAATTCATAATTTTTAACGCCGCTTTTTGTTTCCAGTTTGAGCGTCGTCGCATTCCACAAATTTTTGTAATAAAGATAAGCGACCGCACAGCGCGTTCCGTTGCCGGAAAATCCGGCTTCGCTGCCGTCGGGATTGATGATGCGGCATTCAAAATCCGCTTCCGTTTCCAATTTCTCGATAACCGCAATGCCGTCGCCGCCGACTCCGGTGTGGCGATGACAGATTTTCTTCGTAAATTCGCCGATGTTTTCCACATCAGCGAGTTCGCCCGATTCGATGACAATGTAATCATTGCCAAAGCCGTGAAATTTGCAGAAATTGATCGGTTTCATAAAATATTTCGTCGCAGTTTAAAGCAAAATCAACTCAAAAAATCAAAAATCGTCGCATTTAAATTGCGGATTTCCTTTTCGATATTTTATGTTTTCAAGCGTCGGCGATGGTTTTGGCGGAGGCACACCATTTGGCGATATGTATAACTCAACAGAAAAGTTTTTACGAAAACCGCCGTCAATAAATATGAATTTTTGTTTTGAATTTTTTCTAATCTTAAACATATATTCCATCATCAGATTTGTGCGAAAAGCCGACTCGCCAAAAGTTGGCAAAAATGCTTTGAGTTTTCTTTTTTCATTGTCGTTACTAACATCTTTGAGGTATTTACCTTCATAAACAATCGCATATCCGATTGATTCAGGATTTTTGTTCCGTTCAATTGCCCAATAATCCAAACGCACCTTCATATCTTCACAAGTAGTAGTGCTGTCTAACTGATCAAACATTACTGCTTCATCAATACGCGCCGAAACGCTGATAACCAATGACAATAAAATGAGTAAAATCAAAAAGTGTTTTTTCATAAAATTATTCAACCCAATCGGCAATAAAAACATTCGTGTCGCCTTGAGTTTTTGCATTTCTATTTGATGCGAAAACGAGCTTTTTGCCGTCGGGCGAAAACATCGGGAAACCGTCGAAGGATTCGTTGTAAGTTACTCTTTCTAAACCTGTTCCGTCCAAGTTTATCAAAGCTAAATCGAAATTGCGTTTGCGTTCGTCGGAGGCAAAATAGTTTGTGCAGAAAATTATGCGCTTGCCGTCGGGCATGAAAAACGGCGCGAAACTTGCTGAATTTAATTTGGTAATTTGGCGTTTGTTCTTGCCGCCGGCGTTCATAGTCCAAACTTCAAAAACCGTCGGTTCAATCAAATTATTTGCCAAGCGATCTTTGTATCTGGCGATTTCCTGCGGAGTTTTCGGATGAAAGGCGCGATAGACGATTTGTTTGGAATCGGGCGAATAAAACGCGCCGCCGTCGTAGCCGAGCGCGTCGGTCAAACGCTTGACGTTTTTGCCGTTTACGTCCATCGAATATAAGTCGAGATCGCCGTCGCGTGTTGAAGTGAAAATTATTTTTTTACCGTCCGGCGAAATCGTCGCTTCCGCATCATAACCGTTGGAATCGGTTAGTTTTTTGATATTTTTGCCGTCCGGCGTTGAAGTGTAAATTTCGTAATCGGGATAAATCGCCCAAACATAACCTTTGGAAAAATCGGCAGGCGGCGGACATTTTTTATTGCCGCCGAAGGTCGAAGCGTAGAGAACTTTGTTGCCGCCTTTGAAAAAATACGAACAAGTCGTGCGACCTTCGCCGCTGGAAACCATTTTCACATTTGAACCGTCAATGTTCATCGTATAAATCTGGTCGCAGTCGCGCCCGTCGCGTTTTGATTGGAAAATAAGCTGTTTGCCGTCAAACGAAAAATACGCTTCGGCATTTTCGCCGCCGAAAGTTAATTGTTTGATATTTTTCAGATGCTTTTCGCCTTCGACGGCGAGATTGTCGTCTTTATATTTCGATAACGCGGAATCAAAATCGAAAAAGCTGAATTCCGTTTCCAAATTGCCGCAAGCCTGTGCGGACGAAGCGGAAAATATAATTAAAAAAGTAAAAGTAAATATAAATTTCATAAATTATTGATTGAAAAAAAATTGTTTCATTCAATAATATCATTCATTTAGTGATTTTTCGGAATCGGCGAAAATGGAAATTCTCTCTTATCTTTGAATTTTGTTTCTAATTAAACATCGTTCCTAAATAAGACAAAAGAATTTTCAACGCAAAGTTGCCAAGCCGCAAAGTCGCTAAGTATTTTTAAATTATATTTAATCAATTGCGGTTTTTGCAGAAACCGGACACGGTAAATTTGTCAGCTTTCCAAAAATCTTTGCGGCTTGGCGACTTGGCGGCTTTGCATTAAATATTTCAACCTTGCTTTTTTCATACTATTTATTTTGGAAAATTGTTTGATAAAAAAGCGAACCGCAAATTGTAAAATATGCGATTCGCTTTTTGAATTTTCTCCGAAAAATTAGATTGACAATGCGCCGAGAGCTTCGTTGTAAAAACGATAAATCTTGTTGAAATCGCGCAAAGACCGATTTAATACGAGCGGAAACTGGTTTATATCGTTGGTGTTGGCGATGAGATTAAAATTTCGCAAAAACGCTTCGTGCGCGCTCATTGTCGTTCCGCCGTCTTCTACCGAAACTAAAAACAAACGCCGTCTTTCGGTTGACTGCATCGCGTTTATCTTTTGCTGCAAAATCGCCGCGCCGCCGAATTCAGCCGCAAAATCCGGCGAAAAGATCAAAATTTCCGTTTTGCCTTCGCGCAGTCGTTCATTTGCCTGTGCCGGCGTTTGTGCCAGATAAACTTTAAATCCGGCATCAACCAGCGTTTTTGCAATCATATCGCGCTTTTGCCCTAAACAAAGTAGAACGCGGCGCGGTTTTTCGGATTTTTCATCATCTGACTCAAGAACCTTGTTTTTGGTTTGTAAAGCCGCGAGCAGTGAACGCATCGCGTTGTTAATTTGAAATTCGTTCTCTTTCGCCGCAAATTCCTGCCCGCCATCCGGCACGGCGGGCGCGGGGACATTTTCTTTTAATTGATTAACAGTTGAAGCCTTCGCTCCGGGCGTTACGCGGATCAAATTTTGACAGCGCGGACAGCGAACCCTAAAATTTCCGGTCGGAATTTTCGCTTTTTACGCAAATTGGTTTAAAAACGCAAGTTATTTTTTAAATTTGTTTAATGACTCGATGATAAGTTGATGTCTTTATAACTTTTGATCAACGCATTAATCATAAACGCCGAAAACTTGCTATTGCCGAAAAAAAAGTGTTTAATGATAGTTTGCTCTGTCGAGCCGACAATCCGAGCAAAAGGGAGTGTGAGAACAAACAGTGGCTTTTATATCAGTAAATAACAATGAATCAATCGAGAACGCGCTTCGTCGTTTTAAGCGAAAAGTAATTACCGAAGAAATTATCAAAGATTTAAAAAAACACGCGCATTTCGTGCCGCCCGGACAAAAGGCGAAACTGAAATCGGCAAACGCCCGCAAACGCAACCGCAAGCGTTACCGCCCGACAACGCGCAACTTTAATAATAATTCAGCCGGTGGAAACACGGGTATGAATAACAGATAGTTTTTACATTTTTAATATGCGATGCGTGATGCGAAAAAGTTTTAATAGACAAAACTTCGCATCACGCATCTTTTTTATTTTATGAGTTCGGAAAATATTCGTATTTTATTGACCAACGATGACGGCTATCATTCGGAAGGAATTGTCGCGCTGGAAAACGCTTTGCTTGAAATCGCCGATGTTTATGTCGTTGCGCCCGCTTCGGAAATGTCGGGCGCGTCACACAGTTTGACGCTTGCCAGACCGCTGCGGATTCGGCAGATTGACGCGCGGCACTGGACGGTTGACGGAACGCCGACTGATTGTGTTACGCTTGCTTTAAATCAGATTTTGCCGATTGAGGAACGTCCGCATTTGTGTGCTTCGGGCATCAATCACGGTGCGAATTTAGGCGACGACGCAACTTATTCGGGAACGGTTGCCGGTGCGCTCGAAGCGACGATTTTGGGCGTTCCGGGATTGGCATTCAGTTTGGCGGCAAACAGAAATCAGGATTTTACCGAATCGGCTAAAATTGTCCGACAAATGACGGAAAAGGCAATAAAGGAAGGCTTGCCCGAAGGCACTTTGTTAAATATCAATGTGCCGAAAGGCGTGCCGAAAGGCATTCGCGTTACCAAACAAGGTTTCAAAAATGCGCGTCCGATGATCAGCGAACATATTGATCCGCGCGGAAAGTTGTATTATTGGATTGGTGAAGAAAGAAGCGGTTTTCACGCCGAAGGCGGCACGGATTTTGAAGCGATTGATGAAGGTTTCGTGTCGGTTACGCCGATGCGAAGCGATTTGACTAATCATAAAGCAATTGAAATTTTGCAGAATTGGAACACCGACATCCTGTCGGCAGCGTCGTAAATTGTTTGAGTAATTAAACTTTTTCGAACGTCCGGCGTGTTCATTGACAACAGGATATCGGCGTTCCGTAACTTGTATTATGCCGAACGAAATCGAAAATTATACGCCGCAAATTATACTGAAAAAGCAGAAAAAGCAGGCGTTCGCGGTTTGGAGTCTTTTTGGGTTTTTGATCGCCGGATGGATTTTTTTGATTTTGCTTGCGCCGCTCGCCGAAGCAAATAATTTAACTGATATTTCAGATCCGATTTATAAATTTTTCAGTTATATTTGCCATCAAATACCGTCGCGTTCTTTTTATATTGAAAATCATAGTTTCGCCGTTTGCGCTCGATGTTTCGGCATTTATGCCGGATTGTTTTTCGGTTTTTTCGCCTATCCTTTCCTTCGTTCGATTGAAGAAACAGAACCGCTTCCGCGTTTCTGGCTGTTTTTAGCATTGATTCCGATGGGCGCGGATTGGTCGCTCGGATTTTTCGGCATTTGGGAAAACACCCACTTTTCGCGCTTTCTAACCGGATTAATTTTGGGAATAACGTGCGCGTTTTTTATAATTCCGGCATTGATTGAACTCGCCCAATTATTTTCATACAAAAGACAAATAAAAAGGCTGTCGCTTTGACAGCCTTTAAGTATTTAAATTTATTTGTGGATACTGATTTTTGATATTTTTTTTGGCACGCATTGAAACGCTCCACTGCGTCCCTTGATAGTTAAAAATTATTATAAACAATTTTTGTAACATCTGGCAAGTTTGGAGAAATTTTTGTTTTGAGCGGCAAGTAATCTGCAAACAATTAAAAACAAATAAATTAACTTTTCAATACGTCAAAATTTTCGAGCAAAAGTTTCGGAGTGTAAGTATTCTTTTGTTGACTAATCGGCAAAATTAACGCAAAATTAACGCTATATCCGACAAATAAAAACAAAAAATATGAGTTTTAACAAAGACAGCGCAGTTCAAAGAGCGAAAAAAGACTTGGCAAATCGTTTGAGCATTTCGGAAAAAGATATTGAAACAGCTTCCGTGAATGAAAAGGAATTTCCCGACATGTCGCTGGGCGCACCCGTCGGAGATGAAATGTCCGCCCAGATGATTGCCAGCGGATGGCAGATAAATTTACTTGCCGACGGCAAAAAATACGATTATCGCGCGGATAAATACCAACTTCGACTGCACGGATATAAAGGCACTAATTACGTTGTCGAATCGTAACAACACAGTTCAGTAGAACTTTTTAAGGAGTTTGAAAGAATGAATCGAAATAATTTTTGGGTACATTTTGGCATTGCAATACTTTTAATCGGACTTGCCGCAATTATCGGACAAGTCGTGCGGTGGGAATCACAGTCATTCAATTTGCAAAATTCCGTTTCCAGAGCGACACCGAAACCGCTCGCCGTGAAACGCTCTGATATTGAGCAACGACCGGAAGTTTTGGTTAAGTTTCGTCCCGACGTAAGTTTGACCGAAATTAAAAAAATCGTCGCAAAAAATAATGACCGTATCGAAGACGTTTTCCAGCAGGAAAAAGGCTGGTTTGCCATTGACGATCTCGATAACCTAGATATGAAAACGGTTACCGAACAATATCGGGCAATGAACGACATTGTAGATTACGCTGAGCCGAATAACGAGATAAAACTCGACGATCCGACGGATTTTTCGCCTTCCGACAAGTTTTCCCGTGAAAATCCGGTAAATCCGCTGATGCCGAACGATCCGATGTTTAGCGATCAATGGGCATTGAACAATGCCGGACAAGACGGCGGAAAAGAAAAAGCCGACATCAGAGCGTTGCTGGCGTGGGCGAAAAACCAAGGAAGCAGCGATGTCGTGGTTGCTGTTTTAGACAGCGGCGTTGATTACACGCATCCTGATTTGGTAGCGAATATGTGGTTTCGTCCAGATAATGTGCCGCAATACAAAGACGATGAACTCGGAACATTCAATGATTTACACGGCTTTAACGCTGCCGATAATCAAAGCGATCCGATGGACGACAACGGACACGGAACGCACTGCGCTGGAATCATCGGCGCGGAAGGTGACAACGACGAAGGCATCGCCGGCATTAACTGGCACGTCCAGATTATGCCGCTCAAATTTATGGGACGCGGCGGATTCGGCACGACGAAAGATGCGATTGAAGCCATCAATTATGCGATTGACCGCAAACAAAAAGGCGTTAACGTCCGCGTGATAAATGCGAGTTGGGGTTCAACGATGTATTCAAAAGCGTTGGAAGACGCGATCAGAGCCGCGGGTGAAGCCGGAATTTTATTTGTCGCCGCCGCCGGAAACAACGGCACGAGCAACGATAAAAGTCCGCATTATCCGTCAAATTACAATTTACCGAATGTGATCAGCGTTGCCGCGCTTGACCGTAACGATCAGCTTGCTTCATTTTCAAATTTCGGTATAAAAACCGTTCACATCGCCGCGCCGGGCAAAGATATTCTGTCAACGTGGTTAAACGACGATTACCGCGAAGCGTCGGGAACTTCGATGGCGACACCTTATGTTGCCGGAACAGCCGCTTTGGTTTTGGCAAATGATCCGAAACTTTCGGTGGAAAAACTGCGCGAAAGAATTTTATCATCCGTTGATAAAATTGATTCGCTCAACGGTAAAGTCGAAAGCGGCGGACGATTAAACGCGGCGAAAGCGGTAGGAAATTAAGAAATTAAAACAAAGCCAAAAAAAATTGACGACTGCAATGTGTATTTGCAGTCGTCAATTTTTATGAGGATTTTTGCTTTTTATAAGTGTCAGCAGCGTGAATGTAAAGGAGGACTTATTAGTTAATGATCAAAGCCCTCCTTTACAGACGGGCGACGAAGCGGGAAACACAATCAAAAGTTTATAGCCAATCAACACACAGCAAGTAGAGCCTTTCCGCAATTGTGCTAAAATAAACTTCAATAAAATCAACATAACGCGAGGAGAAAATTTTGTTTCCACTTTTACTATTTTTACAAAATGCCAATCAGGAAATTGCCAACACAAATCAGTCAACGAAAAAAGCCAGCGAGGAATTTGTCGGTGCCGGGCAAGCGGCTCAAAATACTATCGTTGAGATGGTGAACGGTTTTTTCGCAAAACTTCCCGTGATTGCAGTCGGAGTTATTGTCTTTCTTGTTTTTCTCGGTATCGCTTACGGTGTCAGAAAAATCGTGGCAATGACAACCGGCAAAGCCGGACTTGACACGATGCTGTCATCACTTTTGGCGCGAATCAGCTATTTTATTACTGTGATAATCGGGATTTTTGTCGCCATCGCCGTTATTTTCCCGACGGTTACGCCCGGCAGTTTGATTGCCGGTTTGGGAATCGGCTCGGTGGCTCTCGGATTTGCTTTCAAAGACGTTCTGCAAAATCTTTTCGCCGGTTTTTTGATTCTTTTATACAGACCTTTTCACATCGGCGACCAGATAAAAATCAAAGATTTTGAAGGTATGGTTGAAGACATTTCCGTCCGCGCCACGAGAATGAAAACTTACGATGGTGAAAGAGTCGTTATACCGAACAGCGAATTGTATATGAATTCGGTTTTGGTCAGAACCGCTTTTCCGAACCGGCGCGTTAAACTCATTGTTGGCATCGGTTATGGCGATTCGATTGAAGAGGCGGGGCGGGGAATTTTGGATATGTTAAGCAGAACGGAAGGCGTTTTACAAGACCCTGCGCCGGATGTCAATGTTGTCGAATTAGCGGATAACTCGGTTAATCTGAGAGTTTTATTTTGGACTGATTCGGTGCAGTCGAATGTTCGCAAAACCAGTGATCGCGTTTTCACCGGAATTAAAAACGCGCTTGATGCAAAAGGCATTGATATGCCGTTCCCGCACATGGTTTTGATGACGCAGGAAGGTCCGCTTCAGATAGAACGGGAAGCGGAAAATCAGACGGCAAAAAAAGTATCAGCCGATTAATTTACTACAAATTATGCACAACCATTTCAAAAGCATTCTTTTAATTGCTTTTACATTTTTAGTTACGACTGCCTGTTTCGCTCAAACGCCGACGGAAACTTTGAGCGTTTCCGGTTTGAAAGATTCTGTAATTGTCCGGCGCGACGACCGTTCGATTCCATATATCGAAGCGAAGAATGATACCGATTTATACTTCGCGCAAGGCTACGTTACGGCGCAGGATCGTCTTTGGCAGATGGATTTATATCGCCGCGTGGCGGGCGGACGAACGGCTGAAATTTTCGGAAGTTCCAGACTTGATGAAGATAAACGCTGGCGCAGATTCGGTTTCGCAGGTGTTGTCGAAGAAACTTATAAAAATTATCTCACACCGGAACTTCGCGCGGTTTTAGACAATTACGCTCGCGGCGTAAATGCTTATATGGCGACTTTGAATAAAGATTCTCTGCCGCCGGAATTTAGGATTTTGCAGTATCAGCCGGAAGAATGGAAACCGACGGATTCGATGTTAATCGGCAAAATTCTCTCCGATGCGTTAAGCACGAGTTGGTATGAAGACGCGACGCGGGCGAAATTTAAGGATTTGCCGAAAGAGCTTTTCAACGAATTGTTCGTCGAGAAAACTCCGTTCGACGTGCTGGTTGTCGGAAAAGATACGGAAGTTCAGAGTCCAAAGCCCAAAGTCCAAAGTCTAAAATCCGAAAGCCGGAATTTATTTAAATTTGCCGATAATATTCAGACGGCGGCAATTAAAGACGCGGAAACGAGAAAAAAATCGCTGGAAAGCATCGGTTTTTATCAGGAATTTAACGCGGCGAGTAATAATTGGGTGGTTTCCGGCAAACGAACTTTGGACGGCAAGCCGATTTTGGCGAACGACCCGCATTTGCAGGCTTCCGCGCCCTCGATTTGGTATTTAACAAATCTGAGTTCGCCGACTCAGCGCGTTTCCGGCGTTACAATTCCCGGAACGCCCGGAGTTGTTCTCGGTCATAACGAATTTATCGCGTGGGGCGCGACAAATCTCGGACCGGACGCGCAAGACCTTTACATTGAAACATTTAATGATAAAAATGAATACAAAACAGACAAAGGTTTTCAAGCGGCGAAAATCAGAACAGAAGAAATAAAAGTTAGACCGAATCCTCTGAAACCCGAAACCGAAATTGTCAAACTCGAAGTTCTCGAAACCGACGACGGTGTTATTATTCAGGACGACGGCGCGAAAAAGACCGCTTTGAAATGGACGGCGTTCGATCCGAAAAACAACGAATTCGGAGCATTTTATCGCCTCGATCTGGCAAAAAATTGGAACGATTTTAAAGCCGCACTGAAAACTTACGGCGGCGCGACGCAGAACTTTGTCTATGCCGATACGCAGGGAAATATCGGTTTTCATAACGGCGGCGCGATTCCGATTCGCAGTTCCGGCGACGGCAGCGTTCCTTATGACGGCTCGAAAAATGTCGGGAAATGGACCGGATATATTCCGTTTGAAGAATTGCCCGAAAGTTATAATCCGCTGGAAGGTTTTATCGTTACGGCAAATCAGCGGATCGCGGGCGACAGTTACCCGCATTTTCTCGGACACGGCTGGGCGGCTTCGTATCGCGCACGTCGGATTTATCAGTTACTGGCGGCTAATAAAAAAGTAACCGTCGGCGATTGTATGATGATTCAAAGTGATATTTATGATATTTCACGGGCAAATTTTGCGCGTGAAATCGTAAAGATGGAAGCGGCGGGCGATGAAACTCTGAAAATTCTTCGCGGTTGGGACGGCAAAGCGTCTTCCGATTCGGTTAGCGTGGTTCTTGTTTCGGAAATTCAGCGAAACTTTCTCAATGCGATTTTGAAGGAAAAGCTCGGCGAACAAAAAGCGAACGATTATCGCTGGTCAAATTCGATTTCGTTGACGGATTGGCTAATTCGTGAAAAACCCGCTGACTGGATGCCGAAAGAAGGTTACAAAGCGGTTTTGCTCAAAGCGGATGCGGCGGCGCGGGAAAGTTTGACGAAAAAATACGGAGCGGATCAAACAAAATGGACTTTGGGCGGATTGTATAAAATTAACTTTGTTCATCCGCTTGCCGCCGCGCCGCTGATCGGCGGAATTTTCGCCATTGAACCGCTTCCATACAAAGGCGGCGGTGGAACTGTCGTCAATGCCGGCGCAAGCGTTTCGATGCGTCATATTACAGTTCCCGGCGATTGGGACAATACGCGCCAAGTCATCACGCTCGGCGAAAGCGGCGATCCGAAATCGCCGTTTTATAAAGATCAGTTGGAAAGTTGGTATTCGGGAAATACGCCGGTATTTTTATTTTCTAAAACCGCGATTGAAAAAAGTGCTAAACGGGTAGTTTTAATGAATCCGAAATAATTTACTTAAAATTTTTTGGATTTTCTCATAAAACATTGAATTCTTTCCGTAATTTTTTCAGGCGCGTGGAGTAAATCGCTGATGACGGCGACGGAGTTTGCACCGGCAGTTAAAACTTCCTGAAAGTTTTCCAATGTGATTCCGCCGATGGCGACGAGCGGCAAATTTTTAACCATTTCGCGCACATTTTTTACGCCTTCGATGCCGATAACTTCACCGGGATTTTCTTTGGTTTTGGTGGAAAAAACAGGACCGATTGCCAGATAATCAATCGGAAGTTTGACGGCATCGGCGGCTTGTTTTAAGTTGTGCGTCGAAAAACCGATGATCGAGTTTTCGCCCAAAATTTTTCTCGCGTATTCGGGCGACAAATCATCTTGTCCGAGATGAACTCCGTCCGCACCAAGCGCAAGCGCAATATCAACGCGGTCATTGATAATAATTTTCACGTTGCTTTTTCGCGCAATCTTCAACGCTTCTTTCGCCTGCTCGTAGAAGTTCTTCGGCGAATCATATTTTTCCCGTAATTGAATAAATTTCGCGCCGCCCTCGATTAATTTTTCAACTTGTGCGGCGTGCGAAAGATTCGTAATGCGCTTGTCGGTTATCGGATATATTTTCGTCAATCGTAAATCGTCAATCGTCAATCGTTGTCCGGTTAAGTTCATTGAGCTATATTTTATATTTAAGTTTAATAAACGATTGACGATCTTCAAAGAGATTTGACCATTAAAAAACCGTCTTCGCCGTTGCTGTAATATTTATTCAGTCTTTGCATAATCGCGTAGCCGTAATTGCGATAGAGATTTTGCGCGGCGATATTACTGACGCGGACTTCGAGCATTAAAATTGTTACGTCGCGTTTTCGCAAAGCGTCTTCGGTGTGCTTGAGAAGTTTTAAAGCCAAACCGCGCCGCCGATGTTCGGGCGCAATTCCGATTGTCGTTAAATGTCCCGTTCCGTCATTTTCGCTGACCATCACAAAAACAAAACCGACAATATTTTGTTCGGGCGTAACGATTCGATAACTCAAAGTATTCGGTTCGTTCAGCAGATATGCGAAAGTATGTTTCGTGTAATTTTCACCGTATTTAAAACAGCGCAGATTTAATTTTAAAACTTCCTTGAGATGCGCGTCGGTCAGCGGACGAATGACATAGGTCGTCATCGGCGCAGGAATCGTCACTTCCGCCTTAAACTCCGGCGGCGGAACGAAAAATTCGCGGATTTTTTGAAAAACTGCCATAAATATTGCTAGATTCCAGATTCAAAGAATGAGCATACAATCACCGTAGCTGTAAAAACGGTAGCGTGATTCGACAGCGTGTTTGTATGCTTTCATTATAAGTTCATAGCCGCCAAAGGTCGAAACCAAAACGAGCAGCGAACTTTGCGGAAGATGAAAATTTGTCAACAATCCACTAATTATTTTGAATTTGTAATTTGGCGTGATCGTTATATCGGCAAACCTGTTTCCTGCCGAAACGTTTCCGGTTTCATCAATTGAAGATTCCAAAGCCCGCGTTGTCGTCGTTCCGACGGCGATGATTCGTCTGTTTTCGGTTTTAGCTTTATTGATGATTTGCGCCGCTGCTTCGGGAATTTCACACATTTCCGGCGCAACTTTATGTTTTGACAAGTCAGAAACGCGCACGGGTTCAAAAGTTCCGTAGCCGACGTGCAAAGTTATTTCGGCGATTTCGATGCCGCGATTTTTGATTTTTTCTAAAATTTGCGGCGTAAAATGCAAACCCGCCGTCGGCGCGGCGATTGCTCCGCGCCGTTTGGCGAAAACGGTTTGATAACGCTCGCGGTCTGCGTCTGAATTTTCGTCTTCGCGTTTAATATACGGCGGCAGAGGCGTTTGCCCGATCTCATCTAAAATCTCGTCGAAATTTCCGTCGGCTGAAAATTTTACAATGACGCGCCCTTCTTCGGTTTTATCCAAAACTTCCGCCGAAAGATTTTTACCGAAAGAAATTTTTTTATTCGTTTTTAATCTCCGCGCCGGACGCGCCAAAGTTTCCCACGACTTGTTTTCAAGTTCACGAACCAGAAAAATTTCAATTTTCGCGCCTGTTTCACTCATCCCGAAAAGCCTTGCCGGAAAAACTTTTGTATTATTGAGAACGAGCAAATCGCCGCTTTTCAAAAAACCCGCAAGATTGTAAAAATAATTATCCCGAAAAGATTCGTCGGCGCGGCTAACGACGAGCATTTTTGAATTTTCCCGCTTCTCCAACGGATTTTGCGCGATTAATTCGTCCGGCAAATTAAAATTAAAGTCTGAAATCAACATATAAATCAACGAAACAGATTAACATAAATTTTAACACGTTCGATATTTTTCAACGGAACGCAAGTTGCTCATTGTTTAATCTCGAACAAATTAACTCGGCGTTTTGAAACAATTTCAAGCGGAGTTGAATAAAACTTAAATCAAAGGAGAAATTTATGTCCAGAATTGATACAGGCGATGTCGTCAAAGGCGCATTCGTCGGAATTATCGCCGGTTTAGCCGCGACAGTTGTAATGACGGAATACCAAAATTTGTTAAGCGCAATGGCAGAAGAAGAAGAAAAAAAGAAAAAATCTAAAAATAAAAAGGAAGAAAAAGAACCCGCTACGGTCAAAGCCGCCAAGATAATTTCCGAAGGCGCGTTTAACCATAAACTTACAAAAAAAGAAAAGGAAATTGCCGGTCCCGCAATGCACTACGCGATGGGCGCAACTTCGGGCGCAATTTACGGTATCGCGTCGGAACTTGCGCCTTTTACGACATCCGGCGCGGGACTTCCATTCGGCGCGGCGGTTTGGCTAATCGCTGACGATGTTGCCATTCCCGCACTCGGACTTTCAAAATCGCCGACTGAATATCCGCTTTCAACACACGCTTACGCGCTTTCGTCGCATTTAGTCTACGGTTTGGCGACGGATTTGGTCAGAAGGCTTTTACTTAAATTATTGTAACGACTTGAAAAGTGAAAACAAATAACGCCGACGGATATTCAACTACTCGGCGTTATTTTAATTGAAATTATTCTTAAAACTTATTCCCTTTAGGTTGATAAAACAAGATTATGGATGTGTTCTAAAATATTAACCAGTTGTTCTTTGGAAATAAAGGTTTTGCCGAGCAAGTTATCGCTGAGGATTTTTTCAAGTTCCTGGAGATTCAATTTGTAAT
>JBBSIE010000081.1:0-19289 GCA_038232235.1 Pyrinomonadales bacterium | reverse complement strand
CGCCAACGGCAAATCAGACTCGGAATGAGATTTGATTTCTAAAACTTTTGCAAATTAACTGTAAAAGCGGAATTGCTTAAAAAGTAACTCCGCTTTTTTTATTTACAGGTAAAAAATTTAATGACTAATACTCAACAGATATGATAATTTTAAGATGTTGAACAATTTTGTTCACTGAAAGAAGTTATGATTGAAACAGCAGAAAAAATAAAACCTGCAACGCCTTTTACAGAAGTTTCCATCGAATCGGTTTTGCTTGATGCCGATCTTTTTATAAAATATCGCTCGCCGGAAAAAGCCTTCGGTTTGCTGCGTGAATCAATGGAACGCAGTCCGCGTTCGATTTCTTTGCGCGAGAAGATGCGTGAAATCTGCATTTCGCAAAAAAATTTAACCGAAGCCGCCGCGCAGTGTCTGGCATTGGTCAGCCTTTATATCGGGCGCGAAGATATTGATTTGGCGTATGATCGGCTTCAAGAAGCGAAACTGCTTGACCCACGCATTTCGGTCGCGCCCGGACTCGAAGCGATTCGCCGCGCCCGTCGTCCCGACTTTGCCGTCAACCGCGATAGAACCCCGCAAAAAGTCCGCACCGATGTAACTTTCGCCGGAAACCTCGCCTTTGTCGGTATTTTTGATGCCGTGCAGGTCATTGAAAATTCGCGGATAACCGGTTTGTTGGTGATAAAATCCGATTTACTTCTCGGCAATGTTTCGTTTAACGAAGGCAAAATTGTTGATGCCGAAGCAAACGAACACAACGGCGTAAGAGCTTTCCGCAACATCATTGAAATCAACAGCGGAACATTTGAATTCTCCACTTCCGATCACGAATTTCCCGTCGTTATCAATGTTTCCAGCAACACGAATTTTCTGCTCGACGTTTTGACCGCGCTTGATAACGAACGCGCCGAAAAACAAGGCTTGCGAAATTTAAGCGATGAAGAACTTTGATTACAAAAATTCAAGCGATTATTCAATCTCTGCGCCGCTCTGTTGAGCAAGACCACGGATTTTCATTGCCAGATCGTCATCAATAATTCCTTCGCCGTCGAGCTGTTCGTCTATTTCTTCAACATCTCTTCCGAGCGCAAGCGCAAGTTCGTCAGTATTATCTGAAAACTGTTTGTGCCGCAGTTCGGACAACATTTCCCGCGCTTGTTTTTGGTTTGTACCCTGAGCATCTACTATATTCGTTTTATTATCAGTCATTTATTTCCCTTCTTTCGTAATAGTTTTTAATAACTTAACATTTATTTTGCAAAGATGTTACTGCCGGATTTAACTTTTGCGGCTGCAAAGTTTTGTATAATCCTCCGGCGTATCAATATCAAAATTTCCTTTTTCAAACGGCACGGCGATAGTTTCGTTTTGAAATTGTTTAATAAGCTCTTTTGCGCCGCCGGAATTTTCCAACTCTAAAAGCTGCGAAAATACTCGACTGCCGAACAGCGCGGGAACGCCGAGTGTTGCGCTGTATTCGGAAGCGACAATTAAAGAATTTGTTTTCCGGTATTTTTCGACAATTTGATTGATGAGTTTGGCGGAAACAAACGGCTGATCGCAAACCATTATCACGACGCCGCTTATCTGATTATTTATCTCCAAAATTCTTTGCAGTCCGGTTTTGATAGAACTGCTCATTCCGCGTTTCCAATCCGCGTTTTCGGCAATCTGAACCTCAAAATCTTTTATTTCATTTTTTAAATCATTTATTTGTGCGCCGAGAACGACGACAATCGGATGACATTCGGATTCGATTCCCGTTTGAACTGCTCGCCGTAACAGTGTTTTGCCGTTGAACTCAAGCAATTGTTTAGGTTTGCCCATTCGCACGGACGCGCCGGCAGCGAGAATTATAAGTCCGATTTCAGATTTTTTTGTCATTTTTAATTCACCTTATTATGATTGAATAAAGATAACTTTTTAACTTTGAAATTTAAAACTACTGAAAATTTTAATGACAAATCAATTTCAGAATGTTAATTTTTAAATATCTGATTTTTACAAGAGTTTGGTGAAATTAAATTCAAGGCAATAAATTTTGCCGTGGATCGAGGGGAAAATTTAAATGATAAACGAAACCGAAACAGAAGAAACGAAATTGAATGAAGACGAAAAACAACTGCTCGAAGAACTTCTAAATGATGAAATAAACGGGCTTTCCGAACACGGCGACGCGCGGCGCAAGTTTTTAAAACAAGTTTCGGCGGCGAGCGCGGCAATTTTGGCGACGCAGCTTTTATCCAAGCAAAACGCTTTCGCTCTTGCCGAAGGTGAAACTTTTTCAAACGCCCCGATTGATATTGAAAACGGCGTAAAAGTAGTCTTCAAAGTCAACGACGCGGAAAAATCGCTAAATGTTGATTCGCGGATGACTTTGCTTGATGCACTGCGCGAAAGAATGATGTTGACCGGCACGAAAAAAGGCTGCGATCACGGGCAATGCGGTGCTTGCACGGTGATTGTTGACGGACGCAGAGTTTTGTCGTGTTTGACTTTGGCGGCGACGTGCGAAGGCAGAGATGTAACGACGATTGAAGGTTTGGCAAAAGGCGACGAACTGCACCCGATGCAGGCGGCATTCATCAAACACGACGGTTTTCAGTGTGGTTACTGCACGCCCGGACAGATTTGTTCGGCGGTTGCGCTGCTCTCGGAAGCGAAAAACGGCGAAGTCAGTTATGTAACGCCTGACGTTCGCACAAAAGCGCGTTCGATTCAGCTTTCTGACGACGAAATTCGTGAGCGAATGAGCGGAAATCTTTGTCGCTGCGGCGCGTATCCGAATATCGTTGATGCGATAAAGGAAGTTCACACAGGACGCGATGTCGCGCAGAAATGGCAGTTTGCCGGAGAAAATGACGTGGCGATTTTTGAAAATGCCGAAAAGGAGGGCGCGTAAAAAATGAGACCTTTTAAATATACAAAAGCGAACGACGCGGCAAACGCCGTGCAAAATGTTTCGGCAAATACCAATGCAAAATTTTTGGCGGGCGGCACGAATATCATTGATTTGATGAAGGAAGATGTCGAGCGACCTGATGAATTGGTTGACGTAACGCGGCTGAATCTGACAAAAGTTGAAACGATTTCCGACGGCGCGAATAAAGGCGGCGTTTCCATCGGCGGACTCGGCAAAAACACCGACACGGCGAATCATCCGCTCGTGCGGCAGAATTTTCCGCTTTTGACGCAGGCGATTTTGGCGGGCGCATCTCAACAAATTCGCAATATGGCGACCAACGGCGGCAATTTGAATCAGCGAACGCGATGTTCGTATTTTTACGATACGGCGATGCCGTGCAACAAACGCGAACCGAATTCGGGTTGCGGCGCACTCGAAGGAATCAACCGAATGCACGCGATTTTCGGCTGGTCGAAAGAATGCGTTGCCGTGATGCCGTCCGATATGTGCGTCGCGCTCGTCGCCCTCGACGCGGTTGTCAAAGTTCAGGGCGCGGGCGACGCGACGCGCTCGATTCCGTTTGCCGAATACCATCGTCTTCCCGGCGACACGCCGCAAAAAGACAACAATCTCGAACACGGTGAATTGATTACGGCGATTGAAATTCCGAAAAATAATTTTGCGAATAAATCTTATTATTTAAAAGTCCGTGACCGCGCAAGTTATGCGTTCGCTTTGGTTTCGGTTGCCGCCGCGTTGGATATGAACGGCAGTAAAATTGAAGACGCGCGAATTGCGCTTGGCGGCGTGGCGCACAAACCTTGGAGAGCGTCGGAAGCCGAGAAGTTCTTAAACGGCAAAAATGCGACGGAAGCGAATTTTAAACTCGCCGCCGAAGCCGAAATGAAGATGGCAAAACCGCTCGAATATAACAAATTCAAAGTCGAACTCGGCAAACGCGCGATTGTTCGCGCTTTGATAATGGCAATGAACGGCGGAAAGACTTAGGCGTTTTTCGCAGACTTGAATTTTCTGATTTTGTCACCAAAGGTGACGAATAACATAGCGTAGGGTGAAACCCTACGTCAGTTTGAAAATGAATTTCCGACGCTGAAAGTGTCGAACAATCGGGCGCAAATTGTTGCTCATCTTTGGCGAGCAAAAAACTTAATTGTTGCAAACGTAGGGTTTCACCCTAAACTATATTGTTTATCGCCTGTGGCGAAGTAAGAAGGCAATTCAAGGGATTAATGATGAGCAGTAAAACAAACGTAATCGGCGAAGCGATCAACCGGATTGACGGGTTTTTGAAAGTTACCGGAACGGCGAATTATGCGATGGACTTTCCGATTAATAACGCGGCGCACGGTTATCTTTTCAAAAGCGAAACGGCGGCGGGGAAAATTCTTTCGATTGATAAAAGTGCGGCGGAAAAAGCTGCCGGCGTGATTGCCGTTATTACGCACGAAAACACGATAAAAGTAAAACCTTCGCGGGCTTTGCGCGGCGGGGCGATTTTGCAGGACGCGGATATTGAATATTTTGGCGAAAATATCGGCATCGTTGTCGCCGAAACTTTTGAACAGGCTCGATACGCGGCGCGGCTTGTCAAAGTAAATTATCAAAAAACGGACGCGAAAGTTGATTTTGAAAAAGAGAAAGCTAACGCCCGCAAATCCGCGCAGCGTGAAGATGAAATTCGCGGCGATGTCGAAAAGGCTTTTCAGGCGGCGCAGTTTAAGGTTGATGAAATTTACGAAACTCCAATCGAACATCATCATCCGATGGCTCCGCACGCGACACTTGCCGTGTGGGACGGCGACGATAAATTGACGATTTATAACGAATCGCAGGTCGTCAACGGTGTGCAGAATGCGGTTGCCGGAACATTCGGTTTGAAGCCGGAAAATGTCCGCGTAATTACGCCGCACGTCGGCGGCGGTTTCGGCTCGAAAGGCGGCGCGTGGGGTCACGTTATCGTGGCGGCGATTGCCGCGAAAATGGTGAAACGTCCGGTAAAAATGGCTCTGACCAGACAAATGATGGTTAATTCAGTCGGTTTGCGGCAAAAAAATTCGCAGCGTCTGAAACTTGCCGCGACGAAAGACGGGAAACTGACCGCACTCGCGCACGAAACGACGACGCACTGCGCGATCAATGAAGAATTTATTGAACCGTGCGGCGATGTTTCGGAACATCTGTATGACGCGCCGAACTCGCGCATCACATATCGCGTCGCGCCGATGAACGTGATTTTGCCGACTTATCAACGCGCTCCGGGAAAATCTACGGGAAGTTTCGCGCTCGAATCGGCGGTTGACGAACTCGCTTATAAATTAAAAATTGATCCGGTCGAATTTCGCATCAAAAACGAACCCGAAAAAGACCCGTCGAGCGGCAAACCTTTTTCGTCGCGTTCGCTTATTCAAGCCTTGAGAAAAGGCGCGGAAGTTTTTGGTTGGAACAAACGCAAATTAGAGCCGAAACAAAATCGTCAGGGCGAATATTGGATCGGTTACGGTGTCGGCTGCGGAGTTTATCCGGCGCGGCAGCGCGAAACTTCGACACTGGTAAAATTGACGCGAAACGGTGATGAAGTAAAAGCGAGCATCGAACTCGCCGCATCGGATTTGGGAACGGGAACTTACACGATTTTAGCGCAGGTCGCGGCGGAAACATTGGGTTTGCCGATCAATAAAATCGGCGTAAAGATCGGCGATTCCGCTTTGCCGCCCGCCGCCGGTTCAGTCGGTTCGGTCGGCGCGGCGAGTTTTGCAAATTCGGTTTATGAAGGCTGTTTGCAGGCGAAAAATGAATTGCAGGCGAAATCGAATCGCCGATATTTTGCCGAGCCGTCGGTTATGGAATTGATGGAAGCGGCGAAATTAAACGAATTTCAAACGAGAGTTGACACGAAACCTTTGGAAATCGCCGACAAATATTCTTCTAATGCGTTTAACGCCAATTTCGCCGAAGTTCGGGTGAATGAATATACAGGAATGGTGCGCGTCAAAAAATTCGTTTCGGCGGCGGGCGCGGGCAGGATTTTGAATCCGAAAACGTCGCATTCGCAGATGATCGGCGGCGCGATCTGGGGCATTGGTCAGGCGTTGACCGAAGAATCGGTTATTGATCCGCGTTGGGGCAATTTCGTCACCAGAAACTACGCCGATTATCACATTCCGTCGAATCTCGACATTCCCGATATTCAGACGATTTATATTGACGAAAAAGACGAATACGTCAACAAACTCGGTATCAAAGGCATCGGCGAAGTCGGCATCGTCGGAGTCGCGGCGGCGGTCGTCAACGCGATTTTTAACGCGACGGGCAAACGCATCAGGGAAATTCCGGTTACGCCGGATAAGTTGATTTGAAGAGATTATTTGCCTACGAATAATATGAACATTCACGATTTTATTTGAATCATTTAATAATTATTCGTGTTAATTCGTGTTATTCGCGGGCAAAAAATGAAAGGTAAAAATTATGATGAAAACAGAAGTTATCGGCAAACCGATTGACCGCACAGACGGGCGGGCGAAAGTGACGGGCGCGGCGAAATACGCGGCGGAATTCGGCGTGAATAATGTCGCTTATGCGTTTCCCGTGCGTTCGACGATTGCGAACGGGACAATTACGGCGATTGATACGAGCGCGGCGGAAAAGGCTGGCGGCGTTTTGAAAATCATCACGCATTCAAACGCGATGAAATTGAAATCCGTCGGAAATCCGTTGGAATTGATGAAGGTCGGCGGTTTGCTCGGCGAGACAATTTTGCCTTTGCAGGACAATAAAATCAGTTATTTCGGGCAGTATATCGGTTTGGTCGTCGCCGAAACTTACGAACAGGCGCGAACTGCGGCTGAAATGGTTAAAGTTTCTTATGCGAGGCAAACTCCGGCGATTGATCTCGCAACGGAAATGCCGAACGCCGAAACTCCGAAGGCGGGATTTGGCGGTTCGGTGCAGTTGAACACCGGAAAAACCGCGCCGATTATCAAAAACGCGGCGGTGAAAGTCGAAAATACTTACACGACGCGGACGGAAAATCATCATCCGATGGAGCCGCACGCGACGATTGCCGAATGGACGGACGACGCTAAACTGCTGCTTCACGACGCGACGCAGGGCGTGAAAGGCGTTCAGGGAATTGCGGCGTATTTCTTTGAGTTAAAACCGGATAACGTGCAGGTTTTATGCCCGTTTGTCGGCGGCGGTTTTGGCTGTAAAGGCGGACAATGGGGACATATTTTGCTGGCGGCGATGGCGGCGAAAGAAGTTTCGCGTCCGGTAAAATTTGTTTTGACGAGAAATATGATGTCAACGAATGTCGGGCGCAGACCGGAAACGATTCAAAAGGTCGCGCTCGCTTCGGATAAAACGGGAAAATTGAAAGCGATTCGCCACGAAAACAATACTTACAAAACGACGTTTTCAAATTATTTCGAGGAAAGCGGCAAGCAGACGAAAATTTTATACGCGGCGGACGAACGCGAAGTTACTTACAAAGTCGCCAATTTCAACATCGGTGCGCCGACTTTTATGCGCGCCCCCGGAGAAACGCCGGGAACTTTCGCGCTCGAATCGGCGATGGACGAACTCGCCGTCGAACTGAAAATTGATCCGATAAAACTGCGGACGATGAATCACACGGCGATTGACCCGGAAACGAAATTGCCGTTTTCGATGGAAAATATCGTCGAATGTTACACGATTGGCGCAGAAAAATTCGGTTGGGCGAATCGCCAATCTCAGCCGCGAATGAACCGCAAAGGCAAATATCTGATCGGTCACGGAATGGCGACGGCGACTTATCCGGCGATTCGTTCGACGGCTTCGGTCAAAGTGCAGATATTTCAAAACGGCGCGGTCAAAGTTTTGTCGGCGACGCAGGACATCGGCACGGGAACTTATACGATTATGGCGCAGACGCTCGCCGACGCGCTCGGCGTTCCGATTGAAAGAATTACGGTCGAAATCGGCGATTCGAGTTTGCCGCCCGCGCCTGTTTCCGGCGGTTCGACGACGGCGGCGAGCGTGACGGCGGCGGTTTTGACCGGCGGTGAAATGCTCAAAAAAGATTTGATGGCGTTGGCGTTGAAGGACGGAAAATCCAAATTGAACGGCAGAAATGAATCGGAAATCGAATTTTCAAATGCCCGTTTTTACGTCAAAGGCGACACCTCGAAATCCGACGAATACACCGACATTTTAAAGCGCAGCAACAAGGAAATGATGGAAGTCTGCGCGACATCAGTTCCGCAAAACGGCGGCGGTTTGAGCGGTCCGATGGCACCGTGTCAAACCGAACAATTCGCGGCGGAAGAAGACGCAAACGCGAAAATGTATTCGTTCCATTCGTTCGGCGCACAGTTTGCCGAAGTAATGGTTGACGAAGACACGGGCGTGATTCGCGTGTCGCGTTTTACGAGCGTACAGGATGTCGGACGGATTTTAAACGAAAAAACCGCGCGTTCACAGATCATCGGCGGCGTAATTTACGGCTTGGGTCAGGCGTTGATGGAGGAAACTTTATACGACAAACGCTGGGCGAACCCGATTCAGAAAAATCTCGGCGATTATCACATTCCGTCAAACTTGGACGTTCCCGTTATTGATGTGCATTTTATCGGCAAACCCGACCCGCATATTTCACCTATCGGCGCGAGAGGAATCGGCGAAATCGGCATCACCGGAGTCGCGGCGGCAGTTGCTAATGCGGTTTATAACGCGACGGGCAAACGACTTCGGGATTTGCCTTTGACACCTGATAAATTAGTTTAATTTTTGAACCGCAAATGGACGCGGATAAACGCAGATTTTTAGAAGATTAAGAGTTTTTTAATTTTATATTGGTTTTTATCCGCGTTCATCTGCGGTTAATTTATTACTCGTTATGAAATACATCGGAAAAGAAACCAGCCGCGTGGACGGCGCGGCAAAAGTAACGGGCAAGGCGAAATACGCGGGCGAATTTACGGCGAATAATCTTGCTTACGGCTACATCGTTTCAGGAACGATTGCTAAGGGAACGATCACCGCGATTGACGCGGGCGAGGCGGAAAAGTCGTCGGGCGTGATTCGCGTGATGACGCATTTGAATACGCCGAAATTCTTTTCGGACAAAAATCCGCAGAACAAAAACGACGAATCTTTTTACGCATTGCAGTCGGAGAAAATTTATTTCAATCGTCAGCCGGTTGCGCTCGTCGTTGCGGAAACTTTCGAGCAGGCACGATTTGCGGCGCGGCTCGTCAAAGTAACTTATAAAGAAGAAAAACATTCGACCGACACGCTGAAGGTTTTGGACGCGGCTTATTTACCGAATCCCGAACGCGCTCCGAAACCGCGCGGCAATCCGCCGGAAGCGTTAAAAAATTCCGCCGTTCAAATTTCAGCCGAATACACGATTCCGATTGAACATCACAACCCAATGGAGCCGCACGGTGCGATGGCTTTTTGGGACGGAGACAAATTGACGATTTTCGACAAATCGCAAAATGTCTATTCCGTGCGCGGGCATCTCGCGGCGGCGTTCGGCACAAAGGAAGAAAATGTGCAGGTTATTTCGCTGTTCGTCGGCGGCGCGTTCGGTTCGTCGCTGCGTCCGAATTATTATCCGTCGCTGACGGCGGTGGCGGCGCGTGAAGTCAAACGTCCCGTGCGCGTCATTTATACCAGACGGCAGATGTTTTCGGGTCACGGCTATCGCCCGTTCACGTGGCAAAAAGTTTCGCTCGGCGCGGATAAAAACGGCAAACTCAACGCGATTATTCACGAAGCCGTCAACAACACTTCGACGACCGAAGATCACGGCGATAACGCGACCGGCTGGACGCGGCAGATTTACGCCTGTGCTAATGTTGATACACCCGCCAAAATTGTTAAAATCGATCTCGGAACACCGCAGGCGATGCGTGCGCCGGGCGCGGTTTCAGGTATGTTCGCTTTGGAGTCGGCGATGGACGAACTCGCTTACAAATTGAAAGTTGACCCGCTCGAACTGCGCCTTATCAATTATGCGGAAGTTAATCCCGACAACAATAAACCTTGGTCAAGCAAAGAATTAAAGAAATGTTACAGCGAAGGCGCGGCGAAGTTCGGCTGGGCGAATCGCAAAATGGAACCGCGTTCGATGCGCGACGGAAGATGGCTCGTCGGCTACGGCGTGGCGAGCGGCATCTGGGGAGGATTTCAAGCTCCGGCGGGCGTGAAAATCACGCTTCGCAGAGACGGCACGGCGAGCGTCGTCAGCGCGACATCAGATATTGGTCCCGGAACTTATACGGTGATGACGCAGATCGCCGCCGAATTTTTAGGTTTGCCGCCGGAGAAAATTAAGTTTGAACTCGGCGATACGAACTTTCCGAAAGCTCCGGCGCAGGGCGGTTCGGCGACGACCGCGAGCGTCGGCACGGCGATTCACGACGCGGCGCAGAATATAAAACAAAAACTTTTCGATATGGCGAACAAAGATGCGAATTCGCCGTTTAAAAACATTTCGTTCACCGATCTTGAAATGTCGGGCGGCAAGGTGCAGTCGAAAAATAACGCTTCCGTTTCAATGAATTTCGCGGATATTTTGAAGAAAAATAATCTGACCGAAATCGTCGAAGAATATCGCGCTACGCCTTCGCCTGAACGCCAGAAATATGCCATTGCGGCTCACGGAGCACAGTTTGTCGAAGTAAAAGTTGATGAGGATTTAGGCATCGTCAAAGTTACGCGCGTCGTCGAAGCGACGGCGACGGGAAAAATTATGAACCCGAAAACCTCGCATTCGCAAGAAATGGGCGGCGTTGTCTGGGGCATCGGAATGGCTTTGACGGAAGCAACCGACATTGACCATCGCTACGGGCGAATGATGAATCCGCAGCTTGCCGATTATCATATTCCGTCAAACGCCGACGTGCATCAGGTGGACACGATGTTTGTCGAAGAAGACGATAAAATCGTCAATCCGCTTGGTGTCAAAGGAATGGGCGAACTCGGAATGATCGGCATTCCGGCGGCAATCGCCAACGCCGTTTTTCACGCAACCGGAAAACGTATCAGAGATTTGCCGATTACGCCGGATAAACTGCTTTAAGAATTTAAAACCACATAGAAATATAGAACACTCAGTTTTTTATTGGCTGCTATGTTTTCTATATTTCTATGTGGTTGAATTTTATGAAAGAACTACAAGAAATTCTCAAAAAAATTACACAATTTGACGAAGGCGAAAAAGCAATTTTGGCGACGGTTGTTGATGTCGTAGGTTCGGGTTATCGCCGTCCGGGAGCGCGGATGCTGATTGACGAAAACGGTTACAGCGTTGGCACAGTTTCGGGCGGCTGTCTGGAAGCCGATGTTTTGGAACACGCCAAGAAAGTTTTGGAAACCGGCGAACCGACTGTGATAACTTACGACACTACGAAAGATGAAAATTCGGTTTTCGGACTTTCGATGGGCTGTCGCGGCATCGTGCGGATTTTGCTCGAAAAAGTTTCTGATGAAAACGTCTATTTTGATTTTTTGCGCGGCGTTTTTAACGACAGAAAAAACTTTACAATGGCGACACTGATTTCTTCAAAAACTAAAAATTTCAATGTCGGAATGCGTGTTTTTCAGCAAGGTTCAAAAATTACTGTTAACGGTTTAAGTTCTCATATTTCAAGCGATTTACTTGAAAGAATTAAACAAATATCAACTGAAATATTACCCGAAATCGAAACTTTCGACTTTGGTGAAGTTTTTTTTGAAACGATTGATCCGCCGATAAATTTACTGCTTTTCGGCGCAGGTTACGACGCGCTTCCGTTGATTGATTTTGCCAAAGAAATCGGCTGGCGCGTAACGGCGATTGACCATCGCGCCGCGTTTGCCGACAAAGAACGATTACCGAAAGCGGACGAAATTATCGTTTCAAATTCAGAAGACTTGCCCGACGAAATTTTTGCCGACGAAACCAGCGTCGCCGTCGTGATGACACATAATTACGACCGCGACCGCGAAATTTTGCGGCGTTTGATGAACTCTAAATGTCAATACATCGGTGCGCTCGGACCGAAAAAGCGCACGGAAAAACTGTTGACGGAAATCGGCGGGAATTGTGATGAAACTTGGCTCGCCAAACTTTACGCGCCCGTCGGTTTAGATATTGGCGCGGACACGCCGGAAGCAATCGCGCTTTCGATCATCGCCGAAATTCAAGCCGTTTTAGCCAATCGCAAAGGTGGATTCTTGCGCGAACGGCGCGGCTCAATTTACGGGCGGCAAAATCTCTAAAATGTTTTAAGTTTGCAATAAAGTCTTCAAATAATGATTGTCGCAGCAAAAAATTGTATTATTGTTTGTTATGCTGCCGATTAATATTGATTCGTTACTCAGCGGAGATTCTTCTGTCGAGTGGGAAAGAATTGAATTTAAGGAAGGATGGAATCCTTTGGATGTTATTCGTACTCTTTGCGCCTTTGCCAACGATTTTAACAATCTCGACGGCGGATATATTTTTATCGGCGTTGCGGAACAGGACGGCAAACCTATGTTTCCGCCTAAGGGTTTGAGTCAAAACGAGATTGACAAAATCCAAAAAGAGCTTTTAAATTTCGGCAATAGTAAAATAAATCCGCCTTATCATCCGATAGCGTATCCGTATCGGATACAAGGAAAAAATATTCTGCTTCTTCGCGCCTCAGGCGGTGAAAATCGTCCGTACCGAGCAATCAATTCGTTAGCAAAAGATGATAAAACGTGGAAGTATTACATTCGAATTATGTCTTCGACAATCGAGGCACGCGGACACCGCTTAACCGAGCTGATGTTTCTGGCTCAAAGTGTTCCCTTTGACGACAGATATAATCAACAGGCAACGCTTGAAGATTTAGACATTTCTCTTATCAAAGATTTTTTGAATGAAGTCGAAAGTGATTTGGCAATTCAAATTAAAGATATTGACTTTGAAAAGCTATGCCGACAAATGAATATTGTCGGCGGCGCGACTGAAAATCCGCTGCCCAAAAATGTCGGTTTGATGTTTTTTAATCAAAATCCGGCGGAATTTTTTCCGCATACTCAGATTGATGTCGTGAAACTTCCAACCGGCGCAAGCGGCGACAGAATTATCGAAAAGAGTTTTTTCGGTCCGATTAACCAACAAATCAGGGACGCGCTGCATTATATTGGCACAACCGTTGTCGAGGAAATTATCATAAAGAACCCGAAAAGAGCCGAAGCCGATAAATTTTTCAATTATCCGTATCAGGCGATTGAGGAACTCCTTGTCAATGCCGTTTATCATCGAAGTTATCAAGAACGTGAGCCGATAGAAGTTCGCATTTTGCCCGATAAAATTACTATTACAAGTTATCCGGGACCGGACAGATCAATAAAAATCGAAGCACTTGCCGCCGGAAGTTTCATTGCCAGACGTTACCGTAACCGCCGCATCGGAGAATTTCTCAAAGAACTCGATTTAACCGAAGGCAGAGGAACGGGAATTCCCATTGCAATCAAGGCGATGGAGGAAAACGGCTCACCGCCGCCGACGTTTGAAACAGACGAGGAAAATTCCTTTTTCGTTTCCACATTGCCGATTCACCCGCAAACAGTTTCGGGGGTAACTTCGGGGGTTGTAACCCCCACTCTTACCCCCGAAGTTAGAGAATTCTTAAATGATAAAGCGGTTGATTTATTAGATTACTGCGTTACGCCCCGAAGTCGGACTGAAATACAAATGCGTCTGCAAGTTAAAGATGTAAAGCACGTTAGAGAAAGATATATTTATCCGTTGCTGAGTGCCAAATTAATAATAATGACTGATCCTGAACATCCGCAATCGCCTAATCAAAGATTTAAAACTACGAAGTTCGGGGGAAATGCCGTGATAGAATATAGAGGAAAAATAAGCAAGAATCTTGAGCCTACCTTATTTGATCCTATAAATTAAAATAATCACTTATGAACCTTTTTGAACTAACCAAATCTTTAATCAATATTCCGTCAATTTCCGAAGACGAAGAAGCCGCCGGATTTTTTCTGCGCGATTATCTCGAATCTTTGGGTTGGACGGTTGAACTGCAAGCCGTATCGAGCAATCAAAACAACGTCATCGCTTATTTGAACGACACACCGCGCGTTTTTTTCTCGACGCATATTGACACCGTTCCGCCTTTTATCGAAGCGTCGGAAGATGGTGAAAAAATTTACGGACGCGGCGCGTGCGATGCGAAAGGCATTATCGCATCGCAGATTTTTGCGGCGGAAGAATTGCGAAAACAAGGAATCAACGACATCGGTTTGCTGTTCACGGTTGATGAAGAACAAGGAAGTTCGGGCGCGAGAAAAGCAAATCAACACGAAATCGCCAAAAAATGTGAATATCTTATCAACGGCGAACCAACCGACAACGATTTGGCAATTGGCTCGAAAGGGTCTTTGCGGTTTTTAATCAAAACGACGGGTAAAGCCGCGCATTCTGCATACCCGGAAATGGGCGAATCGGCGATTGAAAAATTACTTGATATTTTACGCGACGTGCGGCAAATCGAATTTCCGAACGACGAGTTTTTCGGCGAAACGACTAATAATATCGGTTTAATCAGCGGCGGTTTGAAAACAAACGTGATCGCGCCGAATGCCGAAGCCGGTTTGCATATCCGGCTGACAAACGACGAAAAACCGATTCTCGAAGTTTTAGAAAAAGCGGTTGACGGGCGTGGTGAAATCGAAATTATGTCAATCGCCAAGCCGGTGAAAATGCTCGAAGTCGAAGGTTTCCGGCAAAAAGTCGTCCGTTTCACAACCGACATTCCGCATCTTTCAAATTGGGGAACGCCGCTTTTGTTGGGTGCAGGTTCGATTTTAGACGCGCACACAAAAGATGAATTTGTGTTGAAAAAAGATTTGGAAGAAGCCGTCGGACTTTATGTAAATTTGGTGAAAAAATTGCTCAACAAGATATAAGAAAGTCCAAAGTCCAAAATTAAAGACGAACTTGAAACTTTGGACTTTGGACTTTGGACTCATTTTACGGATTGCTGATGCGCGTAATTCGTCCGGGGAAAATTTCCGTAACCAGCAAATCGCCGCTTGCGGGATGTCTTGCCATACTTGTCGGCGAGATTAAATTATTGGCAATGACAGTCGGCGTTCCGTTTGGCGTGTCGAACCGCTGAAGCCGTCCGGGTGCGCCCATCAGCATATTAGTGCTGAATTCCAATGTGTAAATTGAACTGCAAAAGCCGGAACTAACCGGCAAAACATCAATTGCCGACGACAATCCGCCGATAAATTGCGATTCTTCGCCGCTTTCTAGATCATATTGTCTGACATCCGCTTGTCCTGCCGGAAACGGAAATCCGATCAAAAATGTTACCAGCAGTTTGTTGCCGAAAAGCCGCAAACTATCGGGAACAGGATCAATAAACGGCGGACCAACCGGAGTCGGATTCATTCGCGCCGGATAATTAATGAGAGTTCCAAGCGAGCCGTCTTCCAAATCCACAGTCCGAATATTGTTTTGCGCGGCATCCGCTACGTAAAGTGTGTTTCCGTGCAAAACCAAACCGAACGGATTGGAGTTTCGCACATTATTCGGCACATCAGGGCGCGGATTCGGTGTAAAATCGGGAAAATTGGCGATCAATCTGATTCTTGAGCGCAAAAGTCCGGGTCTGCCGATAAATACAGTTTCGCCATTCGCCAAACGCGATTGGTCGGCGGATGTCAAAATATTAGATTCCGCTCTGCCGAACCGAAAGCCGAAGGTCGGCAAACTGTACTCCAGAACAGAACTGAAAAGCGGTGAATTCGGATTCGGGTTCGGAATTTCAGAACCGGGCGCAGGTCCGTTGATAGTTTCATTACCAGTTCCGATGGCGATGTAAAGTTTATTGCCTTGAACCAACAATGCGGACGGTCCCGACGGATCGTTGTTTGGCGCGGCAGGTCCTGACGGTAAGCCGTCAAGCAATGTGAAACGCTGTCCGTCATTGGTAATAATTGAAATGCGTCCGCTATTTGGAACATCCGCTATTCCGGCTTCGGAAACCAGAAAATAGCCTTGCCGTTGCGCGTAAATTATTTTTTCGGGTGCTTTGAGTCCGGTAACAAAAACCGAACTTGTTTGAGCCGGAACTGTGTTTGCGGTCAACGCAATCAGCGCGACGGCGACGAGTAAAATTATTTTGTGTTTCATCTTTTTTGATCTCCTTTTTGTTGATTTTCGAGCCGACCAAAACGTCAGCGCGAATCTTGTATTTTGACGCGACTTGATTCTGATTTTTGCCTTCAAATATTAACGCGACATAAAAGCGAAAAAAGGCTCAATAAATTTTTATCTTTTTAAAAATAAATTGACTTAAAAGATAAAACAGGCATATTCTTAAAGCCTAAAAATGCGGTAAAATATGGAGCAATCTCAACAAAAATCACCGGAGATAACCGAAAAACTCCGCGAATGGAGCGACGGGAAACAGGAAGCCTTGGACGCGCTTTTGCCGCTTGTTTACGAAGAATTGCACCGGCAAGCCGCGCGTTATTTGCGCCGTGAACGTATCGGGCATACTTTGCAAACGACCGCGCTGATTCACGAAACTTATCTGAAATTGGTTGACCAGCGCGATGTGAACTGGCAAAATCGCGCACATTTTTTCGGCATCGCCGCGCAAGCGATGCGGCGGATTCTGGTTGATTACGCTCGTCAGCGACATCGCACAAAGCGCGGCGGAGCAGATGAAACTCTACCGCTTGATGCGGTAACGCTGGCGGTGTCGGAAGAAAAAAGTATTGATTTAGAGGCGTTAGACGAAGCCTTGACACGGCTTGCCGAACTCGATGAAAGACAAGCCGGCATTGTCGAACTCAGATATTTTAGCGGTTTGAGCATTGAGGAAACCGCCGAAGTTCTTCACATTTCGCCCGCCACCGTAAAAAGAGATTGGAAATCGGCAAAGGCTTGGCTCTATCAGGAAATTTCAAAATGAATTCCGAACGCTGGCAGAAAGTCAAAGAATTATTCGATGTCGCCGTCGAACTCGCACCTGCGAAACGCAAGCAGTTTCTCGACAAATCGTGCGGCACGGATGAAGAATTGCGCCGCGATGTCGAAAATTTGCTTGCTTCATTCAGCGACGCGGAAAGTTTTATGGAACAGCCTGTCGCAGCGGAAATCATCAGTTTAATTATTGAGCCGAAAAATCTGGAGGCGGGAAAAAGTTTCGGTCATTACGAAATAATCAAACAAATCGGCGCGGGCGGAATGGGCGAAGTTTATCTGGCAAGAGATAACAAACTTGACCGCCGAGTTGCCGTCAAAATTCTCAACGAAAACTTCAGTCGGCACGAATCAAATCTCCAGAGGTTTATTCAGGAAGCTAAAGCCGCTTCTGCATTGAATCATCCGAATATTTTGGTGATTCACGAAATCGGCGAAAGCGAAAATTCAAATTACATCGTCAGTGAATTTATCGAAGGCGAAACTTTGCGCGATATTATTCTTAAAACATCGTTGAAGCTGCCGGAAATTTTGGAAATTGCAGCGCAAATAGCCAACGCTCTAGTCGCCGCGCACTCCGCAAAAATCGTTCACCGCGACATCAAGCCGGAAAACATCATCGTGCGTCCCGACGGTTTTGTGAAGATTCTCGACTTCGGTTTAGCTAAATTAGTTGAACAAAAAGTCGTCGGGTTTGATGATGAAACCGTCAAACAAAACGAAACGGCGAGAGGTGTGATTTTAGGAACAGTCAATTATATGTCGCCCGAACAGGCGAAAGGCGAAAAGATTGACGCGAGAACGGATATTTTTAGTTTTGGCGTAACTCTTTACGAAATGATTGCCGGCAGAACGCCGTTTCACGGAGATTCGATGTCGGAAACATTTGCTAATTTGATAAACGCCGAACCTCAGCCGCTCGTCCGTTTTTCAGAAGGCGTACCGGACGAATTACAGCGCATCGTTGCCAAAACGCTTCGTAAAAAAAAAGACGAGCGTTATCAAACGATGAAAGATTTATTCGCCGATTTGAAAAGTTTGCAGAAGCGTCTGGATTTTGAAGCCGAATTCGGACAGAGATATTCGCCCGACACCAAGGCTGAAACACAAATTCTAAAATCAGAAGAAATACATCCTTCGCCGCAAACACAAAACTCAATTGCCGTTTTGCCGTTTGCGAATATGAGCGCGGATGCGGAAAACGAATATTTCTGCGACGGTTTGGCGGAAGAACTCCTTAATGCGCTGGCGAAGATTAAAAATCTAAAAGTCGCGGCGCGGACTTCGGCTTTTTCATTCAAAAACAGAAATGTTGACGTGAGCGAAATCGGCAGCACTTTAAATGTCAAAACAATTCTCGAAGGCAGCGTCAGACGAGCCGGAAATCGTTTGCGTATTTCGGTTCAATTGATTAATGCGTTAGACGGTTATCACATCTGGTCGCAGCGTTACGACGGCGAGATGAAAGACGTTTTCGATTTGCAGGACGAAATCACGCTCGCCGTCATTGACGAACTAAAAGTGAAATTTTTGAGCGGTGAAAAAACTGCGATTCGCAATCGCTACGCTGAAAATGTCGAAGCCTTTCAACTTTATCTCAAAGGTCGTTATCATTTTTTGAAACTAACGCCGGAGGAAACCGAAAAGGGAATTTCGTATTTCGAGCAGGCGATTGCGCTTGACCCGAACTATGCGCCCGCTTACGCCGGACTTGCCGCCGCGTATGTAACATTTCCGATGACGTGCGATTCGCCGTCAGCGGAATTTTTCCCGAAAGCGAAAGTAGCAGCGCAAAAGGCAATTGAGATTGACGACAGTTTATCCGAAACTTATTCCGCGCTTTTTTGGGCGACATTTTGGTATGACTGGGATTGGAACGCCGCCGAAAAACAATGTCTGCGAGCCATCGAACTCAACCCGAACAGCGGAGACGCGCACGAATCTTACGCGCATTTGCTGTCAAACGTCGGGCGACACACCGAAGCATTCGTCGAAATCAAACGCGCCAGAGAACTCGACCCGCTTCACCTTAGAATCAACGCGCTCGAAGGACAATTTCTGCTTCACGCCGGACGAATTGATGAAGCATTAGAACCTTTACAGAAAGCCATTGAATTATTGCCGCAATTTTGGCTCGCGCATTTGTTTACCGCAAGTGTTTATATTGAAAAAGGTATGTTCAACGAAGCCATCGAATCTGCCCGCAAAGCGCGGCAATTTTCCGGCATCAGCACACATCCGATTGCCTTTGAAGGTTACGCTTTAGCCAAATCGGGAAACGAAACGGAAGCGCGGGCGACACTCGAAGAATTATTGCAATTATCAATCAAACGCTACGTTCCGTCGTGCAATATTGCAATGATTTACAATGGTTTGGGCGAAAACGAAAACGCACTTGAT
>JBBSIE010000080.1:0-19499 GCA_038232235.1 Pyrinomonadales bacterium | reverse complement strand
TAATACCAAGTTGCGTAAATAGGGTGATATAGAGTAAAAGTTAAAAATGCCTAAAAAACTAACTTTAGAAAATCACTTAACCAAACAGCAATTACGAAGGAAATATCTGAGTTGTCAGCATTCGCAGGAGAAAAAGAGATGGCAGGGTTTAACTCTGATCGCCGCAGGCGGAGTTGCCGCTCACGTTGCTAAAGAGTTAGGGATGTCAAAGAACTGGATCAGCGAAACCGTCCATCGGTATAACGAAGGCGGAGCCGCCGGAGTGAAAAACAAATCCAAGAACGAAGGCTCGAAAACGCTGACCGATGAGCAAGTTAAAGAATTAGAAAAACAGATCGAGAGCGGACGCTCCGATGGCGGGCGATTGTGGAGTTCGAGTGAAGTTAGGCGGTGGGTAGCTGATAAAACGGGTAAGCAGATTCATAAAACAACGGCGTGGCGGATGTTTGCCAAATTAGAGTTTACGCAACAAGTTCCGCGTCCTGCTCACCGGAAGCGGGCTAGTGAAGAAGAACAAGCGTCGTGGAAAAAAAGTTAGCCGAGAAGGTTGACCAAGTAAAACGGGAAAACCCGCACTCGGAAGTCGGGTTGTGGAGTGAAGATGAGGCACGTTTTGGATTGCAGCCGATTATCAAAAAGCGTTGGGCAAAGCGCGGAAGCCGCCCGGTTGCCGAAGTAAATCCGCAATATGAGTGGACGTGGAGCTATGGGGCGGTGGAGATGGCGACGGGGAATAGTTTCTTTCTGATGCTGCCGAATCTGCAAGCGGTTTCGGTGGAGATATTTTTACGGGAATTTGCCAAATTTTACGGATTCTCGAAACAGAAGATTGCCATTGTTATGTGGGACGGCGCACCGGCACATCGGGCGCGGCTCAAGATACCCGAAGGAATCGAGTTGTTTCAAACTCCGGCACATACACCGGAGATGAATCCGAGTGAAAGATTGTGGTCGCCGCTCAGATCGGTCGTAGCGAATCAAACATTTGAGGGAATTGAGAAAATGGAAGACGTTTTGATAAAAGAAATGAGAGATTTATCAAAGCGGAAAGAGTATTTATCAGGAATGACCAATTATTATTGGCTACCACCTTCTTAAATCCTCTTATTTACGCAACTTGGTATAATGCTGTCCGGTGTGAACGATCAGTGGTTGAAATTCATCTACACGCCGTTTCATTTCGCGGACAATCGGAGCGATCTTCATAAAATTCGGACGTGCGCCGACGATATTTAAGATTTTTAACATAAAGATTTTTGCCCACTAAATACACGAAAAATACGAAAATAAAACATTCTTTTTTTCGTATTTTTCGTGTATTTAGTGGGCTAATTTCTTACAATCTGACAATTTTTGCTTTGCTGTGTTCGCGTTTGTCTTTGTCGAGCGCGTTGCGCGTGTCCACAATCAACGGCGCGAGTTCGCAAACTCTGCCGTAATCAATATTGCTGTGTTCGGTGCAGATAATCACACAGTCGGAATCTTTTATCAGATCATCCGTCAATTCCGCGTTGTAAAGCGGTTCGCCGTCGCCGATGGTGTAGGCGTGATCGAACGTAACCTCTGGCACGAACGGATCGTGATAGACGACTTCCGCACCTTTTGCGCGAAGCAGATCAATCACCGAAAGCGCGGGCGATTCGCGCATATCGTCAATGTCTTTTTTATATGCCACACCTAAAATTAAAACCTTCGAGCCTTTGACGCTCTTTTCTTCGTCGTTCAAAGAATCGGAAACGAGTTTGATAACATATTTTGGCATTCCCGAATTTATCTGTTCGGCGAGCGTGATAAACTGTGAATCGAAACCGTGTTGACGCGCTTTCCAACTCAAATAATGCGGATCGAGCGGAATGCAATGCCCACCAATTCCGGGTCCGGGATAAAATGCCATAAAACCGAACGGTTTGGTCGCGGCGGCGCGAACGACTTCCCAGGTGTCTATGCCGAGCGCGTTGCAGACTTTTGCCATTTCGTTCGCCATTCCGATATTGATGGCGCGGAACGTATTTTCCCAAAGTTTGCAGGCTTCAGCGACTCTCGCGCTCGATACGGAATGGACGTTTTCAACAATCTGCGAGTAAAGAAATGAAGCGATTTCACCTGAATCTTCTGAAACTCCACCGACGACTTTCGGGATGTTGTGCGTTTGATATTGCGGATTTCCCGGATCAACTCTTTCCGGCGAAAAGGCGAGCAGAAAATCTTTGTCCAATTCAAATCCGGCTTCTTCAAACATCGGTTGAAGTACTTCGTCAGTTGTTCCCGGATAGGTTGTTGATTCCAAAATTACAAGCTGACCGCGCCGCATATATTTTTTGATTTCGTTGCCGGCGGCTAAAATATACGACATATCAGGGTCTTTCGTTTTCCGAAGCGGTGTCGGAACGCAGATGATAATTACATCGCAGTTGTTTAGCTCCGCAAAATCAGTGGTCGCGTTCAAATTCCCGCTTTCGACACATTTTTGAACATTTTCATCGCTCACGTCCACAATATAGGAATGTCCGGCGTTGATTTCGCTAACTTTTTTCTTATCAACTTCAAAGCCGATGCCTTGAAAATCTTTCAAGCCGAACTCAACTATCAGCGGCAATCCGACATAGCCGAGTCCGATGACACCGATACGTGCGGTTTTTTCCGCAATAAGATTTTTTATTTCGTCTTTTATCATAATTTCTGTACTGATTTGATATTGTATTATTTTACAAGGAAGGGTTAAGATTGACAGCAAAGGCATTTCCCTGCAATTCATTAGACTAAGTTAAGCAACTTCGATAGTCAAGAATGCAATTTATGACTGTGATATTTATGTTATAATTTCAATTTTAATCTCGAAATTTCGAGATTTCATATTTACTCTAAAGTTTCAATGACAATAATTTTCCTGCAATTTTATGAGTTTAGAATTAAATTCGTCTAATCCGGTAGCACGCCCGAAGATGTTCTGCGGCAAATTTCGATCAATCGCGCGGGGGCGCGAAATTATACGACCGTTCACAATCTGGCACAAAATCCGCGCACGCCGATTGCTAATGTCATCGGAGTCATAACTCGCTTGCAATTAAAAGATTTAAACGCCTTGACCAAAAATCGAAATGTGTCCGATGCCGTGCGCCGACAGTCGTTGCGTATTGTAAATACGCGAGCGGGAAAATAATCAAAACGGTTCCATAATACGTCCGTGTTTGATAAATGAACCAGCCATATCGGTTAGCGTGTGGCTCGCTGCGCCGAGCCACAATCCGACAAACACTGCCGGAAAAGCATATTCACCAAAATTTTGACGAACGAAATCGCCGATTGAGACCCAATTTCGAGTAAATTCTATTAATTTCGGCAAATCTCCGCCGGAATAAGTAATAATCAAAAAAGTAAGCAAAAAGGATAAAAGTGTTATCGCGCCCATAAAATAAACGACCCTGAAAAATGTGCCGAATATCAAACCGTGCGACCAGCGCGAACGATGTTTGAAAAAAACTTCATACGGATACCACAAAAAACTGAAAAAGCTCCAGCGCGTGTATTGTTTCGATTGTGTGTCCAAATCGGGTCCGAACATCAGACCGCCGAAAAGAAATGCTGCAGTAACGATTGAAGAAATTGGCAGATTTTGTGTCAGAACATACGCCGCCGCAAAAGTCGGCGCGACGAGAAGAAATGTAACTGCATCGTGTGTTTTTCCTGAAGGCATCGGTTCGATTCTGGTTTTAGGTTTGGCTTTAAAATTATGATTGAAGCAGCTTCACCAAAATATTATAACGCATTTTGCAATTTGGAAATTATAATTTTGCAAATTGCCCAACAAATCTGAAAACAAACACCGATTTTGCTAGAATTTTCTTTCGGCATCGAGTTTGCACAGTTTTTATAATTAAAATGAACAGTTTTTGGACAAAACTTAGAACGACGCTTGAGATGATAAAGTTCGAGCATACTTTGTTCGCGCTTCCGTTTGCGTTTCTCGGAGCGGTTTTGGCGGCGGACGGTTTGCCGACGCTTTGGCAGATTATTTGGATAACGGCTGCAATGTTCGGCGCACGTTCGGCGGCGATGACGTTTAACCGCATTATTGACCGCCGATTCGACGCGGAAAATCCGCGCACGGCAAACCGTGAACTGCCGAGCGGAAAACTTTCCGTTTCGTTCGCGTGGGCATTTTTTATCGCTTCCGTTGTTTTGTTTGAACTCGCCGCGTATTCGCTGAATTGGCTGACATTCGCATTGTCGCCCGTCGCGTTGATAAGCGTTCTCGGTTATTCATACGCCAAAAGATTTACGGCATTCGCGCATTTGATTTTAGGTTGGAGTTTAGCTATTTCGCCGACAGCGGCGTGGATTGCCGTGCGCGGTTCATTAGATTCGGAAATTCCGTTGCTTCTTTCGCTTCTTGTAATGATGTGGACTTCCGGTTTTGATGTTTTGTATGCCTGTCAGGACTACGAATACGATAAAAAAGCCGGACTTCGCTCAATTCCGGCACGTTTCGGCATAAAAAATTCGCTTTATATTGCACGGCTTTTTCACCTTCAGGCATTTGTCGTTTTAGTTTTACTTTATTTGATAACGGATTTAGGCTGGTTGGCATTAATCGGTGTTCTCACCGTCGGCGCATTGATGATTTATCAACACACACTTGTCAAAGCGAACGATTTAAGTCGAATGAACGCGGCGTTTTTTACAACGAATGCTTTTGTCAGCGTAATTCTGTTTTTAACTTTCGGCGGCGCGGTTTTCGTATCAAAATTATGAAAATCCCCTCAATCAAAGGCATTATCAAACGTCGAATTTTAATAAATTATCGCGCTAATCCGTGCGTTATACAAAAGATTTTACCGTTTCCGTTTCGTCCGAAACTTCATAATGGAAAAGCGATTGCCGGAATTTGTCTGATACGCCTTGAACATATCAGACCGAAATATATGCCCGAATTTGTCGGAATTTCCAGCGAAAATGCCGCTCACCGGATTGCTGTTTTGTGGGAAGACGAAAACGGGAAAACGCGCGAAGGCGTTTATATTCCGCGCCGCGATACGGATTCTTTTATCAATTCAGCCGTCGGCGGAAAACTTTTTTCGAGTGAACACCACAAAGCGAATTTTAAAGTTAAAGAATCCGCAGACAAGTTGGATTTCACAATGAAATCCGACGACCAAAAAATTTCAATCAACTTTTCAGGCACAATTTCCGACACTTTACCGAAAAATTCTATATTCTCATCATTAGACGCAGCATCGAGATTTTTCGAAACAGGTTCTTTAGGCTACTCACCGTCAAAAAACATAAAAAAATTGGATGGTATTTCACTGCAAATTGAAAATTGGAATGTTTCGGCGTTTGTTACAGACCGCGTTTATTCAAGTTTTTATAACGATGAAAAAGTATTTCCAAACGGCTCAATTGCATTTGATCACGCTTTGTTTATGCAGAACATTGTTCACGAATGGCATAACACAGCGAGTTTTGAATTGAACTCAGGCTTCAAAAACAGTGAATTCAATACAGAATTCGATATTTAAAGTTCCTCTGCTCGCGGATGCGCGATTTTTTGATTCAAACATCTTGTATTAAATTCATACAAAAACAATTTATAGTAAAGGCTGGCTACAAGTCATAACTTATGATTTAACAGTAATTTGCACATTTTCTTTCCTGTCAGACAATTGGCACAATGTTTGCTCTATTTAGATTTGAAAGGTTTCATTTCTTGAAACGTAGGAAATTGATAAGCATTTAGTGATTATCAATTATTATATCATAAGGAGAACGGAGAAAAAAGAATGTTAATTTCATTGATTATTTGGATAGTTGTCGGGTTTGTAGCGGGATACTTGGCAAAATTGATTATGCCGGGTCCCGACGGCGGTGGGTTTATTTTAACGACGATTTTAGGAATTGTCGGCGCGGTGGTTGGCGGATTTATTGGTAGAGCTTTGTTTAATACCAATGCCGGTAACGATACGTTTAGTATTGTCGGTTTAATTTTTGCCGTCATCGGTGCGATTATTGTTTTAGCGATTTATCGTTTAGCGACAGGTCGCAGTTTAAGTGCCTAACTTAAACTTTTAATTTTAGACTTTCAGACTAATCATTTTTGGTTAGTCTTTTTTTATTAAGGAGCAAAATTTGTGCATCGCAATCGCAACGAGTTTTGAAGTGCGGTTATCAATATCGTAATTCGGATTGACTTCGGTAAATTCAACAATTTTTGTTCTTTTGTCTGTTCCGGCAAATTTCGACAGTTCTATAAATTCTTCCGACGACAAACCAATCGGACTCGGCGCGGAAACGCCCGGCGCGTCGGAGGCGCGAACCGAATCAACGTCAAAACCGTAGAAAATTGTTTTTTGTTTTTCGATTAAATCTTGAACTTTGAACTTTGAACTTTGAACTTCTTCAAGGCTGATTAAATTTACTCCGAGATTTTTCAGATAGTCAAAATAAATCGGTGAATTGCTTTGCGGCTGAAAGGCGAATTCGCAGAAATTTTCAGGTTTAAGAAGTTTTTCTTCCAAAAGCTGGCGATACGGCGTTCCGCTGTTGCGCGGCGAATTAGTGCGAACATCAAAATGCGCGTCAACATTCAGTGCAAGCCAATTTTCATAACCGTAAACATTTGCCATCGCTTTGCCGTCGGCGTAGGAAATATCATTTCCGCCACCGAGAATAATTAGTTTTTTGTTGTCGCGCAATACCTGTTCGACAATTTGCGTATGAACATCGTGCGTTCTTTCTAAAGTCGGCTGAATTATCGTATTGCCCAAATCAAAAAGTTTGACGTTTATTCCAAAGTCAGAAAGTTTATAAAATTGAGTACGAATCGCATCGGGAGCGAATTTAGCACCGATTCTGCCACCATTTCGCTGAACACCCTCATCTTGCGGACAGCCGAGAATCACAATTTCCGACGTTCCGTATTCTTTAGCTTCAAGGGAAACGACTTCGCCCAAACGAATATCGTTTGTGTCATTTTTTTTGAAAAATAAATCATTATTCAGGCGCGTTGTAATTTGAAAAATATCCGTCATAATTTGCTAAAAATTCTACGGTAAGTTATAAGTATCTTAACGCAAATATCAGAAGTCAATCTTGCAATATGGAAAACAATCGCAGCCATTTTGACCAATATTTTTTGAATTGGCGGAGCTGTAGGTCGGTTTTCTAAAAGGCGCAATACTTTTGCGTTAACAAATAATCAAAAATTTTAGAAGACCCGTCGCTTGAGAAAATCTTATCGCGGCGGGTTTTGTTATTTATGAAAGAAATTGAAAAATACAGCACGAAACGTCCCATCTGGCTTTTGCCGACTCCGCAGCGCAAGGACGAACCGGCAGCAAAAGGTCTGCGCGGATTGCTGTTAAATTTGATGCAGGGGAAAAATTTGGATCGTCAGGAAGCGGCTGAATTGCTCAACCGTCTTCTCGACGGCGAAGCGACGGACGCGCAGATTTCCGCTGCGCTCGTCGCGCTCGCCGTCAAAGGTGAAACAATCGAAGAATTGGCGGGAATGGCGGAAGCGATGCGCGAACATTCGGTTAAAATCAATTCGATACATACGGATTTTATTGATACGGCGGGAACAGGTTCGAGCCGCGTCAAAACTTTTAATATTTCAACCGCCGCCGCGTTTGTGATTGCCGGCGCAGGTTTGCCGGTGGCAAAACACGGCAGCCGCGCGGCGACTTCAAAATCGGGCAGCGCGGACGTTTTGGAAAAACTCGGCGTAAATGTTTCGGTTGACAAAGAAATTTCCGAAAAATGTTTGAATGAAATCGGCATCTGTTTTATGTTCGCGCCGCTTTATCACGCTTCGACGGCGAGAGTTGCGAAAATCCGCCGTGAACTCGGCGTTCATACAACTTTTAATTTATTAGGTCCGATGACAAATCCGGCAAACGCGCCGTTTCAAATTATGGGCGTTTGGCACAAAGCTCTGGTCGAACCGATTGCGCGAACGCACGCCGCGCTTCAGACAAAAAAGGCGTGGATTGTTCACGGTTTGGACGGTTTGGACGAAATCACCGTCAGCGATAAAACTTCGGTTGCCGAAGTTGAAAACGGCGAAGTAAAACTTTTTGAAATCTCGCCTGAAGAACTTGGTTTTGAAAGAGTTTCGGTTGAACAATTAGAAAATATCAGAGGCGGAAATGCCGAAAAAAATGCCGAAATTATCAAACAAATCTTAAAAGGCGAAAGAGATGACGCGGCGCGTTCATTAGTTATTTTAAATGCGGCGGCGGCACTTTTTGTCGGTGGAAAAGCTGAAAGTTTAGAAAAAGCAGTCGAATCGGCAAATGAAAGTTTAATCAGCGGAAAGGCATTTGAAAAACTGCAAAATTTGGTTGAAATGACCAATGTTGTCTAAAAGTTCTCGCTGTTTGTAAAAATTTTATGAATGATTTTCTTAAAGAAATTATCGGTTTAAAAAAAAAGCGTCTGGAATTCGCCAAATCAAAAATATCCCCCGAAGAAATGAAGAATAAAGCGTTTGCTGTTCGGGAAAATTCCGAATCGCATCGTTTGCAAAAGGCTTTAACGAACACCGATAAAATAAATATCATCGCAGAAATCAAACGCGCTTCGCCGTCGAAAGGTGTGATAAACGATACAATTGATGTCGCCGAAACCGCGCAGATGTATGAACACGGCGGCGCGTGCGCGATTTCGGTTCTGACCGAAGAAGACAAATTTAAGGGTTCTCTCGAAGATTTGAAAACAGCACGGGCAAATGTTTCACTGCCGATTTTGCGAAAAGATTTTATTTTTGATGAATTTCAAATCTACGAAGCTGCAAACGCAGGTGCGGATGTTATTTTATTGATAGTTGCGATGTTAGACAATGAAAGTTTGGCAAATCTTTATCGTCTTGCCGAACAAAAATTGGGTTTGGACATTTTGCTTGAAATTCACACATTAGAGGAATTAGAACGCGCAAAATCAATCGGCGCAAAAATTATCGGTGTCAACAATCGTGATTTGCGTAGTTTTAATGTTTCGCTTGACACTTCGCGCAAATTGATAAAACACGCGCCGAAAGATGCGCTGATAATTACAGAAAGCGGTCTTTCGACGAAAGAAGAAATTTTGGAATTGCGCGAACTGGGCTTTTCGGGGTTTTTGATTGGCGAAACTTTGATGCGAAGCGGAAATGTTGTGGAGCAATTGAAGAAGTTAGCCACGAATGACACGAATTAACACGAATTAAAAACATTTTAAAATTTCTTATTCGTGTTAATTCGTGTCATTCGTGGCAAAAAAAGTTATGACGAAAGTTAAAATTTGCGGCATTACAAACTTGGAAGACGCGCTCGTTTCGGCGAAATTTGGCGCGGACGCGCTCGGTTTTAATTTTTATGAGAAAAGTCCGCGTTACATCGCGCCGAAAAAAGCGCGTGAGATTATCGAGCAGTTGCCGCAAGAGATTTTGAAAGTCGGCGTTTTTGTCAATGAATCACAGGACAAAATTGTGAAAATTGCTGAAATTGCAAAACTCGACGCGCTTCAGCTTCACGGCGAAGAAACGCCGGAATTTGCGCGGGAATTAAAACAAAAGACGAATCTGGAAATTATCAAAGCCTTCCGAGTTTCGCCCGATTTCGCGCCGGAAGATGTTGTGCAATATGAAGTTGACGCGATTTTGCTCGACGCTTATTCGCCCAAAGAACACGGCGGAACGGGCGAAACTTTTGATTGGGAAATTGCGAAAAATGTGCGGAAGATTTTTCCGAAAATGTATCTCGCGGGCGGACTTTCTCAGGAAAATGTGGCTGGAGCAATTTTTCGTCTAAAACCCTTTGCGGTTGACGTTTGCAGCGGAATCGAAAAATCAAAAGGAAAAAAAGACAAAGTAAAATTACTTGATTTTATTACAAAAGCAAAATACGATCTAAACACATCCGATTTACCGGCAATAAAATCACACATTATTTAAGCGTTATTTTCACCAGTTCAGCCTGCACAATCGCCAGCAATTCATCCAAAACTTTATTTTTCGGCGCGGCAATTTCCGGCAGTGCCGCAATTGTGTTTCCGTCCCGCCGCAAAAATGCTTTGAGACGGACGTTTTCGCCTTCGACGGTGTAAGTTCCGGTTACGCGCACCGCGCCGGGAAAGCTGTCGTCGTCAATATAAATCAGCGCGGGTTCGCCTTTGCCACTTCTCTGCGTAACTTCGTAACTGCTGGCGGCATCGAGCCGTTTTCTTAATTCGGGAATCAATTTTAGAACGTCGTCGCCGGTTTCGGGATTGGTTAAAAGCGGACGCAGAAGAAGCGGTTTCGGCTGCGGCAAATTTATTTTCTGTTTTTCCGCGTCGGTCATCTGCCCGATCAGAAATGTGTTGCCCGACGGCTGTTTGATAACCGGATGTTGGTCGAGATTCATCTCTTTTGCCAAATCGGGAACGCGCTTTTCGGCGTAGTCAAGCAAAAGGCGCACGTCAATATTATTGGTCGCGTTTTGCAATGCTCTCCCTTTTAATCCTTCAAGCAGCGCGTAAGTCAAAAGACCTTGATTAAAGCGATTTGCTTCGTAAGAAACGGCGTTTGCCGCGCTGCCCATCAAGATAAACGTGCCGGTTTTATCCTTTAAAAATTCCATCGCCCGAATCTGGTCGCCGGACAAATCGCGGTCTTTTCTCCAATCTTCGGCGGCAAAATTTCCGGCGGCGCAGGTGTCGAGAATGACGACTTGTTTGAGAGCCTTGACAAAAATATCGTGCGGATTTTTCTCGTTCGGCGTGAGCCAATCAGTCAATTCCGCGCTGGAGATGGCGACAGTTTGAAAGTTTTTTTCCAAATCAATTTTGCCCGCCGACCGCGCATCCTTTGCCAGATAAAAATAAGTGTCCGATCCCGCGCCGAGCGTTACGCCGTGTCCTGACAGATAAACCACAAAAATATCTTCCGGCTTGGCACGGGCGGCAACTTCTGCAAAGGCTTTTTGCAAATTCTCTTTGGTCGGCTGTTCTTCGGGTTTTTGGCGGGCGGTGGAAAGCGTCGTGATATTGATTTTGCCCAGACATTCGGCTTTTTGCGACGGACAAAACAGACGATTTGCGCCCAAACGGAGAGCGTCGGAAAAATCTTCGGCATCTTTGGCGGCAAACCGCAAATCAAGCTGATCGCCCGTATAATCCGACACGCCGCTGACAATCGCATAAAGCGACGGCAGTTCGTATTTGTCGTCTTTGCCTTTGTCGAGATAAATTATTTCACTGCCGCGACTTTGGATATTTCCCTTGCCGATTTCCTTTAAATAATTTGATGTAACGATTTTGATTTGATTTTCCACGCCTTTGACAAAACTCCGCACCGGCAAATCAATTGTCAAACTGACAATTTCATCATGCTGAACATTCGGATTTTGCCGCAATTTTTCATCGCGTCCGTCGGCGACGGCTAATTTGTCGTTAATATAAACTTCAATTTTGCCGATTCCGCCGCCGCGATTTTTGAGTTTGACATTTAATTTGCCGGCGCGTTCATCAAATTTTTGTTCAATGATTTCGGGATAAAGTTTGGCATTTTGAAGCGGAACAATCGAGCGCAAAGGTTCACGATTAAAGCCGAGAAGTTTTTGCAGAAGCTGCGGCTCATAATAAACTTCCTTGAGTTGGTCAAGATTGATAATTTCCAAACCGTAGGAATAATGGATCAATCGCTGCGCGGCTTCGGAAGCGTCGAAGCGTCCGTCGGCGGTATAGACAACCCATTCGTTTTCATCAATTGCAATCAACGTGGCGATTTGCCGGTTGGTTTCGGGAAGAACCAATTTAATCTGCGCCGCGTCCGGCACGAATTGAAATTTTCTGCCGTTGATATTGATAATGTCGGTAAAATTATCTCCTAAAACCCACGGCGGAATGCTCGTATATTTTATCTCTTGCCCGCTCGCCGCGTCCCACAAATTGAGAAAATTGACATTTCTGTTGTTGCTCGCCAATGTTTTTCCATCAGAAGAAAATTTCAGCGAATCAATCCGAAAATTTTTACCCTGCAGAGTTTTGGGCGGCTGCCCGGTTTCGATGTTCCAGAGTTTTATGCTTCCGAAAAAGCCGCCCGTTGCCAGCATTCTGCCGTCGGGCGAGATTGCCGTCGAAAGAATTTCCGAAGAATAGCCTTCGAGCGACGAAATTTCTTCGCCGGTTTTGCCGTTCCGCAGTTTAATCACACTGTCGGAGTTGCCGGTTGCCAGCAATTTTCCGCCCGCCGAAAAAGCAATCGAAAGTATAAAGCCGCGCGGTTCGGTCAAACTTTTGAGCTGACGGGCATCGGCAACATTCCATAACTTAATATTTTTGTCAAAACCACTGCTTGCCAGAATTTTTCCGTCCGGCGCAAATTTAACCGAGTAGACGGCTTCCGTATGTCCCGCCAAAGTTTGAATTTCCTTGCCGCTCGCAATATTCCATAATTTTATGGTTTTGTCATTACTGCCGCTCGCCAGAGTTTTTCCGTCCGGCGCAAATTCAACCGAGTTGACGGCTTCCGTATGTCCCGCGAAAGTTTTAATTTCTTTGCCGCTCGCCACATTCCATAATTTAACGGTTTTATCATCGCTGCCGCTGGCTAGAAATTCGCCGTTTGGCGAAAACGCAATTGACCAGACGGCTTCGGAATGTCCGCTTAAAGTTTTGATTTCTGTTCCGGTTTCAACATTCCAGAGTTTTATTGTTTTATCCTTACCTGCGCTCGCTAAAATTTTTCCGTCGGGCGAAAACGCGACTGCTCTGACCCAATCCGAATGTCCCGCCAAAGTTTTGATTTCCTGTCCGTTTTCGATGTTCCACAACTTAATTGTTTCATCTTTGCCCGCGCTCGCCAGCAATTTTCCGTCGGGCGAAAACGCCACCGAACTAACCCAATCCGAATGTCCGTTCAAAGTCCTGATTTCCTGTCGGGTTTCGACATCCCACAACTTTACGGTTTTGTCCTTGCCCGCGCTTGCCAGCAATTTTCCGTCGGGCGAAAACGCCACCGAACTGACTAAATCGGAATGTCCGGTCTGCACGACGAGTTCGAGTTTTTGCGCCTGTGCCGCGCCGTCTGCCGCCAAAATCAGCAATAAGCCGACGCTCAGAATCATAAACGGCAAAAGGTTTTTTGATAGAAACATTTTATTTTTTCCCCAATCAGAAATTATTTATAAACAATCGTCCATTAACGAGCGGCGAAAATTCGTAAAAGGTTACATACGAACCTTTTAATTGAGTTTCATTTCCCTTCTGCCGCGATGCCTGTTTTAATTTCTTTTTTGCTGAAACTAAAAAAGGCTGTTTTTCGCGCGGAAAATTCATCGCTAAAACATTGGAAAAATTCTCAAATTTGATAATATCATCAAAATTAAAGACTTCTCCGCGTTAAAGATTTTATTTCTAAAATATGTGCTAATCTGTGAATTCAAAAATTCTTACAGATTGAGTTTGCAACCTTTTGGCATTTTTCGACACCGGAAATGAGGAGACGCAAACGAGTAATGCGAAAAACGACACGCGCAAATTGAAACGGAGAAATTCAGCACAGGGAAAATTCTGATACAGGAGTTTGACGAAAGCATTATGTTACAAAAATTTTTAGTTTTGTTTATATTATTGAGTTTTGCGGTTTCTTCGTTCGCGCAGGAAGAACAGACCGATGCCGAACGGAAAATAGCTCAAATGCAGCAGGAAATTGATTTATTGAAAAAACGGCAGGAAGTACGAACAAGCCAAAAGCGAATTTGCCAACCAGCGATTGAAGGAAATTATGAGCGCGCTGCCAAGTAATTCTTCGGTCAGAACGCCCGAAGGAAACACGACTTTTAACAGCGACGAAAATTCCAACACCGAAAGCATTGCTTTAAGCTACGAAGCATTAAAGGAAGTAACGGCTCAGATTACCGAGGCGATGAAAGATAATATTTCGCAGTATTCGGGATTGGTAATTTTCAACGAACCGGATTTTGTCGCGCTGGCAAAATATCGCTTTTACCGCAATCAGATGAAGTACGCACTTGGAAATTACGATCTGGTGGCGAAAAATCTGGAAAAACTAAATCGGGAAAACAGTTTACCGGAAACGGCATCGGCGGGAAGGTATAAAATAAAAAGCATTGATCCGCTGACGATGGCTCTGAGTCTGCCGTCAATCGGCACGTCGTATGCTCAATCGGTTGCCGGATTATTTTCGGTTTTCCGTTCGGATACGATTATCACGCAAAGCAAAAATACGCTCGACAACGCTTCGCTCAGCACGGCGATGGCAAATGAACTGAAAAAGACCAACCCGAAACTGGAAATTTATTATCCGCAGGCATTTGTCCCCGAATACGATCTGGAAACCGACGGAAAGGATTCGCTGTTTGCTCAACTGTCCCGAATCAGTGAGGCAAATGCCAATCTCGGCGAATTTGTCACGCAAAGCGTTAATTTTCCCGAACCGGAGCGCAACGCTTCGCCGCTGCGGGAAGTTATTTCACAGGCGGAAACAGTCAAAAAACAACTTCAGGCTTTGACGCTGAACGAAGCATCGGCAGCGGACGATTCGGAAGCCGGAGCGGAATATAGCGCGGCAAGACCGAATATGTCGGAGTTTCGGCAATTGATTCGCGCCGAAAAGCTCGACCACTTTTTGCGCGGCGACGACGACTCTGTTTCCAGCCGCAGCAACGAACCGCGAATCGGTATTTTAAAACTGCGAGTTCTGGCTTCGGGCGGCAGCCGGCGCGAAACGCGAAATCTTTTTTTGGGTAACAAAATCAGTTACAGCGGCAGCGCGATTATTGAAGTTTTGTTGTTCGACGCGGACGGCACTTTGCGCGTGCCGGAGATTTTTTCTTTTCACACCGGTTTCCGTAAAATGAAAACAAACGACAAAAAACCTTAAAATTATCTGTCAACAAAAATTTTGACAACCGTTAGAGGAGAAAATTATGAAAAAAACAAATTTTAAAAACAGCCTTGAAAAACACGCCAAACAAAAAGCCTCCGGTTTAAATATTTTACAGTCGGCGATTTCCTGTCTGCTGTTTGCCGGCATATTTTTGTCGGGCTTGCCGTTGAATTTACAAGCTCAGATGACCGACGATCAGGACATTTTAAAAATGACCGGCAATAAAATCTCCGTGCAAAAATTGTCCGACAGCCGGGCTTCAAAAATGTCGGTCAGGTCATATTCCGAGATGAAAACGCGGGCGGCTCGCAACAACTCCGTCGCCAGGCGGAAAACTGCTCGCGGCGAAAGCGTTTCATACGCGGTTCTCAACGTCGAATTTAAAACGCCTGCTTCACGCCGCGCCGTCTTTACAGACCTAAAGCAATCGAAACTCAAAGATGCCTGGATTTTAACCGTCATAGACCGATTTGCCGATGTCTTTATCAGCACACAGGCGGCTTGGGACGCGCTTTTAGAAAATCCGAATGTTTTAAGAGTAGAATACAGCACCGAAGTTACCGCGCCGCCGCCGCCGGTCGTTCGTTCAAAACTGCAATCACAGGCAGTTGCGGAAAATATCGTGCGCGGCGGTTTCAAAGGATTGACCGGAAAAAATGTGATCGTCGCAATTCTCGATACGGGCATAGATTTTCGTCATCCTGATTTTATTACATACGATTCAAAAAATCTTCCGACTTCACGAATCAGTTATCTATGGGACACGGCAACCGAATTTAAAAACAAACGCGGAAGCGTCGCGCCGTTCAAATTTCCGAACGGCGCGTCAATCGGAACGCTTTATACAAAGGAACAATTAACGGCTGAATTGCGCTCTGCCGGCGCGACTATTCCGCCGACTGATCTCGACGGACACGGAACGGCTTGCGCGAGCGTTGCCGCCGGAAACGGTAATGCCGATAAACGCGCCAACGGATTAAACCGCAAGGAAGTCGAAGGAGTCGCGCCGGAAGCCGACATTATCGGCGTTCGTTTGGGACGCGACGGTCTGGAAAACAGCTATCTGCTTAACGCCATTGCCGAGTGGCTGGAAAAAGAAGCCGGCGCGAAACCGCTGGTCATTTCAGGCAGTTTCGGCGGACATTTCACCGGTCACGACGGACAGCGAATCGAAGAACGCCAGCTAAATGCCAGATTTCCGCTCGACAAAACCGGACGGGCAATCGTTTTTGCCGCCGGAAACGAAGGCAGTGATCCGATTCACGCCAAAGTAAATTTTGACAAAGAACCAAAATTAGTTTCCTGGAACGCCGGGCGACCAACCTTGATTAAAATTTATTTTGATTCCGATGATCCCGACATAAAACTGGTCGGAACAAAAGCCTCGCCGATTGAAGAAAATCTTCAGATTGAACAAAATCCGATTACCAACCAATTTGAGGCGACTTTAAGAGTTAATCCGGGCGCGGGCGGCGTTTGGTTTGAAAACGCATCCGGCAAAACAACCGAGGCGCATCTTTATTTTTTTATGAGCGACGGCAGTTTTTCCGAGCCGAATTTATCATACAGTTATCTGGTCGGTTCACCCGGAAATACGGAAAACGCCATTACGGTCGGCAGTTACGATTGGAACGATAATTTTCATTCGGGCGGAAAAATTATCAATCTGTCGTCGGTTTGCAGAAGCAGCGACGGCGAACGCGCTCCGTTTGAAATCGGCTTTCTTTCCTGCTATTCGAGTCCCGGTCCGAATCGTGGCATTTCCGGTAAATCCGCAACAGTCAAGCCGGACATCGTTGCGCCGGGCGAATGGTTTCCTTCCGCCAATGCCAAAGTCGGCGGGCAGAGCGCGGGCGATTGGGCAAGCCCTGATTCGACGGGATTTTATCGGGCAATGAACGGAACGAGCGCGGCAACTCCGTATACGTCGGGAATAGTTGCGCTGATGTTTCAAAAAAAACCGACCTTGACGCTCGGCGAAGTCAAAAATCTTCTTAGGGGAAAAGTGAGCAAAACCGGGTTGAATCCGTTCGCGCAGGCTCTTCCGAATAATAATTGGGGTTACGGAAAACTCGATATGGCGGCAGTTGAGCGCATTTTTGTGGCGTTGTAATTTTTTTTCGCAAAACACGCTCCAATCTGCTTCGCGTTTTTTTTGGAAAATCAGATTACAGAAAATTAAATATGAATAAATCCGTCATTTTAACGAATAGTTTTGCGGCTGGTGTCTGTATTTTTATTTTTATTTTTTTAAATTTAAGTTTCGTCGGCGCACAGGAAAAAATTTCGCCGGCTGACGCTTCAAAAACAGAAACAATTCAGCCGAAATTCGCGTTGATAATCGGCATTACAAAATATAAAAGCGACAAAATAAACAAAATTGACGGATGCGAAAACAATGTTCCGCTGCTGCGCGAAACTTTGATTAAAGATTTCGGCTTCAGCGAAAATAATGTTGTTACGCTGCTGAATGACAAAGCGACTAAGGAGGCGATAATCTCGAATTTTCGTTCTCATTTGATTGAAAACGCCAAAAAATCAAAGCAGCAGGGCAAAGAAGCCGTCATTGTTTATTATTTTTGCGGACACGGTTCGCAATATCCTGATCAGGACGATGACGAAAATGACGGCAAAGACGAAACATTTGTTGCTTTTGACAGCCGGACGGGAGATGTTTTTGATATTCTCGACGACGAACTCGACGATTTAAAAGCCGAACTCCGACCTTTGACGACCAATACCACGCTGATTCTGGAAAGTTGTCATTCGGGAACGGGTTCACGCGGCGATAAAGAATATATTTCCGAAGAAACCGACGATGACACGAGAAAAAGAACCGCGTATAAACGTAAATTTCCGCCGTCAACCGACGCGGATTCTTTAACTTATACGGAAATTGCCGCTTCTTTAAGCACCAACACGGCGAAATCGGAGAGTGCCGAATACTGCAACTGCGAAAAGCCGTTGAGTTTGATGACCAAAGCTTTGATTCAAGGATTAAAGCGGGCGACAAATACGACGACTTATCGCGGTTTGACCAGAGAAATATCCAGCGAAGTGGCAGCCGTGTCGCGTCAAGAACCGCAGGTCGAAGGCAACAGAGATGCCGTTTTGTTCGGCGGCGCGGCGAAAAGAGCGCAGCCGTTTATCGAAATTGAAAAAATTCTGCCCGCCAATCAAATAATCATCAAAGCCGGCACGATTCACGGTTTGAAGGAAGGCAGTCAAATTTCGATCTATTCGTCCGATTCGCTGACCAATTCGGGAAAAGACGGCTGGCTGGTCAACGGAATCGTTTCGCAGGTCGGCAACACTGCATCAATCGTGCAGATACCGAATGCGGAAGAAAACCCGAAAGTCAAAGAAATAAAAATCTCGTCTCACGTTGTTTTAGCATCGCCGATCTTCGGCGGCGGCTCGGTTTTTCTCCTCTTAAATTCGGGTAATTTAAAAAATTCAGATAACGGTGAAACTGCTTTGCTCAAACAAATCGAAGATAAATTAAAATTCGAAGGTTTGTTTGAAAATCAAATCTTAAAATTAGCCGCGTCCGACAAACTCAGTGCTGCCGAAAAAAAGGACGCGAAAGGAATAATCAGGTTGAAAAAGGGAAAAATTAAGGATATATTTCTCGATTTCGGCGAGATAAATCCTTTATTGCCAACAACTTCGTGTGAGGCAAATATATTGAAGACAAACAGCCCGGAAAGCCGTTTTCCCGCCGCCGATGCAGCAGTTTATTATCTTGATGACGGAGAGTTGGGCGGCACGCCGCTTTTTGGAAAAACATTCGATCCCGCCGATAAATATTTGGCGGAAAACATTGCCGAAACAATCAAAAGTTACGCTTATCAAAGAAATTTACGCGGTCTGGACAACGCCGCTTCCGACTTATCTTCGCAGATAAAAGTTTCTCTGCAATCAATTCCCGGCGATGCCATTATTGAAAATTGCCGGAACGGAGAAAAAATATTCCAGCCGGACAAAGAAAAATTTAAAGGATTTCAAGAGATAAAAGATAATAAAGTTTTGGTAAATTCCTATTTTCAACTGAAAATAAAAAATATCTCCGGCGAGATAAATAAGAAAAACGACGAATTCGCTTCGGGCGAGGCTTTCTACATTTCCGTCATCGCTTTGACCAACACTGGCGAGATTAAAAATGTTTATGCTTCAAAAGGCGCGAATGATGCCGTGCAGGACAATAAAGAAATCACCGTCTATTTGCGAATGACCGAACCGAGCGGAATCGAGCGATTCGTTATTGTTATCTCAAAAGACAATGTTGATTTCAGTTTTTACGAATCAAAAGGAACACGCAGAGCTGCCAAATCCGTGTTGGAGCAAATGCTGACGCAATCCGGCAGACAGTCGAGAAACAGCGCAACCGTCACCGATGAACCCGACAAATGGGATGTCATCCATCTCGAATTAAATATCGTTGATAAAATTCAACGGTAAATCCGGTGTTGACTTCGCAATAATTAAAAATGGGTCAAGACTAGATAAGAATTTATGTATAATAGTTAAATCCAGTTATGACAGTAACATACAAGCAATTTGTTCGCGCCAAGATTTCTAAGGCTAAATTTCGTCAAATCTTGCGCTCTTTTGCGCTTGATTTGACCGC
>JBBSIE010000079.1:0-20110 GCA_038232235.1 Pyrinomonadales bacterium | reverse complement strand
GGAAAACTATACAAATATCCGTATTCTTTCTTTGACAAACTATTCAAACATTTGTATAGTTAATTGTAGTTGGAAACACCTTAAATCTAAACTTCGAGAGGAAACTAAAATGTTTGTTTTAGACAGTGAAAATCAAATCGAAAAAGCGATGCAAAAAGCGCGAAAAGTTAAGCCGTTAGTGAAAATGATTGCTTTCGGCGTGTATGCGGTCAAAGGCTCGAAAGGCGATTCCCATACTGTCAGATGTTCGAGAAATCCGCTTGGACAAAAACAAGTTGACTGCGAATGTGAAGGCGGACGCAAAGGCTTGGTTATGCTATCACACGGTTGCGGCTTTAGGACTGCACATCGTTTTAGCAGAGCAAAGACAACCGGTTGCGGCATAAATCGAAAAGGCTTATCAAAGCAAACACCCTGATAAGCCCGAACTATCCGAAAGGAATGAATCATTAAACCAACGGACACGCCAAGTTTATCAAACAAGGCGCGTCCTTTACCAAAAAAAAATTATGGCAGGACAAATAACAAAACGCGGCGATTCTTGGCTGGTGAGAATCTTTCTCGGACGCGATACGAACGGCAAGCGCAAGTATTTCAACAAAACGATTCACGGCACAAAGAAGGACGCGCAAAAGTATCTGACGGCAAAGACACGCGAAAAAGATTTAGGCGTTTTTGTCGAACCTGCTTCAATGCCTTTAAATGAATTTCTTGATAAATGGATTGAGGAAATTGCTGTTCTGAAATTGCGCGAGCAAACATTGAAGGGTTACAAATGGCTTTTGAAAAGCTATATCCGCGAGAAAATCGGTGCAAAACGTCTTTCAGACATTCAAGCCTATGAAATTCAGAAAATTTATAATGATATGAAAAAGGCTAACTATGCACCAAAAACAATACGACACGCACATAATGTTCTTTCATCGGCATTAAAACAAGCGGTCAAATGGAAAATGTTATTACAAAATCCTTGTGATCTGTGCGAGTTACCGAGACAAGTAAGAAATGAGATGAGGTATCTTTCACCAACAGAAGCAAAATTATTTTTAGAAACGGCAAAGGAAAATAAACATTTCAGTTTATTCCAGTTAGCAATTCAAACTGGCGCACGTCCGCAAGAATATCTTGGCTTGCAATGGAAAGATATTGATTTTGAACAAAAGAAGGTGGGTATCAAACGAACGGTTGTCGAAATTAAAGGAGGTGGTTTTCGATTTGATGAACCGAAAACTGCAAAAAGTCGGCGAACTATTCCAATTTCACAAAGTTTAGTTGATGAATTAAAACGACATCGGCGAAAACAACTTGAAGCAAAAATGAAACTTGGAAAGGATTATCAAAACTATGATTTAGTTTTCGCTTCCGAAATCGGCACACCGTTACAGAAGAAAAATATTCGAGATAGACATTTCAAGCCATTATTAAGAAAAGCAGAGTTGCCGGATATTCGTCTTTATGATTTACGGCATACGATGGCAACTTTGCTTTTGTCCGCAGACGTAAATCCAAAGATTGTTTCAGAAAGACTGGGACACGCATCAATAGTTTTAACGCTGGACACCTACAGCCACGTTTTACCGACGATGCAGGAAGACGCAACCGACAAGCTCGAAATCCTGCTCAAAATTGGTTGAAAATAAGTTTGGCACACAATAGGCACACAAACCAAAAAAAGCAAGCCGTTTGAGCTTGCTTTTTTGTTCTGTATCTTAGGTAAATAAAGAAGTTAAGTTGGTACACCCGGCAGGATTCGAACCTGCGACCCTCTGGTTCGAAGCCAGATACTCTATCCAGCTGAGCTACAGGTGCATATAACTGAAATTTTGATTTTAGGTTTTACATACGGGAATTGCAAATCTAAATTGGATAAATATTTCGCACAAACGATTTTGCAAGATACTTTACCGCGCCGCGTTCTTATTTCAGATTTTAAATACGGAGGAAATTTTGTGAACAACATCTATAAAACGATTTTGCTCTTAGCGGCGATAACTCTTTTCGCTGCTGCACTTTACATTTATCGTCCGACAAACAATAGATTAACCCGCATCACGGTTGTCGGAGATTCGCAGACAAAAATTGCGCCAGACACGGCTGTTATTACTTTTTCGGTTGTTACCCAGGACAAATAGGCGTTGAATGCTCAACAGGAAAACGCGCTGAAAAGCGAAAATGTCAAAAAAGCCGTTGAAGAAATTTCGGCGGGCGATAAAGCCGAGATAAAAACCAGCGATTACAGTTTGAATCCAGAACAGGATTATTATTCGGGCAAAATGCCGAAAATTCTCGGTTACGGAGTCAAAAATACGGTTACGGTTTCGATCAAAAATATGTCGCAGGTCGGCGCGGTGATTGACGCGGCGACCAAAGCGGGCGCGAACAGCGTCGAAGGAATCCAATTTGTATTGGACGAAACTTCTCCGGCGCAGGGCGACGCGCTGGCGTTGGCGACGAAACAGGCGATGGCGAAAGCCGAAGCCGTCGCGCAGTCATTAAACGGCAAAATCGTGCGCGTCGTCGAATCAACCGAAGGCGGCGTGCCTATTCAATCGCAAACTTTGATGGAAAACAGTTATGCGATGAATTCAAATATGATGGCGGCAAAACCTGTCTATAATACGCCGGTGCAAGCCGGTTCGCTTGATGTTCGTTCGCAGATTTTGCTCGTTGTCGAAGTGGCGACGGCAGACTGACTTGTAATCATTTCATAATTACGCGAAAATAAGACTGTATAAAACCAGCCTTTTATTTTTGGAGAAAATTATGAGAACTATTCGATTGAGAAATCTATTTTTCGGTTTTCTGTTAGTCGCCTTATGCCAAGTTTTGCTCTTCGCGCAAGCGGCACAACCGCAGCCGACGGAACTTGCCACATATATCAAAGAAAACTATACAAAGCGCGAAGTAATGATTCCGATGCGCGACGGCGTGAAACTTTTTACTTCGATTTATGAACCGAAGGACAAATCGCAAAAATATCCGATGATGTTTGACCGCACGCCTTATACGGTTGCGCCGTATGGAGCGGACAAATATAAAACTTCGCTTGGTCCGAACGAGTTATTTCCGAAGGAAGGTTATATTTTTGTTTATCAGGACGTGCGCGGACGCTGGGCTTCGGAAGGCGAATTTGTTGACGTGCGACCGGAAATCGCTAAACCCGGCACAAAGGAATTTGACGAATCAACCGATACTTACGACACAATTGATTGGTTAATTAAAAATGTCGCCAATAATAACGGGCGCGTCGGAATGTGGGGAATTTCCTATCCGGGATTTTACACTTCGGCGGGCGGCATCAATTCGCATCCCGCGCTCAAAGCGATTTCGCCGCAAGCTCCCGTTTCCGACTGGTTTCACGGCGACGATATGCACCACAACGGCGCGTTGTTTTTAGCGCAAAATTATTTATTTTTCACGTTTTTCGGTCAGCCGCGCCCCGCGCCCGAAACGCCGGAAACAACCAAATTAAAACGATTTACGCCCGAAACGCAGGATGGTTACAGCTATTTCAAACAGCTCGGCGGCTTAAAGGAAACTGCCGACAGTTTTGAAAAAGGCGTGGGCGTTCGCATCAAATTTTGGGACGAAATGATGCAGCACCCGAATTACGATCAATACTGGAAAGACCGTAATGTGCTGACGAAACTCAAAGGAATAAAAGCGGCGGTGATGACGGTCGGCGGTTGGTATGACAACGAAGATTTATACGGCGCGCTCGAAACTTATCAGCACATCGAGCGCCAAAATCCGGGAATTTTCAATGTTCTCGTGATGGGACCGTGGTTTCACGGCGGCTGGGAACGCTCGGAAGGCGATTTTCTCGGCACGGCGTATTTCGGGCAGAAAACTTCGCTCGACTATCGCAAAAATTATGAACTTCCCTTTTTCAATTATTTTCTAAAAGATAAAGGCGACATTTCCAACATTAAAGAAACCAATTTGTTCGATACCGGCTCGCACGAATGGAAACATTACGAAACTTACAATCCGACCAACGGTGTTGACACGGCTTTATATTTGACGGCGAACGGCGGTTTAACCTTTTCGACGAACGCGCTGAACGCGCCGGGCGGTTCTGACGAATACGTTTCCGATCCGATGAAACCTGTTCCGTACACGCAAAAAATTACGTCAAATTATCCGCGCGATTATATGACGGAAGATCAGCGTTTTGCGGCGACGCGCCCCGACGTTCTGGTTTATCAAACCGAACCTTTGACCGAAGACGTATCGGTCGCGGGCGACATCAAACCGTACTTATTCGTTTCGTCGAGCGGCACGGATTCCGATTTCGTCGTGAAATTAATTGACGTTTTCCCGAACGATTACAAATACCCGGAAGGCGTAAAACCGCCGGAAAATTCGGCGTTTTCGGTGTTTGAACCGGGCGGCTATCAAATGCTTTTGCGCGGCGAACCGTTTCCGGCGCGTTTTAGAAATTCGTTTGAAAAACCCGAACCTTTAACGCCGAATCAGGTGTCGAAAATTTCATACACGATGCCGGGAATTGTTCATACATTTAAAAAAGGTCATCGAATAATGGTGCAGGTTCAAAGCACCTGGTTTCCGCTGATGGCGCGAAATCCGCAGAAATATATGGATAATTATCAATTGGCGACGGCGGCGGATTTTCAAAAAGCGACGGAAAAAGTCTTTTTCGGCGGCAAAAATTCTTCGATGATCGTTCTGCCAATTACTAAATAACGGAAAATGGAAAACGGAAAATGGATAATCAAGAACTCAAGATTTACATTATCAATTTTCCATTAAAAATATATGCCATCAACAACAATAGTCAGCGGTATTTTACTAATTTTAATCGGAATCGCCGGTTATGCGTTCAGCCTTATTGACGGAAATACAAGTTTAACCGCGCTTATCCCGTCGGCGTTTGGCGTTTTGCTGGTGATTCTCGGAATTATCGCTACTTCGAGCGAAGGTTTGCGAAAACATTTAATGCACGCAGCGATGATTGTCGCTCTTTTGGGTTTTCTTATTCCGACTTTCAGATTAATTTCAAAAATGAACAACATTGAAATTTCGCTGGCGGTTTTGTCGCAGGCGTTGATGGCGATTGTCTGTTTGTTTTATCTGATTTTAGGGATTCAGTCTTTCGTCAACGCGCGGCGAAACCGTGAAAGTTTGTAAATTTTGGGTAAGATTTTTTGCCCGCGAATTACACGAATAGTGTAATTCGCGGGCAAAAAATCTTTAACTCCGACCTGAACTAACTTAAATAGGGCAAACTGATTTGAACGGCTAAACCGTTTTCCAAATTTTTTGCCGCGATCTTTCCGTCGTGAGCGTTGACGGCGCGTTCGGCGATTGCCAAACCCAAACCGATGCCGCCGGTTTTTCTGTCCCGCGCCGTGTGAACGCGGTAAAACGGGCGAAAAAGATTGGCGATTTCATTTTCGGGAACGCCGTCGCCGTAATCTCTGACGGTAATTTCCGCGTTTTTGCTATTTCTTTTTAAACTTACTTCAACCTTTGTATTGTCCTTTGAATATTTCACGGCGTTTCGCAAAACATTTTCAACCGCGCTTCGCAAAAGATTTTCATTTCCGAAAACTTTGACGGCATCATTTTGCAGAATCTGCACGGATTTGCCTTTCGCCTGCGCTTCAAAATCGGCATCGGCGGCGACTTGCTCGACTATTTTTGTCAGATTCAGCTCGTTTTTCTCGAAATTTTCCGAGCGCGTTTCGAGTTTTGAAAGTATCAGCAGACGCGAAATCATTTCATTCAAACGCTGCGATTCGGTTTCCAATCTTTCCAGTAAAGGCTTTGTTTCAGGATTAGCTTTGACGCGCGCCAGTTCGAGCGCGACGCTCATTCGCGCCAGCGGCGAACGCAATTCGTGTGAAATATCCTGCGTCAGACGTTTTTCCGATGAAACCAAAGTCTCGATGCGCTCCGCCATTTCGTCAAAATCCTGGGCTAATTTGGCAGTTTCGTCGTGTCTCGTGCCGATTTGCGAAGCGACTCGCGTCTGCAAATCTCCGTCGGCGAGTTTTTGAGTCGCTTTCCGAAGTTTGGCAATCGGTGAAGACATATAACTTGCCAAACCGTAGCAAAATAAACCGGCGGTGAGAATAACGGCGAGTATTTGCGGAATACGATTTGTAAGTTCGGTCCAAAAAGACGTTTGCGGCGGACGTTTAAGCTGAATAACATACACATAATTTGCTCCGTTTTCGAGTTGTATTTTTTTCGCCGCGATTGTCTGTTCGGTCGAGCGAATAAATTCCGTATTATTGCTCTGCAAAGCTGAATCAATCAAAGTTTTCGCTTCGTCTGAAATCTCGTCTCCGGCAATGCGGCGTTGATTTTCGTCATATAAACCGACGGCGTTGATGCGGTCGGCATTGGAAACCCGACTTAGATATTCCTGCAAACCTTGTTGTCCTTCATTCTCGAAAATCTGCGCCGCCGTCGCTGAATTTGACGTAACGATTTCACCGACAAAAGTCTGCCATTGCCGCACTAAAGGCTCACTTTGAGTTGACCAATTCACAACCGTTAAAACTGCGACGACCAAAGCAATCGCCAGCCAAAACCACAGAAAAATCTTTAAAAATAAACTCATCTTTTTCAGTTAGCAGTTAGCGGTCAAAAGTTAGCAGATATTTGTCATCAATTTAATTTGACCGGAAATGCAAATTGATAACTGATAACTGCTAACTTTTGACTGTATAGATGTAGCCGACGGAGCGAATAGTTTTAATTCTTTCATCGTCGCCATCGCGCGTTCCCAATTTTTTTCGCAAATTGCTGATGTGCATATCCAGACTGCGATCATACGGTGACAATTTGCGGTCTAGAACTTTTTCGCTCAAATCTTCTTTGTTCACGACTTTACCGGCTTCGTTAAGCAGCGCGACCAATAAATCAAATTCGACGGACGTTAAATTTAAATCTTCGCCGTCTTTTTTCGCCGAACGACCGGAAATCGAAACTTCGATGTCATCAACCTGAATTTTATCGGCTTCAACATTTTTCGCGTCTTCCGACATTTCTGAGCGGCGCAGAATTGCCCGCAGACGTGCCACTAACTCGCGCGGATTAAACGGTTTCGGCAAATAATCGTCCGCGCCGATTTCCAGACCGACGATGCGTTCCATATCGTCGCCGCGCGCCGTCAGCATCAAAATCGGAAGCGTTGACGTTTTCCGCAATTCGCGCAAAACGTCGAAACCGTTCATTTTCGGCAGCATCACGTCCAAAATCGCCAATTCGTAATCGCCGTTTAACGCGCTTTGCAAACCGCTTTCGCCGTCGTGAACCATTTCGACTTCAAAATTTTCAACCGTCAAATATTCGGAAACGAGTTCGCAAAGCTCCTCGTCGTCGTCAATCAGAAGTATTTTACTCATAATCAGTTTGATTTTACGTCAAAAAATCTTCTTTTGCGTCGAATTTTACAATTCTTTACATTAATTCACGAAAACCTTACGTCCAACCGACAAAATTATTCGTCTAACACATTGAACGCGAAAAAACGTCGCGTAAATTTACAGAGAAATCATAGGAGATAAATTAATGAAAAAACTAACAACAGCTTTTATCGCAATCGCATTGGTTGCCATCGGAACAATTTTCGTCTTCGCGCAAAAAGCGGACGGCGGCAAAGGAAAATTCAAACACGGTTTCGGTCATCATCGCGGCAGTTTTGGACGACTCGCCAAACAACTTAATTTGACAGACGCGCAGAAAGCGCAAATGAAACAAATCAGAGAAGACGGCAAAGCCAAAACTCAGCCTTTGCGTGAAAGTATAAAATCAATTCATCAGCAGCTTTCAGCAGCAACCGCCGACGGCAATTTTAACGAAGCGCAAGTTCAGTCTTTAGCAGCACAGCAAGCGAATATTATGGGGCAGTTGATAGTTGAAAAAGAACGCACAAAATCACAGATTTTTGCGATTTTGACACCTGAACAACAAACACAAGCCAAAGCCTTGAAAGATCAGATGAAGGAACGCCGCAAGGAAAGATTCCAAAATCGCGGCAGTAAAGGCGACACGGCAAGTTTATAATTTTCATAAACCCGCCATAATAATCCTGCCAATAAAAAGACTTCGCTTGAAATTCAGGCGAAGTCTTTTCCCTTATTTGCTTTTATCAATTTTTTTTCGTTAAATCACAATTAATTATGCCGACCACAATTAACCAAATCGAAGATTCCGAAACCGGAAATATAATTTTGCGCGTCGCCGGTTCAATGGAATTGGAAGATGCCGTTTTGCTGGAAAAAATCGCGCTTGAAATGCGGTTGGAATCTGGTAAAAAATTGACGATTGATCTCGCCGATTTGAATTTTTTAGACAGCGAAAGCGCATCCGTTTTAAAACGAATCGAACGTAAACACGGATTTACAATCGAAGGAATGGAAATTTTCCTGCAAAGCGTCGTTAACGAAACTGAAAATCGCCGAAAAATCAACGGATAAAATGAAAATAAAAGAAATAGCCGAATTATCAAACGGTCAATTATCCGGCGACGGCGAAACTGAAATTTTCCGTGCGGCAAGTTTGGAAAATGCTCAAACAGGTGAAATTTCGTTTGTCGAAAATATAGAAAAGACAGAAAATCTTTCGGAAACAAAAGCATCTTGTTTGCTCGTTCCCGAAGATTTCGACGAGAAACTTTCTTGTCCAATTATCAAAGTCAAAAATCCAAAAATCGCTTTTGCAAAAGTCGCTGAAAAACTTCATCCCTTTGATTGGAAAAACGGTTGGCACGAATCTGCGATTGTTCCCGAAAATTCCGATGTCCGCGCAAATTTTATCGGCGCATTTTCAGCAATCGGCGAAAATACCAACATCGGCGAAGGAACAAACATTTTTGACGGAGTGAAAATCGGTAAGAATGTTTCAATCGGCAAATGCTCAATTATTCATCCGAATTGCGTCATTTACGATAATGTTTCAATCGGACACGACTGCGTAATTCACGCCGGAACGATTATCGGCGCGGACGGCTTCGGCTTCGTCCGTGACGGCGCAAACGGTTACGTCAAATTCCCGCAAATCGGCACGGTTATTATTGAAGATAACGTCGAAATCGGCGCGAATTCCTGCATTGATCGCGGCTCGCTCGGCGAAACGCGCATCGGCGAAGGCACGAAAATTGATAATTTAGTGCAAATCGCGCACAACGTAAATATCGGAAAAAGAGTCATTATCGCCGCGCAAACCGGAATTTCCGGCAGTACAATCATCGAAGACGATTGCGTCATCGGCGGACAAGTCGGAATGGGCGACCACGCGACGGTGAAAAGCGGCGCGATTATCGGTTCGCAAGCCGGAGTTTTGCCGCACAAAATCGTCCGCGCCGGAGTTTGGTGGGGAACGCCCGTCCAGCCGCTCGACGAATACAAACGCCAAAACGCTCACTTTAAATCACTGCAAAGAATGCGCGACGAAATTAAAGAATTGAAACGGCAAATCGCCGAGCTTTTATCGAATAATAAATGACTCATAAAAAATTCTTCAAGCGAAATTCATATCGAATAAACTTTCAAATTCCAACCTCTCGTTTCCGTTGGGATGCCAAAAGGCAAGTTTTGAAGCGTGAAGACAAAGACGCTGAAATTCGCGTCCGCCGTATTTATCGTCGCCGATAATCGGATGTCCGATATGAGCGCAGTGAAGTCGCAGTTGATTTGTTCTGCCTGTAACGGGTTCGAGTTCTAAAAGTGTTTTATCCGCAAATCTTTCAACGACTTGAAAACGCGATTCGGCGGATTTTCCGTCAGGTGAGATTTTCCAAACTCGTTCTTCCGCATCGCGTCCGATGGGCGCGTTGATCGTGCCGTAATCTTCGCAGACAATTCCTTCGACAACGGCGAGATATTTTTTTTCCACGAGTCTGCGCTGAAAATGACTGCACAAAATGCGGTGCGAGCGCGGATTTTTGGCGATGACCATTAAACCCGAAGTTTGTTTGTCAAGGCGATGAACCAAACCTGCACGGGTCAATTTGCCTGTTTCAATTTCGCCTGTTTCATTAGAATTTAAATAAAAAAGCAGCGCGTTGAGCAAAGTGCCGCGCCGCACGCCTTTTGTCGGATGGACGAGCATTCCCGAAGGTTTATTTAAGACAATCAATTCGGAATCTTCAAAAATGATTTCAAACGGAATATTTTCGGGAATCATTTCGATTTCCGCTTTCATCTCGATTTCGATTTCGACAAAATCGCCCGATTGCAAATGATAACCGGCATTTTCGACTTTACCGTTGACGGCGCAGTTGCCTTCTAAAATCAGATGTTTCAGATACATTCGGCTGAGAGATGTGATTTCGTCAAACAGAAATTTATCGAGACGATTTTTGTAAATCGTCTGTTCAATATGAAACTGAAATTTTTTCAACACAGAATATTCATCCTAATTTTTCGTTGACAAAAGTGAAGATTCCGGTTGCGACGCTGACGACCATAAAGGTTGCGACTGCCCGCCAAACCGCGTCGCTTTGCGTGAACTGCCAGATCGCCAGAATGCACAAAACCGTGCAGGCGACGAGCGAAAGCGTGATAATTATAAATGAAATGATGCGAACCAGTTTCGGTTCGACAACGCCCTTTATTTCGCGTTTAGGCTTAACGATTGATTCTTTGATTGGTTGTTCCATTTAACAACTATAATAAATGCAAAACTGCCCAAAGTGAAACAATCGAAATTAAAATCCAAAGAATAATGCCTTGAATCAAAGGCTTAACGCCGACCTTTTTGATAGTTTCACGCGACAAGCCCGCGCCGATTAAAAAAAGCGTAACGGTCAAACCCGCTTTCGCAAGCATTACAAGCGATTCAAAAATACTCGGCTGAACCTTCGCCGGAGCGTAAGTTCTCAAAACGGTTGCCGCCAGAAACAAAAAAATAAACCACGGAATTATCTCTCGTATTTTAGTTTCGCCTTGCTTAGGTCGGTAAATAAACGCAAACAAAAGAGCGACGGGCGCAATCCACAAAGCTCTCGCCAATTTAACGGTGGTCGCAATTTGCAGAGCTTCGTCGCCGTATTTTGCCGCCGCGCCGACTACCGAAGAAGTATCGTGAATGGCGATCGCCGCCCACACGCCGAATTGATGCTGCGTCAAACCGAGCGCGTGTCCGATGATTGGAAAAGTGAATAACGCAACCGAATTCAATATAAAAACCGTGCCGAGCGAAACGGAAGTTTCGTCGGCATCAGCGCGAATAGTCGGCGCGACTGCCGCAATCGCGCTGCCGCCGCAAATCGCCGTTCCCGCCGAAATTAGGTCGGATGTTTTTCCGTTTATTTTCAGCAGTTTGCCGACGATGAATCCCAGTATAAGCGTTCCGAAAATCGTCGCTATGGTGAACAAAATCCCGTCTTTTCCGGCTTTGACAACGGTAGTCAAATTCATTCCGAAACCGAGCAGAATAATCGAACCGCGCAGTAAAATTCTGGTTGCTTTAGTGGTTTGTTCTGAATAAGGATTTCCGATTGTCAACGCCAAAATCAAACCGAGCGCAAGCGCAATCGGCGGCGATGCAAAAGGTGTCAGACACGCAAGGATTAAGAGAAAAAAAACGACTTTTTGCCACGACATAAAGGTAAATAGCAAAGGTAAGAATTAAGAACGTAAAAGTCAAGAACGACTTTTACAATTACTTTTCGTTGACAATAAATCTCGAACCGTAATATGCTTTTGCCTGTAAATACTATCTTTTACAATGTTTGGACTTCTCTATAATTCATCATTGAATTTATTCTTTCTCAACAATTTAAGTCTTTCCAAAAAGGAAATAAATGGAATTTACTTAAATTTTCAAGTTTTTTGCTTTTTAAAAGAAAATTTTTATGAGAAAAACAATAGACCGATGTCGCTGCTGCAAAATTCTACTATTTTGGATTTTAATTGCTAATTTCTCGTTCTTTGCAACAGCACAAACAACTGATCCTTCTCTACTAAACATTGACCGGATATTTAATTCCGGCGAATTTAGCGCACAATATGTCGGCGGATTTCGGTGGCTCAAATCGGGCGACGCTTATACAAAAATCGAACCATCGGCAAGAGTTCAAGGCGGGACGGATTTGGTCAGCTACGATGTTGGAAAGAATACGCGAAACATTCTGATTTCCGCTGAAAAACTGATTCCAAAAGGCGAAACTGCGCCTTTGAGAATAGACGCTTACGAATGGTCGGCGGACAATCAGCAGATTTTGATTTATACCAACTCGAAGAAAGTTTGGCGGTTGAATACCCGCGGCGATTATTGGGTTTTGGATTTGGCGAGTTGGAAACTCAAAAAACTCGGCGGCGATGCCAAGCCTTCGACGTTGATGTTTGCCAAATTTTCGCCCGACGGCAAGCGTGTCGGTTATGTGCGGGAAAATAATCTGTATGTTGAAAATCCGGCGGACGGGAAAATTGTGCAGCTCACCAAAGACGGCTCGAAAACTCTGATAAACGGCACTTCCGATTGGGTCAATGAAGAAGAATTAAACTTGCGCGATTGCTGGCGTTGGAGTTCTGACGGCAAATCTATTGCTTTTTGGCAATTTGATGCGAGCGGTATTAAAGATTTTATTTTAATTAATGATACCGAAGAACTTTATCCGCAACTGACATACATTCCGTATCCGAAAGCCGGAACGACCAATGCGGCAGTGCGAGTCGGTGTGATAAATGCCGACGGCGGTGAAACAATTTGGATGAAAACGCCGGGCGATTTGCGAAATAATTATATTGCAATGATGGATTGGGCAAACAATTCCGATGAACTCGTTCTGCAATCTCTCAATCGTCTGCAAAATACGAATCAAGTAATGTTTGCCGATGCGAAAACGGGCAATGTGCGAACGGTTTTGACCGAAAAAGACGAGGCTTGGGTTGATGTTGATATGCCGAAAATGATTTGGCTGGAGAATGGTAAAAGTTTTCTTTGGGAAAGTGAGCGCGACGGCTGGCGGCACGTTTATCGAGTTTCGCGTGATGGGACAAATCTTAAACTCATCACAGTCGGCAATTTTGATGTGGAAGACATTGATGCGGTTGACGAACAAAACGGCTGGCTTTATTACATCGCATCGCCCGAAAATGCCGCACAGCGTTATCTTTTCCGCACGAAACTTGACGGCAGCGGGAAAATTGAAAAAGTTACGCCCGACACAGACAAAGGTTGGAATTCTTACAATATTTCGCCAAATAACCGTTGGGCAATGCACACTTATTCGGCTTTCGGGAAAGTTCCAACGTATGAATTTATTGATGTTGCCGATAAAAAGGTGCTGCGGACAATTGTTGATAATGCCGAATTACAGGCGAAGGTTGATAAACTCAAAAAAGGAGCGCAGGAATTTTTCAAAATTGACATCGGCGAAGACGTAACGCTTGACGGCTGGATGATGAAACCGCCCGATTTTGACCAAAACAAAAAATATCCGATTTTGTATTACGTCTATGGCGAACCTGCTGGTCAGACGGTTGTGGATTCGTGGGGCGGTTCAAGATATTTGTGGTTCACAATGTTGACGCAGCAAGGTTATATTGTTGCCAGCGTTGACAATCGCGGAACTCCCGCGCCGCGCGGACGCGAATGGCGCAAGAGCGTCTATCGAAAAATCGGTGTGATTTCATCGCAGGATCAAGCCAACGCCGTCAAAGCGATGACCGCCAAAATGCCGTTTATTGATGCAAACCGAGTCGGAATCTGGGGCTGGAGCGGCGGCGGTTCTTCGACATTGAACGCAATGTTTCGTTATCCCGATGTTTACAAAATGGGAATGGCGGTCGCGCCCGTTCCGAATATGCGTTTTTACGACACCATTTATCAGGAACGCTATATGGGACTTCCAGACGCGAACGCCGAAGATTACAAACAAGGTTCGCCCATCACTTTTGCCAAAAACTTAAAAGGCGATTTGCTGATTGTTCACGGCACGGGCGACGACAATGTTCATTATCAGGGAACGGAAACATTGATAAATGAATTGATTAAAGAAAATAAACAATTCACAATGATGGCTTATCCAAACCGAACGCACGGCATTTTCGAAGGCGAAAACACAACGCGCCATTTATTTTCGTTGTTAACGCGCTATTTGAATGAACATTTACCTGTAAAATAGAATTATTTGCCCGCGAATAAAAAAAATTATGAATTTTGGTTTCATCATAGACAACCGCAAATGTATCGGCTGCCACGCCTGCACGGTCGCCTGTAAATCGGAACACGACGTGCCAATCGGCGTAAATCGAACGTGGGTAAAATACATCGAAAAGGGCGAATTTCCCGACACGCGCCGACTTTTCAGCGTGATGCGCTGTAATCACTGCGCGGACGCGCCGTGTGTCGAGATTTGTCCGACGGAAGCACTTTACACGCGCCAAGACGGGATTGTTGATTTCGACGACCGCCGCTGCATTTCGTGCAAAGCCTGCACTCAGGCGTGTCCGTACGATTCTATTTATATCAATCCCGACACGATGGTTGCTCAAAAGTGCAACTATTGTTCCCATCGCACCGACATTGGTTTAGAACCGGCGTGTGTCGTCGTCTGCCCGGAACACGCGATTATTTCGGGCGATATGGACAATCCGCAAACGGAAATTTCTCAATTGTTGGCGCACGAGGCGGTTTCGGTCAGAAAGCCGGAAAAAGGCACGAATCCAAAACTTTTTTATATTGACGGCGACAAGGTTTCTTTGAATCCGACGGAAACGAATCAGAGTGCGGATTATATGTGGTCGAGTCAGGCGGCGGGCGTTGGAAAATACGCGAAATACGCCGAACAGCGCATTAACGAATCGCCGAACAAGGAAGAAATCGCCATTCAGAAAAAGTCGAATTTCGTCCAAATCGAACCGCGCATCAAAAAGCCGCGCCGGGTTTATGACGCGCCCGCCAAAGGAATTTTGTGGGGTTGGGAAGTTTCGGCGTATATTTTGACCAAAGCAATCGCGGCGGGCGCGTTTTTGCTGCCGCTCGTCGGCGGTTATTTTATGGAAATGCCTTTACTGGTGAAACAAATCGGCGCGATTGTTTCCTTTATTTTCTTAACAATTACGGGCATTTTGCTGATTATGGATTTGGGCAGACCGGACAGATTTTTGTACGTTCTGTTTCGTCCGCAATGGAAATCGTGGCTGTCGCGCGGCTCATATATTATTACAATTTACGGCGTAATTTTGACGCTGTGGCTTGCCGCGTCTTTTCTCGGTTTTGAAAATATCCTGAAATATATCGAACCTTTCGGCATAATTTTCGCGCTTTTGTCGGCGGTTTACACGGCGTTTCTGTTCGCGCAGGCAAAGGGCAGGGACTTCTGGCAATCGCCGATGTTGGGTTTGCATATGATAGTTCATTCGCTGATGGCTGGTTTTGCCGTTTATCTTTTGGTGAATTTATTTTTGAACATCAACGCCGGTTTTACAATGGTTTTGACATTTTTGAGCATCGCCACCATCGCCGTTCACCTGATAACTCTAGCAATCGAACTGACCACGACGCATTCAACCGAAGACGCGCACAAAGTCGTTAAAATGATCACAAACGGTCAATTCAGTTGGGCGTTTTGGTGGGGAATGATCTTCGCCGGAAATGTGTTGCCGCTCGCAATTTTGCTTTTGGTCGGAAGCATGGGAAATATTTTTCTGCTTGCGATTGCCGGAGTTTTAATTTTAGTCGGATTGGGATTTGCACAGCATATTTGGGTGAAAGCTCCGCAGTTGATTCCTTTGAGTTAGAGAAAGAGATTTGCCCGCGGAATACGCGGAAAGACGCGGAATAAAGAGAAAAAGAAAGAAAATTTTAAAGTTTGATTACCAAAACATTGAAAGTTCGGTTTGAGTTAAAATGAGTATAAAAAACTTTCCGCGTTTTCCGCGCATTTCGCGGGCAAAAATAAAAACTATGAGTCTAATTTACGAACAGGAAACATACAAAATTCTCGGCGCGTGTTTTGAAGTCTACAAGCAAAAAGGATGTGGCTTTACCGAACCCGTTTATCAAGAATGTTTAGCAATTGAGTTTGAAATTCAAAAGATTCCCTTCGTCGCACAGCCGAAAATTCAACTTGAATACAAAGGGAGAATTTTGGAGCATTTTTTTAAGCCTGACTTTATTTGCTTTAACAAAATAATCGTTGAAATTAAAGCATTAACTAATTTGATTGAAGTAAACACAGCCCAAACTTTGAATTATTTAAACGCAACGAATTTTGATTTGGCATTACTAATAAACTTCGGACATTACCCAAAACTAGAACACAAACGCATAGCCAACACAAAAAACAAAAATCCAAACAACAGCATAAAAGAAGAGCTAAAAACTTGGTTTTAAAAATAATCATTCTTTTTTCCGCGTCTCTCCGCGTATTCCGCGGGCAATAAAAATTCTTATGAAACACAAACCGTCATTCATCGAAACAATCGCCGAAAAGCTCGGCTTGATAGAAAATCTGCATCCGCAAGAATCGTTTGCACTGCCGCGTATGAACGAGCCGGGCGAATTATCGAATTATCCGCCGCCGGGGAAATGGGATGATTGGACGGAATATGAGGCGACGAGCGGGCAGAAGCGCGAGAAGAAGAATTATATGATCGTGCCGACGACTTGTTTTAATTGCGAGTCGGGGTGCGGTCTGCTCAGTTATATCGAGAAGGATTCGATGAAGGTTCGCAAGTTTGAGGGCAATCCGTATCATCCGGGAAGTCGCGGGCGGAATTGTGCGAAAGGTCCGGCGACTATCAATCAGATCAATGATGTTGACCGGATTTTGTATCCGTTGAAGCGCAAAGGGACGCGCGGCGCGGGCGATTGGGAGCGTGTTTCTTGGGACGATGCGCTTGATGATATTGCAGGGCGGATTCGGAAAGCGTTGCAGGAAGAGCGCAAAAATGAGGTGGTTTATCACGTCGGGCGACCGGGACACGAAGGGTTTATGGATCGCGTTTTGCAGTCTTGGGGCGTGGACGGGCATAATTCGCACACGAATATTTGTTCGGCGGGAGCGCGTTTTGGTTACGCGATTTGGCACGGCGCGGACAGACCTTCGCCGGATCACGCGAACGCGCGGTTTATTTTGCTGATTTCGGCGCATCTCGAATCGGGGCATTATTTTAATCCGCACGCGCAGCGGATTATGGAAGGTTTGATGAACGGCGCGAAAATGTGCGTGATGGATCCGCGACTTTCAAACACGGCTTCGATGGCGGATTATTGGATGCCGACTTATCCGGGTAGTGAAGCGGCGGTTTTGTTGGCGATTGCGAAGATTTTGATTGATGAAGAACTCTATAACGAGAAATTTTTGCGCGATTGGGTGAATTGGGAAGATTCTTTGCGGGAAATGTACAGGAGCGCGGACACTCCTGTCCGCTCGGCGGTTGCGGACAAGAGTGTCCGCGTTCCTGTCGAGATTACATTTGAAAATTTCATCGAGGAATTGAAAAAACTCTATGCCGAATATACGCCCGAATTTGCCGAACAAGAATCGGGCGCGAAAGCGGCGATGATTCGGGAAGTTGCGAAAAAAGTCGGCGCGGCGGGAACTCGTCTGGCGACACATAATTGGCGAAGCGCGGGCGCGGGAAACCTCGGCGGTTGGGCGGTCTCCAGATGTCTGCATTTTTTGAATGTTTTGACGGGAAGCGTCGGAACAGTCGGCGGCACGATGCCGAGCGCGTGGAACAAATTCAAACCGAAAGGTTTTTCATCACCGCCCGCGCAGAAGTTTTGGAACGAACTGCATTTTCCGAACGAATATCCGCTCGCTCATTACGAAATGAGTTTCCTTCTGCCGCATTTTTTGAAGGAAGGACGCGGGAAAATTGACACATATTTTACGAGAGTTTTCAATCCCGTCTGGACATATCCCGACGGTTTTATGTGGATTGACGCGCTTTCGGACGAGTCGAAGATCGGGATGCACATCGCGCTCACGCCGACTTGGAACGAAACTTCGTATTTCGCCGACTACGTTCTGCCGATGGGACACGCTTCCGAACGCCACGATTTGATTTCCTACGAAACTCATTCGGGCAAATGGATCGGTTTTCGCCAACCCGTCTTGCGCGAAGCGGCGCGGAAAATGGGCAAAAATGTTGAATACACATATGAAACAAATCCCGGCGAAGTGTGGGAAGAAGACGAATTTTGGATAGAACTTTCGTGGCGCATTGACCCCGACGGAAGTTTGGGAATCAGAAAGCATTTCAATTCGCCGTATCGTGAAAACGCGAAAATTACGATTGACGAATATTATCAATATATTTTTGAAAACACGAAAGGCTTGCCCGAAAAAGCGGCGGAAGAAAATCTGACCGCGCTCGAATATATGCGGAAATACGGCGCGTTTTCGGTTGAAGATTCGACTTATAACATTCATCTCGAACCGCTTTCCGACGAAGAATTAAAAGACACCGAAGTTGATTCGGCGACATTTATGGTCAAACGCGAAGGCAAAAATGTCGGCGTAATGGTTGACGGAAAAGCACGAAAAGGTTTTCACACGCCTTCGGGCAAACAGGAATTTTTCTCAAACACGCTGAAGGATTGGAAGTGGGATGAATACAAATATCCGACTTACATCAAATCGCATATTCATCCCGAAAATCTCGACAAATCAAAAAACGAAATCGTTCTCGTCCCGACATTTCGCCTGCCGACCTTGATTCACTCGCGTTCGGGAAACGCTAAATGGCTGGCGGAAATTTCCAACCGCAATCCGCTCTGGATGTCGGTTGAAGACGGCAAAAATTGGGGAATAAAAACCGGCGACCTCGTGCGAATCAGCACCGACATCGGCTATTTCATCAACAAAGCGTGGGTCACGGAAGGAATGAAACCCGGCGTTGTCGCCTGTTCGCACCACCTCGGCAGATGGCGCAGAGAGCAGGACGCAAAGGCGAATCGCTGGGCATTAAACCAAGTTACGATCACCAAAGACGACAAAGGCGGCTACAAAATGCGCGTCGTGGACGGCATCCGCCCGTCAAAAACCGCCGACCCCGACACTTCCCGAATCTTCTGGTCAGACGGCGGCGTTCACCAAAACATCACCTTCCCCGTCCATCCCGACCCGATCTCAGGAATGCACTGCTGGCATCAAAAAGTCTCCATTGAACGCGCCCACGACGACGACCAATACGGCGATGTTTTCGTTGATACGAACAAATCCTTAGAAATCTACCGCGAATGGCTAAAACTAACCCGCCCCGCGCCGGGACCAAACGGTTTACGCCGTCCGCTTTGGATGAATCGTCCGTTGAGACCTGTTGAGGAGATGTTTTATTTGAAAGGTGATAATTAATTCTTGAAGCCTTGAAAATTAAAGAAGCAGCTTTTGGAAGCATAACTAACCCCTAATTTACGCATTTTTTTGAGAAAATTCAGTACCTCACTTGATAATTAACATTTTGTTTTGGTATAATTTCAATAGTTAGTGGTTGTCAGTTAGTTAGTTAGTTACCTAGTCGGTAGCTATTCAGTTAGTTAGTTAGTTGGTAACTATTCATTTAGTTACACGTTAGTTAGTTAGTTGGTAACTACATAGTTAGTTACACGTTAGTTAGTTAGTTAGTTAGTTTACAACCACTACTAAAAACCCTGCTTGGATGTAAAAATCCAAGCGGGGTTTTTCATCTATAATAATTACATAAACGACCGTTTTCTTTACTCTTTCTATATTCTCGAAATTTCGGTTTAATTTGTCCTTTTCAAGTAAAGAAACTCATAGAAATTTCAAAGTAAATCATTATAGAGTCAAAGTTAAGTTATTTAAGCAACAGCAAATTCGGTTAATTTACGTTTTTCGGGCGAGTAAAAAGCCAACACAATATCTTCTTTCGGCACGCCTTTTCCTAAAAGATATGCCGCCACGCCGTCTTCCAAATTGTCGCACGGGAATCCAGATTTTTCCGCCGGCGGAGTTCATCAAACGTAAAATCAATTAAAGTTCACTATAATGAACCCCGAAATTTAGACCAATAGTTATTCCCTTTAGGTTGATAAAACAAGATTATGGATGTGTTCTAAAATATTAACCAGTTGTTCTTTGGAAATAAAGGTTTTGCCGAGCAAGTTATCGCTGAGGATTTTTTCAAGTTCCTGGAGATTCAATTTGTAATCG
>JBBSIE010000078.1:0-20451 GCA_038232235.1 Pyrinomonadales bacterium | reverse complement strand
TTTACGGATATATTCCTGCTGGTATCGCTGAAAATACTTTGTCCATTTGGCTTGATCAAACCCTGCTTTATCGAACTCAGTTTTTTTAGATTTCGGCATTAAACTATATTACAGATTTAATGCCCTAAAGGGAATAAGCTGCGTTTATTTTTATCTCGATAAGCCGACCGACGATTTGCCGTCGATTGATTCGGTTGAGAAGAGAGTTGCCGGATTGTGAAAATTATTATCCGCGAAATACACGAAACAACACAAAGTTATTTTTAATGTTTTATTATCCTTTCGTGTGTTTCGCGGATAAAATTTCTTTAGATTTAGAACGGAAATTTTTTTAAGGATGGCGAAAATTACGGTAATTTTGATTTTGCTGGCTGTAAGCATTAAAGCTCAACAGCCCGTTCCGACTCCGGTTGCCACGGGAAAATCTTATTCGTCGCTCGAACTCGAACGTCCCGCGACGACCGCGCCGCGATTTCCTCCGACTGTCACTTTTTAAGACATCACGGCACAGACAAAAATTGATTTTCGTCATTACGCTTCGCTTCACCAAAAATCATCATGAAATTTTAATCTCAGTATAAACCTAGCCGAATTTACTGTTTGTCATCCTAGCCGAACGCCTGATGCGCGGGACATTTGTTTCCTTCATACTTGATTTATCACGAAAGGAAAATTCATTTTCCTTTCGATTAAAAGTAAAATGGAGATAATGTAAAATGACAGAAAATAATACAGAAAGAAATGCGGAAAACGATAACAAGTTATCGGATTTTTCCGCGCAAATTACAAAGGCAGTCGAAACGGCGGGCGTATCAGTTGCCGCGATTGACGCTCGCCCGCGAGTGGCGACAAGCGGGATTGTCTGGCGTGAAGGTGTCATCGTTTCGACGAATCATACGATTCGGCGCGATGAAAATATCACCGTCGCTTTTGCCGATGGTCGCACCTCGGCGGTAACACTGGTCGGGCGCGACTCTGGAACCGATCTCGCGGTTTTGAAAATTGACGACGAAGAAATCGCAAAATCGTTAAAAACGGCGGAGATTTCGGAAACGACGGAGTTAAAAGCGGGAAACATCGTTCTGGCGGTCGGACGAACGAGCGCGGAAGACGGCGCGGCGGCGAGTTTCGGGATAATCAATCGAGTTTCGGGCGCGTGGCGCACATGGCGCGGCGACGAAATCGAACGCTTGATCACGCTCGATTTATCAATTTTTCTCGGATTTTCCGGCGGCGCGTTAATCAACGCGGACGGCAAAATTCTGGGCGTGAACACTTCCGCTTTCGGACGCGGAATGGCTTTAACGATTCCGTCGGAAACCGTTAATCGGGTTGTTGAAGCGATTTTAACAAAAGGCGGAGTTTCCAAACCGTATCTCGGAATCGGCACGCAAACCGTTCCGATTTCGGAAAATTTACGTCAAAAATTAAGTTTGGAGCAAACGGGCGGTTTAATGATGCTGACCGTCGAAGCTGACGGTGCGGCGGAAAAAGCCGGAGTTTTAATCGGCGACATATTACTTTCTCTGGACGAAAAACAAACGCTCGATCCGTCCGACGTGCAAGCCGCGCTGTGGGGCAAACAAGCCGGAGATACGGTGAAAGCCAAAATTCTGCGCGGCGGCGAAATAACGGAAATCGAAATTGTTCTGGGCGAACGCCCGACACGCGAAGGCGGCGAATGGCACGGCAGAAGACGCGGCGGACGCGGTTGGCGGCGCGGCTGTCGTTAGAAAAATGAACGGAGAAGAAGATACAATCACCGTTTTTATTGTCGCGGCATCGCTGATCACGCGTGCCGGTCTGGAATCGGTTTTGCGCGACGATACAAATTTGATCGTTACGGGTAGCGCGGAGGAAATATCGTCCGCGCCGCCTGTTTTTCAGGTCGGTCAAACTCCCGATGTGATTTTAATCAACGTCGAGCGCGAAAAAGATTTCGATTCGTTACTCGAATTTGCCGTCGAAACGGAATCCAACGAAATTGATTTTCCTTCGGTCGTCGCATTGCTCGCAAGCGAATTACAGAATTCCGTAAATCTGACGAACGCGCTGCAAAATAATTTACGCGGAATTTTGCCGCACGACGCTTCGGCGAACGAATTGATTCAGGCGGTCAAAGCCGCCGCGCTGAATTTAACCGTCTTATCCACGGAATTTACCGAAACGCTTTTGTCTTTCGGCGAAGCAGAGGCGCGCGATTCAATCGGCGAAATTAAATTTGACGGCGAACAGATAATCGAAAATCTGACGAGGCGCGAGCGGGAAGTTTTAGAATTGCTCGTCGAAGGCGAGAGCAACAAAAGAATCGCCAATTTATTGAATATTTCCGAACACACCGTCAAATTTCACGTCGCTTCGATTTTCGGCAAACTCGGCGCAAATACGCGCACCGAAGCCGTTACGCAAGCCGTCAGGCGCGGCTTGATTTTGTTATAGAATTAGCGTCGAATAAAACTGAAGGATTTTAATGAGAATGTTAAACTTTTGAAATAAAATATTTCCATATTCAAAAAGGGAGAAATCAAAATGGCAAACCATTGTTCACATCTCGATCAGATAAAAAATCCCGCGCCGAATACGCCGAACGGCTGCGAGGAATGTCTGGAAACGGGCGACAATTGGGTTCATCTGCGCCTCTGCGAAATTTGCGGTCACGTCGGCTGCTGCGATTCGTCAAAGAATAAACACGCGACGAAACATTTTCACCTCACGAATCATCCGATTATTAAATCGTTCGAGCCGGGCGAAGGTTGGGGCTGGTGTTATCTGGACGAATTAATGATCGAGCGGATTTAATTCGGCTTTGTCTAACTCAAGGCGAATTAAACTTTCGCTGAAATGCCGATGATGCGGCATCGTTTACGGTTTGACCGAATCGAACAATCTCGGCTTCGGAAATCCGCATGTTTTCGTCAGTTTATTTGTTGGTGCGCTTGCGCTCGCCGCATTTATTTTCGTCGAACGGCGGAAAGAAAATCCGATGATGCCGCTCGGTTTGTTCAATTCAAAGACTTTCACGGGCGCGAATCTGCTGACGCTTTTTCTTTACGCGGCACTCGGCGGAATTTTATTTTTCCTGCCTTTTAATTTGATTCAAGTGCAAAATTATTCGGCAACCGAGGCGGGTGCGGCACTCGTCCCGTTCGTGCTGACGATGTTTTTGCTGTCGCGTTTTGCCAACGGTTTGATTGACCGTTTCGGCGCGAAATTGCCGCTCGTCGTCGGTCCCGTAATTGCCGGAATCGGCTTCGCGCTTTTCTCGCTCGCGCCGGCTGATTCAGGTAATTACTGGCGTGATCTTTTTCCGGCGATTGTGGTAATGAGTCTCGAAATGGCGGGAAGCGTCGCGCCTTTGACGACCACCGTGATGGGCGCGGTCGAAGAACGCCACGCCGGAATCGCTTCGGGCATCAATAACGCGGTTTCGCGCACGTCTTCTTTGCTGGCAATCGCGGTTTTCGGCATCGTGATGTTGATGACTTTTAATTATTATCTCGACAAAAAAACCAATGTTCTTCCTGCCGAAGCGCAGGCGCGGTTAAACGAACAGCGATATAAATTAGCCAGTGCCGAATTGTCCGAAGATTTCGACGAACAGACGCGCCAAACCGCCACACAAATCGTCAACGAGTCATTCGTCGCCGGATTTCGCGTCGTCGCGTATTTTGCCGCCGGTCTCGCATTTTTGAGCGCGGTTTGCGCGTGGTTATTGATTGAGGGAAAAGAAATCGAGAAAAAAAATTGGTGAAAGTTTTAAGGAAAAAAACTGAAAATGGAAATTTCGACGCGCCAATTTCCGAGTCGGCAGAGTTTATTGATTATCTTTCGGAAAAATTAAAGTGCGTTTATAAAATTTGGAAAATTTCGGAGACCGGATTGTTGGCGGTTCGAGGATCGAATTCGGTCGAGATAAAACTTTCGACGAATTCGAGAAAGACTTTTATTTTCGGTGTCATACTTTTGCGTTCAGCGTAAAGCGCGTGAAAATGCAGGGATTAAGGTTTCCAATCGGACAAAACTTCAACTAATTTTCCTGCCGCGACCTCCGGTTTTGCCGTCCAAACCGGCAACTCCGCGATGCCTAAACCGCTCACTGTCAATTTCGTATGAATCACCGGATCGGCAACCGATACCCGCAGAGCCAATTTGACCGATTGTTTTTCCGAACCGGACTACAAATGCCAGACGGCTGTTTCTTTCGACGAGTAGCCGATACATAAATGCCGGTGCAAATCTTCCGGTTTTTCCGGTTTGCCGTTGGCGGCGATGTAATAATGACTTGCGTAGATACCGCGCAGAATCGGCGAAAAAGTTTTTACTTTAAGCGACGAATCTTTCGGTTTGCCGATTTGAAAGTAAAAATCCAGATTATCTTCGAGCGAAGTGGAATGTCGTTCAAGATTAATCATCGGTGTTGCGCGGGCGCAATAGCGTCTTGCGTCTCGACGAATCGCATTTATCGGCTGAAGAATTTAAGTTAAAAGCATTGCAGATGATTCGCCGCGCGATTCGCTAATGAAGAGGTATTTATGGGAGATCATAGACAGATAAAATTTCGGGTAGAAAATGGAGTTGAATAATGAACGAAACAGGAAATATAGACGATGCAGATTTGAAATCGTTGAAAAAGCGAGCTAATTGTTCTGTGACGACGCAGGAGGATAAGGAATATGACGAGCAGCGAACGCCGTGGCTTGAGGTGGTCCAACAGCTTCCGTCCGGCACATCGTCAGTCGCACATCTGCGCGAAAACGTCAACGCCGCCGAACTGCAAATTTCGCTGGAATCATTGAGGAATTAAATTTAATCGGGAGCAATCCCTCTCGATGAATTTAAATTATAACAGTCGGATGAATGAAATTTAGGGGATTTACAAAAATACTTGAAATTAGATAAAACAGTGAATAATCAAAATTTAGTATGCGGGCAAGGATGACTGAAAAGCTATTCGACGGGTTTAACAAACAAAAATATTGAATTGATGGGTTTCATATTTTATCCGGGCTTAATAAAATGATGAAATATGGTAAAAAAGAAAAAATTCTGACGAAATAAACTATACTTTGAATATGCGTTAAGTTTTGGACAAAAGATTAAACAATATTTTCAATTTATCAATTTTCAGGGAGTGTAATATGAGCGAGCAATCCGGCGACAAAGATGCCGCAAATCAGACACAATCGCCGTCTGACAAAATTCCAATTACTTTAAAAATCAACGGCGCAAATCACAATCTGCAAATCGAGCCGCGCGTTTCATTGCTTGATGCTTTGCGCGAATTTGCGGGGCTGACGGGAACGAAAAAAGGCTGTAATCAGGGCGCGTGCGGTGCCTGCACGGTTTTGGCGGACGGCGAGCGGATTAATTCGTGTTTCGCGCTCGCCGTCCAATACGAAGGCGCGGACATTACGACGATTGAAGGTTTGGCGAACGGCGAACTGCATCCGTTACAGGCGGCGTTTGTCGAAAACGACGGTTTTCAGTGCGGTTACTGCACGCCGGGACAGATTTGTTCAGCGATTGGAATGGTCAAGGAATTTCAAAACGGCTTGCCGAGCGCGGTTTCCGATTCGATGACGGGCGAATATGAATTTTCCGATGAGGAAATCAAGGAACGAATGAGTGGAAATCTGTGCCGCTGCGGAGCTTATGTCGGCATCGTCGAAGCGATTCACGAAGCGTTTGATGCTGAGGTGGCGCGATGAAAAATTTCACTTATCAACGGGCGGAAACGGCGGAATCGGCAATCAATTTAATCGGACAAAATGCGGGCGCGAAATTCTTAGGCGGCGGCACGAATCTGGTTGATTTGATGCGCGAAAATATCGAACAGCCAGACGCGCTGGTTGATGTGACGCGGCTTTCCAAAGAAATTTCGGAAACGGAAAACGGCGGTATCAGAATCGGCGCGGCGGTGAAAAACACGACGCTGGCGAATAATGAAATCGTCCGCGAGAAATTTCCGGTTTTGTCGCAGGCGATTCTGTTCGGCGCATCGGGACAAATCCGCAATATGGCGACGGTCGGCGGCAACATTTTGCAGCGGACGCGCTGTTATTATTTTTACGACGACGCGGCGAAATGTAATAAACGCGAGCCGAATTCCGGCTGCGATGCGATTGGCGGATTCAATCGAATTCACGCGATTTTGGGGACTTCCGAATCGTGTATCGCCACGCATCCGAGCGATATGTGCGTCGCGCTGACGGCTTTGGATGCGAAAGTTTTGGTCGAAGGCGCAGATGGAAAACGCGAAATCGCGTTCAATGATTTTCACAAATTGCCCGAAAACACGCCGAACATCGAAACCAATTTGAAAGACGACGAATTGATTACGGCAATCGAGATTCCGAAGAACGATTTTGCGAAAAATTCGCTGTATCGAAAAGTTCGTGACCGCGCGAGTTATGCCTTCGCATTAGTTTCAGTCGCGGCGGTTTTGGAAGTTGAAAATGACGCGGTGAAAAATGTTCGCATCGCGCTCGGTGGTGTCGCGCACAAACCTTGGCGGGCGACGGAAGCCGAAAATTTCCTGAGCGGAAAAGAAGCGTCGGAAGAAAATTATCGAAAAGCGGCGGAAGCTGAACTGAAAGACGCAAAGGGTTTCGGGCATAATGATTTCAAAATCGAATTGGCGAAACGCACTATCGTCAGTGTTTTGAACGAATTAGCGGGAGGAAAAAATCAATGAGTGTAATGCAGAAAATTATGGAAACGGTCGTGCATTATATGCCCGACAAAGCTCCCGATCCGTTGATTGGCGAAAAACACGGCTACGTCGGCAAATCTTTGAGCCGTGTTGACGGGCAGCTTAAAGTGCAGGGCAAAGCAACTTTTACTGCTGAATTCAAGTTTGATGATTTGGCTTATGCCGCGCTTGTCTATTCAACGATCAATAAAGGCAAAATCACAAAAATTGATGCGACGGAAGCAGAGAAATCGGCGGGATTTATTGCCATTATAACGCACGAGAACGCGCCGAAGATGAAAGCTCCGAAAACTTACACGCCCGGCAGCGGCGACAGCAGCGCGGCGGCGAGCGAATTAAAGGTTTTTCAGGATGCGAGCGTTAATTGGAACGGTCAGCCGATTGCGGTCGTCGTCGCCGAAACGCAGGATCAGGCGGAAGCGGCGGCACTCAAAGTGCGCGTCGAATATGAGGAAGACGAAGCGGAAGTTTCGTTTGAAAAATTGAAGCCGGAAGCCGTTCAGCCGCCGAATATTATGGGCGAACCGGCGGAAGTAAATATCGGCGACGCGGAAGATAAACTCGAAAACGCGGAATTTAAGGTTGATAATATTTACCGCACGCCGCGTTATAATCACAACGCGATTGAGCCGCACTCGACGATTGCGGTTTGGGATGAGGCGGAAGAAAACTTGACGATTTTTGACGCGACGCAGTTTGTCTATGGTGTGCGCGATACACTTGCCGGAATGTTTTCGATGAAAGGCGAGCAGGTGCGCGTTCTCGCGCCGTTTGTCGGCGGCGGTTTCGGTGGCAAAGGCACGATGTGGGACAACACGGTTTTATGCGCGGCGGCGGCGAAAATCGTCAAACGTCCGGTCAAATTAGCTCTGTCGCGTGAGGGGATTTTTCGCATCATCGGCGGTCGAACGGTTTCCGAACAGCGCGTCGCGCTCGGCACAGATAAGAGCGGGAAATTTACTTCGCTGATTCACACGGGCATCACGCAAACCACACCGCACAATAACTTTCCCGAACAATTTACGTTTCCGGCGCGGCATTTATACGCGGCTGAAAATTTCCATCTTGAACAAAAAATCGTCAATCTCGACACGGTCGCCAATACTTTTATGCGTGCGCCGGGAGAATCAATCGGCACATTCGCGCTCGAATCGGCGATTGACGAACTTTCATACGAATTAAATATTGATCCGATTGAACTCAGAAAAACCAACGAACCGGAAAAAGACCCGACGAAAGACACGGAATTTTCGCATCGCGCCGTCGTCGAAGCCTTCAAACGCGGCGCGGAAAAATTCGGCTGGAAGCGACAAGAACCGCGTTCGCAGCGCGACGGCAAATGGTTGATCGGACAAGGCGTGGCGATGGCTTATTATCCGTATTATCGAATGCCCGCGTCGGCTCGCGTCCGCATTTCGGCTGATGGAAATGCCGTCGTGCAGGCGGCGACGCACGAAATGGGAATGGGAACGGCGACTGTGCAGTTGCAACACGCGGCGGAAAGATTGGGTTTGTCGATTGAAAAAGTTGTGTTTGAATACGGCGATTCAGATTTGCCGCAGTCGGCACTCGCCGGCGGCTCAAATCAAACCGTCAGCAACGTCGCCGCCGTAACCGCTGCCGCCGAAAAATTATTAGAAGAATTTCTCGCCATCGCCGGCGACGATTACGATTCGCCACTCGCCGGTTTGAAATACGACGACGTTGAAATGCGCGACGGCGGAATTTTCAGCAAAGAAGATGCGTCAAAAGGCGAAACTTACGAATCAATCTTAAAGCGCGTCAAGCAGGATTACGTCGAAGCCGAAGCGGACGCAGCGAGTCCGATGGAAATGATGAAATATTCGATGCAGTCGTTCGGAGCGCAGTTTTGCGAAGTCCGCGTCAACGAAGAATCGGGCGAAGTCAGAATTTCGCGCTGGCTCGGCTCATTCGACTGCGGCAAAATCTTAAATCCGAAAACCGCCGTCAGTCAATTCCGCGGCGGAATAATTATGGGAATCGGAATGGCTCTGACCGAAGAAACTTTATTTGATGACCGAACGGGCAGAATTATGAACCCGTCGCTCGCCGAATATCACGTTCCGGTCAATCTCGACATCCCGAAAATCGAAGTGATTTACAACGACATCCCGGATGAACACGCGCCGCTTGGAGCGCATGGCATCGGCGAAATCGGCATCACCGGCGCGGCGGCAGCGATTGCGAACGCGGTTTATAACGCGAGCGGCAAACGAATTCGGGAATTGCCGATTACATTGGATAAATTGTTGTAATCGATTTTTTATTGGTGAAAAACGCTCAGAAGATATGGATCAGAGACCGGCGATATTTGTAATTTTGGTGGAGCAAACAAAACGAATGAGAAAATGAATCTTGGCGGCAGTTTTACGTTTCCCGGAACTTCTTTTAGCGTCAACTCGGCTGTCTAACGGAAAACGGCGAATTCAACCCGGAACTTTTTCAAAAAAAAGCCGCGTTGGATAACGTGAAGATGATCGAAATAAAACTTTCACAAGGAGCAAAACCGGGTCACGGAGGAATTCTTCCGGCGGCAAAAACACGGAAGAAATCGCTGCCATCTCACACGGCTTTTATCAGTGCGGAAGGATTAATGCACTTTATCAAAAAACTGAGAGATTTATCCGGCGGCAAACTCGTTGGTTTTAAAATTTGCATCAAAAAAAAAAATCTGAATTTATAGAAATCTGCGAAGCGATAACTTGACATCTTTTTAGATTAGAATTATTCTAAATCAAAATAATATAAATACACGCAATGAAAGATATTGAAAGTTTAGGATTGACGAAACATCGCCAAGCCGTTCTCCGGGCGGTGCGCGAATCGGACAAGCATCTGACTGCTAATGAGGTCTTTGATGATGCCCGCAGGTTTCTGCCGGGCATCTCATTCGCAACCGTTTATAATTCTTTGAATTATCTGAAAAAAGAGGGTTTAATCAGCGAGATTCGGTTTGGCACGGATGCCAAGCTTTATGATCGCAAATTGACACAACATGACCACGCGATTTGCAGCAACTGTGGAAAGCTGGTTGATCTGGAACTGAATCTTCCGAATGAACTACTTGAAGAAGCGGTCGCCCGCTCGAATTTTAAAGCTGAAACAATCGAACTGACTCTGCGTGGTTTATGCCCTGATTGCAGTTAATGAAAAAATTGACAGCATATCCGGGTTGAGATAGAGAATATAACTAAATTCGTTCCAAAGAACAGTCTAAAAAAATAAAAAAATGGCAAATAATACAGATCAAAATAAATCGTCAAATCATAAGGCTTGGGAAACCAACGACTCAAGCCGTGAACCTGTAAATGTTAATGAATTAAATCGTGATGTTTCCAACACTAATGATTCAAACCCTGATAATCATAAAGTTTGGGAAACCAATGAATCGGCTCGATGTCCATTTACGGGCGGAGCGATGAAGTTCACTACCAGCACCCGCAGGTCGAACGAGGATTGGTGGCCTAAGATGTTGGATTTGAAAATACTTCGACAGCATTCTTCTTTATCCAACCCGATGGGCGAGGATTTTAATTACGCGGAAGAATTCAAATCTCTCGATTTGGAAGCGGTGAAGAAAGATATTTTCGCGCTGATGACCGATTCGCAGGATTGGTGGCCGGCTGATTTCGGGCATTACGGTCCGCTGTTTATTCGGATGGCGTGGCATAGTGCCGGGACTTACCGCATCGCGGACGGGCGCGGCGGCGGTTTGACCGGAACGCAGCGTTTCGCGCCGCTCAACAGTTGGCCTGATAACGCCAATCTCGATAAAGCGCGAATGCTGCTCTGGCCCGTCAAAAAAAAATACGGACGAAAATTGTCCTGGGCTGATTTGATAATACTTACCGGAAACTGCGCTTTGGAATCAATGGGCTTCAAGACGTTTGGATTCGGCGGCGGGCGCGAAGACGTTTGGGAACCGGAGGAAGATATTTATTGGGGACCCGAAGGCGAGTGGATGGGCGATGATCGGCATTTCGGCGATGCAGAACTTGAAAATCCGCTTGCCGCCGATCATATGGGACTGATTTACGTCAACCCGGAAGGTCCAAACGGCAATCCAGACCCAATCGGGTCGGCGCATCTCATTCGTCAAACCTTCGGACGGATGGCGATGAACGACGAAGAAACCGTCGCGCTGATCGCCGGCGGACACACCTTCGGTAAAACTCACGGTGCCGCCGATCCGAAAGAATATATCGGTATGGAACCGGCAGGCGCGAGCCTCGAAGAAATGAGTTTGGGCTGGAAAAATTCGTTCGGCAGCGGGCATTCAAACGACACGATCACCAGCGGCATCGAAGGAACTTGGACTAAAGCACCGACCGAATGGAGCAATTATTATTTCGAGAATCTGTTCGGCTACGAATGGGAGTTAACAAAAAGCCCGGCAGGCGCGTATCAGTGGAAACCGAAGGATAACGGCGGCGCGGGAACGGTTCCCGACGCGCACGATCCTTCAAAAACTCACCAGCCGTTTATGCTGACGACCGATCTTTCGCTGCGTGAAGACCCCGAATATGCGAAAATTTCCCGACGTTTTCTCGAAAACCCGAACGAGTTTGCCGACGCATTCGCCCGCGCGTGGTATAAACTGACGCACCGCGATATGGGACCGAAAATGCGCTATCTCGGAGCGGAAGTGCCGGAAGAAGAATTGATCTGGCAAGACCCGATTCCCGAAGTAACGCACGAACTAATCAACGATCAGGACATCGCCAATTTGAAGGGAAAAATTCTCGATTCCGAATTGTCCGTATCGCAGTTGGTTTCAACCGCATGGGCATCTGCTTCGACATTTCGCGGCTCGGATATGCGCGGCGGCGCGAACGGCGCGCGAATTCGCCTTTCGCCGCAAAAGTATTGGGCGGTCAATAATCCTGAACAACTTTCAAATGTTTTGGATACTCTCGAAGGCATCCAAAAAGAGTTTAACGAATCGCAATCGGGCGATAAAACGGTTTCACTCGCCGATTTAATTGTTCTCGGCGGCTGTGCGGCGATTGAAAAAGCGGCGAAAGACGCGGGACAGGATTTGACCGTTCCTTTCACACCCGGACGCGCCGACGCTTCGCAGGAGCAAACCGACGTTGACTCATTTCGTTATCTCGAACCGCAGGCGGACGGCTTCCGCAATTATCGCAAAAGCCATCACACTACCTCAACGGAAGAACTGCTGGTTGATAAAGCCCAACTGCTGACGCTGACCGCGCCTGAAATGACGGTTCTAATCGGCGGAATGCGCGTTCTCGACACCAATTACGATCAGTCAAAACACGGCGTTTTCACGGATCGTCCGGGAACTTTGACCAACGATTACTTCGTCAATCTGCTCGATTGCGGCACGCTTTGGACACCGACTTCGGATGAGCAAAACGAGTTTGAAGGGCGTGATCGCGCAACCGGCAAAGTAAAATTCACCGGCACTCGCGCCGATCTGATGTTCGGTTCGCACTCGGAACTTCGCGCCATCGCCGAAGTCTATGGAAGTAATGATGCTCAGGAGAAGTTCATTCACGATTTTGTGGCGGCGTGGAACAAGGTGATGAACCTTGACCGCTTCGATCTAAAGTAATTTCAGCTTTGTCTATCAGGGTGCTAAGCCAACCATTTTCTGTGTAGTTTAAGCCTTTTAATTGGCATTGCCGCAGAAATGATTGCATATTTATCGAGAAAGAGGTGGTCTGACAACGGATCACCTTTTTATTTTCCGGTTCTTGATTAAGAAGGATGGTGTAAAAAAACTGTATAAATGGCAAAAATGAACATTAGATTTACTTTTGGTAGAAACCTTGAAATATCGTCATTGAATTGCGGTTTATGATTTTAACTTTGATAATAAAGGATAATCAAATGAAGTAGCTAACCCGCATAAATTGAGTTTAACCAAATTTATTTTTCAGAATTAATTATGATAAAGATTTATTAAATTTAATGAGAGATATGAATTATGTTTTCGATTGAGGTCCTCATCGCGCTGCTCGTTGCCGTCGTCATTTTGGTACGACTTTCTCGTTTTTTAGAGTTGCCGTCGGCTATTTTACTACTCGTCGGTGGTTTGGGGTTGTCGTTTGTTCCCGGTTTCAGCAACATCGAACTCGCACCGGAAATGATTTTTACATTGTTTTTGCCGCCTCTGTTGTTCGTCGCGGGAGTACGAACATCGTGGCGTGATTTTCGTCAAAATGCGCGAAAGATCAATCTGCTCGCCATCGGTCTGGTGGTTATGACAACTCTGGTCATCGGATTCGTCGCACATTGGACGATTCCCGAATTGCCGCTCGCCGCGGCGTTTACTCTCGGCGCGATTGTTTCGCCGACAGATGCCATCGCCGCCACTTCGATAACGAATCGCCTTGGCGTTCCGCGCCGTATCATAACCATTCTCGAAGGCGAAAGTCTGGTCAATGACGCGACCGGCATCGTCGTTTATAAATTGACGGTGGCGGCGGTTTTGACCGGAGCATTTTCAATTTTCGAGGCGGGCTGGCAGTTTTTGTTAAACGCCGGCGGCGGCATCGCTCTCGGATTGGCACTAGGTTGGTTATTCATTTTTTTTATTGATCGCATCGAAGACGCACCGGTCGAAATTACGATCACGTTGATCGCGCCGTTCACCATTTACATCGCCGCGGATAATTTTCTCGGTGTTTCAGGAGTGTTGGCGGTCGTTGCCGCGGGTTATTATTTCTCGCGCCGTCTGCCGCGTTCTAACTCCAGCGAAACTAGACTCCAGGCAATTTCGTTCTGGAATATGCTCGATTTTTTGTTCAACGGCGCATTATTTCTGCTCGTCGGCTTACAACTTCGGCGCATCGTCGCCGGATTGAGCGGAATTTCCGTCTGGAATGCCATCGGTTACGCCGCAATCGTCAGCGCGGCATTAATTTTAACCCGAATTTTGTGGATTTTCTCGCTTACCTATCTACCGGGATTTTTAAGCAGTAAATTGTCAAAAGACGAAATGCTGCCGTCGTGGAAATCGGTTTTCGTCGTGGCGTGGACGGGAATGCGCGGTGCGATTTCGCTCGCCGCTGCTCTCGCACTGCCTTTAACGCTCGCCTCGGGCGCACAGTTTCCCGAACGCGATTTAATTATCTTCATTACATTTTTCGTGATTTTAGCAACACTCGTCGTGCAGGGTTTGAGTCTGCCGCCGATTATTCGCCGCTTACATATAAAAGACGACGGCGCGACCGCCCGCGAAGAAGCGGCGGCGCAATTGGAGATTTTGCAAGCCGCACTTAAACGGCTCAAAGAAATTGAAACTGCCGGAAAAGTGCCGCTGCAACTGGTTAATCAACTCAAAGACGATTACGAACGCCGCGCCGACGGCTTGACGGCAATTGTTTCGGAGGGCGAAAACTCGTGCCGTGATTTTTTTAAGAATGATCGTGATTTGCAGCTCGACATCTTAAAAACCGAGCGTGATACGCTGCAAGATTTGCGCGAACGCGGCACTCTGCACAACGACGCGGCGCGTCACATCGAAAACGACCTCGATCTGGAAGAACAGCGGCTGCAAAATCACATTCGATCGGCAGACAATAACAAGAAAAGTAATAAAAAAACTCGTTCCTAACCGAATTTACCGGGGCTATGGCGCAGATGCCTTTGTCCTGCTGCTCGGTAAAAGAAACGCCGAAGCGGTCATTCCGTCAAAGATCAATCGCAAGATTCAGCGCGAGATTGACACCGAATTATACAAAGAACGGCATCTGATCGAATGCTGTATCGGGAAACTGAAACACTTCCGGCGAGTGTTTTCCGGATTTGATAAATTAGCAAAGAACTATTTAAGTTTCGTGCAATTTGCCGGCACAATCATCTGGCTTAGATGAAATGTCAACAGAACCTAGAATTTCCTCACTTTTTCAGTTTTAGCAAGCAGACAAAACCAACAGCAAACAGAGAAAAGACACAAAATACACGCATCACATAAACTCCCTTTGATTCTGAGTAATTAAGGAGATTTATGATGCGTGTATTTTTTACAATTTTATTTATCGTTTCAATGTTTGCGTTTAATGCGAATTCCCAAACCGGGTTCGTCCAGACTGCATTTGAACGCGGCATTACCAACGCCCACGCCGGACAATTTGAGAAAGCGTTGACTGACTTTGAAATAGTATTGGTAAATCAACAGATTTCAAACAAAACTTCCGCCGCATTTTTAGCAAAAATCAATTACAACATCGGCGTTTGTCTATTTCGTTTGAATCGCTCGACCGATGCCGTTTCATATTTAACAAAATCTATTCAGTTAAGCAAAAATAACTATCGAAACGCTTTTTATGTGTTGGCAATGGCTCACATCGAACTTCAAAATTGGCAGGCGGCAAAGGACGCTTTTCGCCGCTCCATCAAATTACAAAAAGGCGATGACGGAGAAAGTTGGTTTGATTTGGGTAGAGTTTATTTGCATGAAGCAGATTATAAAAACGCCGCTGTTGCTTTTCAGAATGCGATTCGCGGCAAAAGCGTTGACGCTGCGACGGCGCACAACAACATCGGCGTAATTTCAGCGATGAACGGCGATTGGCACGAAGCCGAAAAACAATTTGAAACGGCTTTGGCGATGTCCGGCGGAAAATTGCAAGTGGCGCAACGCAATCTGGAATTTTGCCGCTCAAACAATTTCAAAGGCGATTTGGTTGCAAAACTCGAATTTATAAAAAACAAAAATTTAAAAGCAGGAGAAAAAGCATATAGAAAACAATAAATAAACCGACGTATCGGCAATTTTGAAACTGTATGAACTGCGCCGCGAAGAACATCTGCGCTCGGCAAGATGTTGGTTTTATACGGAATTTGCGCCGGAAAGCGCGGGCGACATTGCGAAACGTCGCAATTCGACGACGGATTAGAACTAATTTATTTTCTAAGGCGGTCTGGTCACAAATATCTAAATTGGCACTTGTTTCAAAATAGTCGCCGATTAAAATAAATTGAAATATGGATATTAAAAACAATAAAATTATGTCGAAAGAACACATTTACAAAACCGAATTAGTTTGGACGGGAAATTTAGGTGACGGAACAAAAAACTACAAAAGTTACAGCCGGGCGCACGAAATCTCGATTGAAGATAAACCCGTTATCGTCGGCTCATCAGATCCGAATTTTAACGGCGACGCTTCACGTTACAACCCGGAAGAATTGCTCGTCGCATCGCTTTCGAGTTGTCATATGCTTTGGTATCTGCATTTGTGCAGTCAGGCGAAAATCGTTGTGGTTGATTATAAAGATAATGCGAATGGGAAAATGGTCGAAACCGCAGACGGCGGCGGATATTTTACGGAAGTCATCTTGAAACCGCACGTTTTAATTACGGGAGAATTCGACGTTGAAAAGGCAAAAGAACTTCACCAAAAAGCGCACGAGCTATGTTTTATCGCCAACTCGGTGAATTTTCCGGTTCTCTGCGAAGCAGCCATTTCAGTCAGACAATTTTCGGTTGCCGCCGATTAAACAATTTTCAGCCAAATCAAATAAAAAATTAAAAATAATGAACGAACAGGAAATTTTAACCGAAGCCTACGACGCTTTCAACCGGCGCGATATTGAAGCGGTTTTGGATTTGACGCAGCCGGATGTTGATTGGGCGAACGGAATGGACGGCGGAAGTATTTAGGACGCGAAGTCGTGCGCGAGTATTGGACAGGGCAGCGGGAAACAATAAGTCTGAATGTCGAACCGGAAAGTTTTAGTGTAGGGAACGACGGGCGAATCTGCGTAAAAGTTCACAGCGTCGTGCGCGATTTGGAGGGAAATATCATTCACGACGGCACGGTCGAACATCTTTATACGTTTGAAAACGGTTTGGTCAAAAAAATGGAAATTAGATAATTGCCCAATATTTGACGAAAACCAAATTAAAGTAGAAAATTTTTTTGGATAATTATCCAGTTAGAAATGGCTGAGAATAAAAACCGCGTCGAAATTTTCAATCAACATCGCCGCCGTCTTTTCGGCATCGCGTATCGAATGCTCGGCATAATAACTGACGCTGAAGACATCGTGCAGGAAGCGCATCTGCGCTGGCATAAAACCGACGCGGAAAATATCGAATCGCCCGAAGCGTGGCTTGTAACAATTGTCACGCGCATTTGGTGTCGGTATTTGAAATTGAAAACGAACAAATCCGCCGCGTTTACAATATGATGAATCCCGACAAATTGAAAAGTTTTATCGGCGAAAGCGAAAATAATCAAGCGTTGCCTGTCACGAATTGATCTTTCAAACATCTTTGTTTGTAGAAAACCGCAATACGAAGTTTTTCAAAAGTGAAAGGTTCGGCGGATTTCGGAAATTAAAATAAATGAGGAAAATTTTATGAAACAAAGATTAAATTTGATGGAAAAGGGCGACGGTGCGATACAGGCGATGTTCGGTTTAGTCGGTTTTCTGGCAAAATCGTCCGTGGAAAAGAATTTGCTTAATTTGATTTATTTTCGCGTTTCGCAAATCAACGGCTGCGCGTATTGTCTGGATATGCACTCGAAGGATTTACGCGCCGAGGGCGAAACCGAGCAGAGACTTTATATGATGAATGCGTGGCGCGCCGCGCCGGTTTACACTGAACGCGAACGAGCCGCGCTTTTATGGGCGGAAAGTCTGACAAAACTGGGCGAAAGCGGCGTTTCCGACGAAATTTACGAAGAAGCGAAGAAACAATTCAGCGAAGCGGAATTAGTTGATTTAACGATGGCGGTTATTTCTATCAACGGCTGGAATCGCCTGAATATCGCGTTTCGCACCGAAGCCGGAAATTATCAGCTCGGACAGTGGAAGGAGTGATGACGGAGATAAAATGAGATTAAAACCAATTGAAAATCCGGGCGGCATTTTGGTCAAAATCGCTTACTGGTGGTCAAAACGCGAATTCGGCAAAGTGATTATGCCGATGAAAGTGATTTATGCGAGAAAGCCGAAATTAATGTTCATCGCCAACAAAATTTACCAGTTTCAGGAAAAGAATGTGTCGCTTGAACCTGCTTTGCGGATTCTGATTCAAACTCAGGTTTCGATGCTGAACGGCTGCGCTTTTTGTAATGATATTTCTCTGGCTCAAGCGGTGCGGAAAAAATTGGGTGCGGAAAAGTTTTTCGCGCTCGGCGATGATGTAGAAGCGAAAACAAGAGCCTTTTCCGAAAAAGAGCAAGCTGTGATCGCCTTTGTTAATGAATACGCGAAAACGAGAAAAATTTCGGACGAAACTTTTGAAAATTTGCGAAAGTTTTTCGATGAAAATCAAATCATCGAAATTGTAGCGATGAATGCTTTCGAGCAATATTTTAACGCCTTCGCCGTGCCGCTCGGAATCGAATCGGACGGTTTAAGAAATCTGGCGGAAAACGGCGCGTGTTAAAAAGCGGCAGAACATTCGTCATTTTTACATCTACGCCGGAGCACTTTGCCCGCGCCAACTATGAAGGGAACGGCGTTAAGACATATTCAATCATTTCAATTGTGGGCGCGTTGCTGACTTTTGCCGCCGCGAATGCCGCTTTTGTTCGCGGCTAATCGGCGAAAATAAGTTGGTCAATCGCATTTTCGCTGGCGGCGACGGTCATCGCCTTTGTCGGCACTTCCCGCGCGCTTCCGGCGATGTTAAGTTTGCGGAAAGTGCCGGACAATGAAGTTTTGCTAACGGAAATTTTAGAACGCTTTGCCCGTTGGCATAAGTTTAGCGCAGTATGGCAGTTAATTTCATTTGTTTCCCTTGTTTTTGCTTTAGCAAATTGAATTTCTTTTGCGCCAAAAACGCAGAAAGAGCCTTTAACCTGACCATTTCGGTTTTTCTCTCATTTTACATAGAGTTCTGTGTCCGTTTCACTAGATCACCTCAATTCAGAAAGCTTTCAATGCGCCTATTGAAGCTATAATTTTCGATAATGAATTATGTTGCAGCTCCTTTGAGGTGAGAAAAATAATATTTCATAAAACTACTTTACGGATGATTGCCAGCGAAGAATATCAATCTACAGAAATAAAAATATTAAAAAAAGACCGCCGGGTCTCCGCAAATCAAAAAACGGACTGCGTCGTAATAATGCAGTTGATATAAATGCCAATTCAGGCGCAATAACTCAAAATCCATATCGGAGTGAGGATGATCGTCGCGCTAATATTGCAGCGTTTGAAACTGACGTGAAGTGGATTAATAAAAAGGAGGTAGAATATGCCAGTCGCAGTAAGTTATCCGGGGGTTTATGTTGAGGAGATACCGAGCGGTGTGCGGACAATTACAGGTGTTGCAACTTCAATTGCCGCTTTCATCGGGTGGGCGGCGAAAGGACCGACCGACCGCGCCGAACTTGTTTTGAGTTGGGCTGAATTCAATCGCAAATTCGGCGGGTTGGATAAGCGTAGTCTGCTCGGTTACGCGGTTTATCATTTCTTTAATAACGGCGGAGGCAAGGCGTATGTCATTCGTCTTGTTGACACCGACGGTGAAGGCGAGGCAAATTCGGCTTCAAAAACACTCGATAACAAATTAGAGATTACCGCCGAAAATCCCGGCTCTTGGGCAAACGATTATGCCGTTATTACCAAACAGCGCACCGACGCAGACGGCAAGGACGCAAACGGCAAAAATAAATTTCGTTTAATAGTCGTTCAAGTTAACAAACAAGGCAAGGGAATTCCGGTTGAAGTTTTTGAAAATCTTTCGATGGACGCGAATGATTCGCGCTTTGTCGGAAATGTTCTCAAAAACGAATCAAATTTAATCACGGGGACAGCCAAGAATGACACGACCGAACCGCCCGCCGATCCGCCGGAAGTTGACGATCCAAATTCTGATGACCCGGAGAAAAAAATACCTTTCGACATAAGCAAACACGCGGTTCCCGAAACTGCTAAATTGAAAGACGGCGACGAAGGCAAGCCGCTAAAACCTGAAGAAGGAACTTTCCAAACAGCAATATTTCCTCAAAATGGTTTGGACGGCGCGTATCTTCTCGACCGGATAGATTTGTTTAATATTCTCTGTGTGCCGGGAGAAACAAATGCCTCTACTCTCTCCAGCCTTGAACAATTTTGCCGCGCACGCCGCGCCTTTTTGATTGCCGATTCTGCTCAGAACAATACGCTTGATGATTTAAAAAACGGACCGGACGGCATTACAGGCGATGATTCAATTAATGCCGCTTTCTATTTTCCGTGGATTGTCGCTCCCGATTCGCTTCAGGAAAATCGTCCGCGCGAATTTCCGCCGTGCGGTTTTGTCGCCGGACTTTATGCGCGGACGGATGCGACGCGCGGTGTGTGGAAAGCACCTGCCGGCACGGACGCTTCTTTGAACGGAGTTGTCGGCGTAAAAATAAATCTGACCGACAACGAAAACGGCGTGTTGAATCCGAAAGCGGTCAACTGCATTCGCACGTTTCCGGTTTACGGCACTATCGTCTGGGGCGCACGCACGCTTCAGGGCAATGACGAGCGCGGTTCGGAGTGGAAATATATTCCCGTGCGGCGCACCGCGCTCTACATCGAAGAAAGCCTCTATCGCGGTTTGAAATGGGTTGTCTTCGAGCCGAATGACGAACCTTTATGGGCGCAGATTCGGCTTAGAGTCCGTTTAAATTTTAAGTTTTAATGTTGAAAAGCGGGCATCAGTTGGATAGCTTTAGAATTTTAGACCAATAAAATTTTTAGGAGTTACCCGATTAAATGAGTTACGAAACAAATCTAAGTGATGCCCGCTGGCA
>JBBSIE010000077.1:0-20837 GCA_038232235.1 Pyrinomonadales bacterium | reverse complement strand
GACTTTTCACAAAAGTGGCAATTTTCAGGTCGCTGAAATCGGCGACGCTTTCAAACTTCTCTCGCCGCTGCTCGGTGTGTCCGGCGCAAGCACTTTGTTTGCCGTCGCGCTGCTGGCTTCCGGTCAAAATTCGACTCTGACCGGAACGCTCGCCGGACAAATCGTGATGGAAGGATTTTTAAATATTTGCCTTCGCCCGTGGCTGCGGCGTTTGATTACGCGCTTGATGGCAATAATTCCCGCCGTAATTGTAACGGCTCTATACGGCGCGTCGGAAACGACGCAGCTGCTTATTTTGAGTCAGGTTGTTTTGAGTATGCAGTTGAGCTTTGCCGTTTTTCCGCTTGTAATGTTCACCAGCGACAAATTGAAAATGGGCGAATTCGTCAATTCTCGAAGCCGCAAGATTTTAAGTTATATTGTCGCCGTCATCATCGCTGCGCTCAACATCTGGCTTTTGGTGCAGATTTTCAGCGAATGGTTTTTAATCTGATTCGGAAAAAGCCGGTTGATATTCTAATGTTCTAATAAACAAGAAGACGCGAAACATCCATTCTGTTTCGCGTCTTCTTGTTTTCACTTATAAATTTTCCTCAACCTTTTCTCAGCTCGGTCAAAACCTGTTTAGCGACGGCTTTGAGCGTATCGAACACGCCGACACCCTGCGAAGCAGTTGCTTCAAAAACGGGTTCGTTTTTGCGGAGAAGTTCGGCGGCGATTTCTTCCGTCGGCACGACATTCGGCAAATCGCGTTTATTAAGCTGCAAAACATACGGAATTTCCATCAAATTGTAACCTTGAGATTGCAGATTTTCTTCTAAGTTATAAAGTGATTCGATATTCGCGTCCATCCGTTCTTCCTGCGAATCGGCAACAAAAACAACGCCGTCAACGCCTTTTAAAATCAATTTGCGCGAAGCGTCATAGTAAACTTGTCCGGGAACGGTATATAAATGAAAGCGCGTTTTAAAGCCGCGCACCGTGCCGAGTTCGAGCGGCATAAAATCGAAAAACAGTGTCCGGTCGGTTTCTGTCGCCAAACTAATCAGATTGCCTTTTGCCTGCGGTGCAGTCGAATCGTAAATATACTGCAGATTGGTCGTCTTGCCGCATAAACCCGGTCCGTAATAAACAATTTTGCAATTGATTTCGCGGGAAGCATAATTAATAAATGTCATAAATATTAGTGGAGTGTGGAGAGTTGAGAGTCAAGAGTCGAAGAAAAGTACTCCCGACTTTTGACTCTCAACTCTCGACTAACTGAATAAGCTGTCTATATCTTCGTCGGTAATTTCGGAGAAAAATGAATTTTCGCTAAGTCTTTGTTTTTCCGAATCGCGGGTTATGTCTTCAAAAATCGAAGATACTTCGTGGCTGGCTCGCTTGGCTCTAATTTTAACCAAACCGAGTGTCGAACGCTCATCAAAAACCACGACCAAAAGACTGCGCCCGATGACGCTGATAAAAATACTTTCGCGCTCGCCTTCGTGAACAACGGCGGGAAAAATATCTTCGCCGATGAGTTTTGCCATACTCGTCGTCGCGGCAACATTGCCCGCTGCCAGAGATGAAAAACTCATCGTATCCATATCACCGATGTTTCCGTGATGAGCAATCGGCTGACCGTCGCGGTCAACCAGAAAAACGGCACGTCCGGCACACTCGACGCATAAACGCGCAAGTATGCTTTTGATCTTTTGAAACTGATGTGCGTGTATTACAATGGGCGTTTCTGCCATTTATTTTTTCTCTCTCGGTATTTTTTTGAGGTAAGAAGTTATCGGTTTACAATCTTTTCAGATTGTAAAATTTTACAAAATGTAATCTATTAATAAAAGGTTAGCGCAAGCAAGTTCTGCAAAGAACCACATCTTTAATCTAGCACATCAATTATAGTTGCTTCAAGTGTTTTTTTAAGTTTAACAATTTTAGAAACAATACTTTTAAACTATTCCTTAAAAATCATTGCCAGACACAAATTAACAATGATAAACTTTTTTGATGAATAAGCTGACCGATACTCAATTCATAAAACACCCAAATTGCAAAAAACATTAATCCACTCTTGTTTATCCCAACAATTTTCGATAAGTTTTCTATAACGACAAAATGAAAAATCATTTATTTTCACAAAATTCTCCCGGATTAAATATTGTTGCAATTGGCGGTGGAAACGGACTTTCGACTCTTTTATCGGGATTGAAAAGATTTGTCAACGCGCAGGACAGCGAATTTGTCCGGCTGCAAAATCTTTCGGGTATCGTGGCGGTTTCCGACGACGGCGGAAGTTCCGGCAGGCTGCGCGACGAACTGCAAATGCCGCCGCCGGGCGACATCCGAAATTGTATGGTTGCCCTTTCTGAAGATTCACATTTGTTGTCAAAACTTTTTCAATATCGCTTTCGCGGAAGCGGCGAACTCGGCGGACACAGTTTCGGCAATCTGTTTCTCGCCGCTTTGTCGGAAATAACCGGAGATTTTGCCGAAGCGGTAAAAATTTCATCTGAAATTTTAGCGAGCAAAGGTCGTATTTTTCCGGCAACCGTTTCGGATGTAAGACTTGCAGCTGAACTTCACGACGGTTCGATTGTGCGGGGCGAAACGAGAATTTCAAAGGTCGGAAATTCGATAAAACGTCTGTACCTCGAACCGGAAACCTGTCATCCGCTTCCCGAAGCCTTAGCTGCAATTTACGATGCCGATGTAATTACCGTCGGACCCGGTTCGCTTTTCACAAGCCTTTTGCCGCCGCTGCTTGTCAAAGGTGTTAGTGATGCAATAAATGATTCACCTTCCGTTAAAATTTTTATCTGCAATTTGATGACGCAGCCGGGCGAAACCGACGGATTCACGGCAAAAAAACATCTGGAAATCGTGCGGGAATACGCGCCGGAGATTGATTTTGATTGCGTAATTGTTAACAATCATCTTATTACCGAAGAGCAAACGGCGCGTTATGCCGATGAAGGCTCACGGCAAATTGGTCTTTCCGACTCGATTTCACCCGAGAATGTCGAAGATGCTAAAATTATTTACGGTAATCTGTTGGACGGCAGCGAAAAAGTGCGCCACAGTCCCGAAAAATTGGCGCAGGTCGTTTTGTTATGTGCAATTCAGCAAGGCGAACGTGCTAATTTGATATTATAAATTCTATGGAACAAGAAATTTCCCACGAACAGCCGATTCTCGATGTCTTAGTATTAGCCGCCGGACTCGGAACGAGAATGCGTTCCAATCTGGCAAAAGTTTTACATAAAATTGACGGTCGCCCGATTGTCAATCACGTTTGCCGGACGGCGACGGCACTCGCGCCGCGCAAAATTTATGTCGTCATTGGTCATCACGGTGAAGATGTCAAAGCGGCTGTTTTGGAAGAATTAGATACCGAACACGCCGAGTTTGTCTGGCAAAAAGAGCAGCTCGGCACGGGCGACGCGGTTAATTCGGCGCGGGAATTTTTGGAAAATGGAGATTCCACACTTCTGGTTCTTTCAGGTGATGTTCCGATGATTCGCGTCGAAACTTTAGCCGCATTAGTGCAGCAACACAGAAACCATCGCGGAAAAGGTGCAGCCTGTACAATACTGACGGTAAAATTAGATGATCCGACAGGTTACGGGCGGATCGTCCGCGATGATACGGGATTTTTTGAAAAAATTGTCGAGCAAAAAGATGCTTCGCCCGAAGAAAAAAATATCAAGGAAATCAATTCGGGCATTTATTGTTTCGATACGAAAAAACTGTTCGCCGCTTTATCGAGCGTACAGAATAATAACTCTCAGGGAGAATATTATTTGACCGATGTTCCGGCTCTGCTTCGCGCGGCGGATGAAGATGTTTCGCTTTACAATCATACGGATTCGCGGGAAGTTTCGGGAATCAATAATCGAAAAGAACTCGCCGATATGGAGCGGATTTTATGCCGCCGGACAATCTTGAAAATGATGTTGGACTACGGAGTGAGTTTTATTGATCCGAAACACGCCTACATCAGTGAGCAGGCGAATATCGGGCGCGACACGGTAATCTATCCGAACGTAACAATTGAAGGCGAAACGCTGATCGGCGACGGCTGCACGATTCGTTCGGGAACGCGCATTACAAATTCGCACATCGGACGCGGCGTTGAAATTTTAGACAACTGTGTAATTACCGACTCCGAAATTTCAAACGACTGCACAGTTGGACCATTTGCACATTTGCGCGGCAAGGCGAAAATGGAAGAAAAGTCAAAAGTCGGCAACTTTGTCGAACTCAAAAAAACGATTCTCGGACGCGGTTCAAAAGCAAATCATCTAACATATTTGGGCGACGCGACCGTCGGAGAAAAAACCAATATCGGCGCGGGAACAGTTACCTGTAATTACGACGGCTTAAATAAACACGCGACAAACATCGGCAACAACGTCAGAATCGGCTCTGACACAATGCTCGTCGCGCCTGTCAAAGTCGGCGATAATTCAATTACCGGCGCGGGTTCGGTTGTTACAAAAGATGTGCCGAACGATTCGTTGGTCGTCGGCGCACCGGCGAAAGTGAAAAGAAATTTAAAGGAAGAGGAAGAAAAAGAAACTGCACAAAACGCTCAATGAAATTTGAATGGGACATCAGCAAAGCGGCATTGAACATCAAAAATCACGGAATTAGCTTTGATGAAGCGAAAGAAGCATTTTTTGATGACTTTGCATTAGATGTTTATGATGATTCTCATTCTGATTTTACGGAACGGCGTTTTCAACTTTTAGGTTTGACTGTGAAAGACGTTTTATTGGTTGTTTATACAGTTCGATATGAAGAAATCTATCGAATCATTTCCGCCCGCAAAGCGACAAAATATGAGGAAAAGTCATATTGGAAAGAGCGAAAAAAATATGAGTGAAGGAATCTTAACAGTAACGCAGGAAGATTACGAACAAATGAAGGCAAACGGCATAACGGACGAATCTTTGCTTAAACCCGGAAAATACAAACTGCGCCGCCGCACAAAAATTGCGACACGCGAAGAACTTCATCCGTCAAACACCAAAGTCGAATTTCAGATGAAACTCGATTTGGACATTCTGAAATATTTCGAGAAACGCACTAAAAGTGAAGAAATCGAAGCATTGCAGCTTTTATTAAACGAGAAACTTCGCGCCGTAATGGAAGATGAGCAAAAAGTTGAAAACGAATTATTAAATAGCAAAAGATTTATCGCGGCACTCGCCGAAGAGGTTAAAAAAGCGGCTTAAATCAAAAAGTACTTAATAAAGTATAAGGCGAAGGAAACTTTATCCTTTATCCTTTATCCTTTAAAAATATGTGTGGAATTGTTGGATACGTTGGAAATAAACAAGTTGTGCCGTTAATCATTGACGGCTTACGGAAATTGGAATATCGCGGTTATGATTCGGCGGGAATTGCCGTCGTTGATGAAAACTGTGATTTGTCGCTGCGTCGTGCCGAAGGGAAACTTCGCAATCTCGAAGAATGTATTCGCTTAAATCCGCTCGACGGAACTTACGGCATCGGGCATACGCGATGGGCGACGCACGGGCGACCAACTGAAGAAAACGCGCATCCGCATCGTGATTGTTCGGGTAGAATTGTCGTCGTGCATAACGGCATCATCGAAAATTACTTACAGTTGAAAGAGATGCTGCGCGAAAAAGGTCATATTTTTAAAACCGAAACCGATACGGAAATCGTCGCGCATTTGATTGAAGAACATCAAAAAGAAGGCTTAGAATTTGAACCGGCGGTTCGACAAACCGTACAGGAATTGCGCGGAATCTTTGCGCTTTCGATTATTTCCGCCGACGAACCCGACAAAATTATCGCCGTGCGCGAAGGTCCGCCGGTGGTCATCGGTTTGGGCGACGGCGAATTTTTTGTTGCAAGCGATATTCCCGCAATTTTGCAGCACACGCGCGATGTTTTTTATCTCGGCGAAAAAGAAATTGCCGTGCTGACAAAAGATTCGGTGCGCGTTACCGATTATGACGGAAACGTGATTGAACCGAAACAGCAGCGCATCACTTGGGACCCGATAATGGCGGAAAAAGGCGGCTTTAAGCATTTTATGCTCAAAGAAATCTACGAACAGCCGCGAGCCGTGCGCGACACTTCGCAAGGTCGGATTTCGCTCGACACCGGCAAAATCTATCTTGAAGCGATGGACATTTCCGAAGAAGATTTTTTGGGCATTACGTCAATAAAAATTGCCGCCTGCGGAACTTCGTGGCACGCTGCGCTTGCCGGCAAATATATGCTCGAAGAACTTGCGCGTGTTCCCGTCGAAGTTGATTACGCTTCGGAATTTCGTTATCGAAATCCGGTTTTGCGCGAAACCGATTTGCTAATTGTCATTTCGCAATCCGGCGAAACCGCCGACACGATTGCCGCGATGCGCGAAGCGCGGGCATCGGGCTGCAAAGTTTTAGCGATTTGCAACGTGCAGGGTTCGATGATTACACGCGAAGCCGATGGCACGATTTTAACGCACGCCGGACCTGAAATCGGTGTCGCTTCGACTAAAGCCTTTACTTCGCAAATGATTGCGATTTATCTTTTTGCTTTGTATTTGGGACAGCTTCGAGGAAAAATTGATGAAGAGCAGGCGAAACATCACGCGCAAGAATTGGCGGAATTGCCGCTAAAAATCGAACAGCTTTTGAGCGATGCCGATTCAATCGAAGAACTTTCGAGAGAGTTTTTCCGTTCACAGGATTTTCTTTACTTGGGGCGCGGCATCAACTTCCCTGTTGCTTTGGAAGGCGCATTAAAACTAAAAGAAATTTCATATATTCACGCCGAAGGTTATCCGGCGGGCGAAATGAAACACGGACCGAATGCGCTGATTGACGAAAAATTGCCTGTCGTCATCGTCAATACCCGCGAAGAAGGCAACGAATCGAGCGAACTGCGTTATGAAAAAACGCATTCCAACATCGTCGAAGTCAAATCGCGCGACGGGATTATTCTTTCGATTTTGACCGAAGGCGACGAGATGAGTTCGCTCGTTTCGGATTTTGTCATTGAAGTTCCTGAAGCCAGCGATTTGCTTGCGCCGATTTTATCAATCGTGCCTTTGCAACTATTGGCTTATCACATCGCCGTCCGGCGCGGCTGTGATGTTGACCAGCCGCGTAATTTGGCAAAATCGGTAACGGTTGAATAATTCTAAACTACTGTAAAGTTTTGGTTTAACCTTTTGAAAATTCGTGTTATGCTGTGCGGAATTGAATAAGTTATAACTTTTCAATTAACAAACAACTAAATTTCAAAAGGGAGTGAGGAAAAAAACGATGGCAGGAAAATTCGAGATGAAGAAATCGAAAAATGACAAATTTATGTTCAATTTAAAAGCCGGTAACGGACAAGTTATTTTGTCCGGCGAAATGTATGAATCGAAATCGGCGTGTCAAAACGGCATCGAATCCATTAAGAAAAACGGCGGCGATGTAGAAAGATTTGAACGCCGGGAAAATAAAAACGGCGAACCGTTTTTCATTCTAAAAGCGGGAAACGGACAGGAAATCGGCAGAAGCGAATATTATTCAAGCAATGCCGCGATGGAAAACGGTATTCAATCGGTTATGAATAACGCGCCGGACGCTGAAATTGTTGACGCAACCGAAGCCTAAAAATTATTGAACCTGATTTGTTTTAAATTAACGTGCGAGTCGAAGTTTTCTCGATTCGCACGTCTTTTATTACACAAAATTAAATTTCTTTGCCATAATTATCTGCAAATGGTTAAATATCAATTGTTCATACAAAAACTTAATCACTGCTTATTGTTCGTCGTGATTTCACTTTTCGTCTGCGCTTTTCAGATTTCGGCGCAAACAAACAGCGTAAATTCCAATCGCGTCAGGACGTTTGATGTTCAGAATTATATTTTGCGAATTAGTTTTGACCGCGCCGCAAAAACCGTTTTCGGCGATACGACCGTGCAGTTTAAACCGCTCAAAAATGATTTTAAAACAATTGAATTGGACGCGGCAAATTTGAATTTTGAATCAATCAAACTCGAAACTGAAAATAAAGATTTGGTTTATAAAACCGCGGGCGAAAAGGTATTTATCACGCTCGACAAAACTTACTCGCCGGAAGATTTTATTTCCGTGCGGTTTAAGTATTCGACCAAACCGAAAAAGGGAATTTATTTTGTTGACGCTTTGACGGAAGACGACAAAACAACCCGCGCCGCGCAAATTTGGACGCAGGGCGAACCGGAAGAGGCGCATTTTTGGTTTCCGTCTTACGACTTCCCTGACGACAAAGCGACCACCGAACAATTTATTACGGCTGCAAAAGGCGAAACTGCAATCGGCAACGGCGAACTGCTTGAAATAATTTCAAACGCCGACGGCACAAAGACATTTCATTACAAAATGTCCGTTCCACATTCGACTTATCTCGTTTCCTTCGTCGTCGGAACTTACACAAAAATCAACGATTTATACAAAAATATTCCGCTCGGCTTTTACGTTTATCCAGACAAAACTTCAATCGTTCCAAGTGCTTACAGCAAAACCAAAGATATGATGCGCGTTTATGAACAATTAACGGGCGTTGATTTTCCGTATAACAAATATGACCAAACAATGGTTGCCGATTTCAATTTCGGCGGAATGGAAAACATCTCGGCGACGACGATGGCTGACACGGAAATTCTTTTTGCCGATCTCGGATTTGCCAGAGGCGGCGTTGAAGATTTGGTATCGCACGAGTTGGCGCATTCGTGGTTCGGCGATCTCGTAACCTGCAAAAATTGGTCAAATCTTTGGCTAAATGAAGGATTTGCGACGTTTATGGAAGCCGCTTACCGCGAAAAAATGTACGGACGCGCCGATTATCTGCGAAAAATCAAAGAAGATGCGCGGCAATTTATAATTGACGATACGATCAGCAAAAACCGGCACGGACTTTTTAATCAAAACGCGCGTCCCGACGATTCGCTTTTTGACACGACGACTTATCAAAAAGGCGGCGCGGTCATTCACACTCTGCGCGAAACCGTCGGCACGGATAATTTTTGGAAGTCAATCAACATTTATCTCAACCGGCATAAATTTCAAAACGTCGAAACTGCCGACTTGCAAAAGGCAATGGAAGAAACGTCGGGAATGAAATTAGATTGGTTTTTCAAACAGTGGATTTATGGCGCGGGTTATCCGAAACTCAACATCAAACAAGTTTATAATCCAAGAGCAAAAGTTTTAAATTTAACCGTTACGCAAACGCAGGCATTGGATAAAATAACTCCGTCCGCTTTTATTTTGCCGCTGGAAATTGAAATCACCACTGCTCAAGGCGCGAAAACCGAAAAAATCGAAATCAAAAAAAGGTCGGAAACTTTTTCGATAAATCTTGACGGAAAACCACTGAAAGTCATTTTCGATAAAAACGAAAAAATCCCGATTAAGACGATAAAAGTTCAGTCTTTGACTTCCCTTTCAAGCAAATGATGAGCCGGCGACAAAAAACTATGCAATAATTTAACCGTTGATTAATTTATTACTCATTAAATTAGGTTTCGTTATGTTTTGAGTCCACACGGAGAGCGTGTTCCACGCGCCCTTCGCGGACGTGGCAAACTAAAATTTGAACTCAAAACATTGAGAAATTTAATTAACAAACTTTTTATTGTAATATTATATTCCGATGTTTTATCTTTTTCTAGCTGATTTTGTATTAGTTATACATCTTTGCTTCGTGCTTTTTGCGGTTTTCGGCGGATTGCTGGTTTTGCGCCGGCGTTCGATAATGTGGCTGCATCTTCCGGCACTTTTTTGGGGAATAATCGTGCAGGTCTTTTCTCTGTCTTGCCCGCTGACGGCATTTGAAAATCAATTTCGTATTTTGGGCGGCGAAGCGGGTTATTCAATTGGGTTTGTTGATTATTACATTTCAAATATTTTGTATTTTCATATTGATTATTGGTTTCATTTCGCGCTCGGTTTTTGCTTGCTAATGTTAAATTTTCTGATTTATTCATACATTTTTGCTCATTGGCGCAAATTGAAATAATTATTTCCCTTTAGATTTTTGCTTACCTTTAGTTTTTTCTTTTTATGTTTTTTGAAATGCCAGTCAATAAAAATTCAATTTCAATTCTAGACCACAAATTGAATCGCTACTTTCCCGAATTATTAAAATTTGATTCAACCGCAGAGTTAGAAAATTCCGATTTATATCAAGAAATCAAACCGGAAGTCGAACGAATTTTGAACGCTGTTGTGCAGGAAAATTTTGCACTTGAAAGTTTTGCCGATGAAAAAAATGTCAGTGTCGCGGCTTGGAATGTCGAGCGCGGAAACCGTTTTGCGGGAATTGTGTACGCGCTGAAAAATCACGAAGATTTAAAGGATAAAGATTTGCTGCTTTTAACCGAATTGGATTACGGAATGGCACGAAGCGCAAATCGTTTTGTCGCACAGGAATTGGCGAAAGAGTTGAAATTGAATTACGCCTTCGCGCCTGTATATATTGCTCTGCAAAAAGGCAGCGGCGTTGAAGAATTTGCGGCGGGCGAAAACACAAAATCGCTTCACGGACTTGGAATGTTTTCAAAATTTCCGATGAAAAACATCCACGCCGTCGCGCTTCCGAACGGTAAAGATAAAATGTGGGGTAAGGAAAAACGGCTTGGTTATCTGCGTGCTTTAGTTGCGGATATTGAACATTCCACAGGAATTTTTCGCGCCGTAACTGTTCATCTCGACGCGCATTCTTCCAGAAAACATCGGCACATTCAGATGAAAATCGTACTTGACCATCTTGAAAATCTGCCTGCGCTGCCGACGATTATCGGCGGCGATTGGAATACGACGACTTACAACGCGCAAACGGCAAATCACGCGATTGCCGGATATTTTCGCCGAGTTTTGATGGGTGTGAAAAATGTTGTCAAAAATCATTATCCGCATCCTGACCGTTATTTTGAAAAAGATTTATTCCATGAAATCGAAAAATGCGGTTTTGATTATAAAAATCTCAACGAAATTGGTGTCGGAACGCTTCATTATGATATGGAAAATTCCGCTTATAATACAAATTTGGGCGATTGGGTGCCGCGCTGGTGTTTTCCGTTTATTTTTTGGGCAGCAAAAAGAGTCGGCGGGCGCGTGTCGGCGCGGCTCGACTGGTTTGCCGGAAAAGATATTGAAATAGCTGATAATACAAAGCCGAAAACCGTTGGCAATTTAAAGGACGCTGAAAATGTGCCGCTTTCCGACCACGACGCGATCACTTTGGACTTTGTGCCATCGAAAAGTTAGAATCAAACATTCGATTTCCCGTGTCCGAGAAACTTTGGGCTTTGGATTTTAGATTTTAGACTTGGAGAAAAATATGTCAGAAGTTAGTTTTTGCCAGACGATGAGTTTTAACGCCGATGATTTCGATTACGAAACCATCAATCACGAAAACGGCAACGCGACGATGATTACATTTGCGGTTGACGAAAAATATTACAGTCCGGGCGATGTCGTCGTCGTTTTGGATAAGGAAGAAATTGTTTTTCACGGCGTTCTCGGCAAAATAGAAAACGGCAAGGCTTACGCTTACGACCCGAAAGGCTCGCTCCTTCCGGCAACCGTTCAATAGAATTTTGTTTTGAATTGAAACTGCCGCACTTTGGTTGACAGTTTCATTGTAGATTTTTTAATATCGAAAATTGCGATGTGGGGCAGTAGCTCAGTTTGGCAGAGCGCGGCGTTCGCAATGCCGAGGTCAGGAGTTCGATCCTCCTCTGCTCCACCATTTATTTTCAATAACTTACAGGGTTTTCATTTTTGTTTTTGCGTGAAAGCGGCAGTATTGTCAAAAAAAAATCATCTTGTTTTGAAAACAAAATTGTGTATCAATGCTGTGAATCGGCTTTTAAATTTTACAGGAATTGAATCCTGTTCAATTCTCCGCGTAAGATGAGTTAATATTTGCAGCAGTTAAAGCTCCTTCATCTCTCTACTTAAGGAAAATCAGCAAATTTCTTCATTTTTATAAATCTGCTTGACTTGTTTGTATCTATCACACATAATCTTGGCGCAACCTATTCCTAATTGTTAAACAAAAGCTATTTTTAAAAGTTGAGATGAAAAAATCATTGGCAATGATTATCTGTCTGATAATTTTGTCGATTTCGGCAGTTTTTCCACAAAATTTGCCATCAGTTGACAAAACCAAAACAGACGCGGTAAATCAAGTCGCAAACGAATGGACAGCAGATGACATCGTGATGTCGGAACAGGCATCAAGCGTTCAGATTTCGCCCGATTACGGGTGGATTGTTTGGGTAAAAAGCGTTCCGAATAAAGAAAAAGACAAAAACATTTCAAACCTCATCTTATCGAGCCTCAAAGAAAAAAAAGAAATTCAATTAACGCGCGGAACTGACGGCGTTTCCGATCCGAAATAGTCGCCTGACGGACGATTTATCGCTTTTTCGACGAGTCGAAAATCAGAAGATTCCGACAAAGATGCCGCCGATTCGCAGCTTTGGCTGATAAATCCGTTCGGCGGAGAACCTTGGAAAATATCCGATTTTTCGCGGGAAATTTCCGATTACGTTTGGGCTGATAACAATACGATTATTTTCAGCGCGAAGGAAGAACCAACCTATTATGAAAAATCAACCGAAAAAGACGATGCGAAAGTAATTGAAGATGAAGCTCACGCTTCTCCGGTGCGGCTTTTTAAATACGATTTAAAATCAAAGAAAACTACGCGCCTGACCGACAACACAGACCGCATTGATTATTTTTACCTTTCGCCCGACGGCAACCGCGCCGTTACTGTTCACAAGCAGAGTCTAACTTACTCTTACGATAACAAAGTTAAGCCGCTTGTTTTTTTATACGATTTGAAAACCGGCGAGCGCAAACAAATTTTCAGCGATATGAAATTCAACATTGATGATGTTGTTTGGGCGAAAGACGGCAAAGGATTTTATGCGAGCAATGATTTTAAGGAAAATCCGCGTTATTTGTGGGCGGTTTTGACCGAAATGTATTATTACGATTTGAAAAAATCCGCGCCCGTCAAAGTTAATTTGAATTGGGAAAACGGTTTGACCGGAAGTTTTGTCGCTACAAACAACGGTTTTATTGCGCTTTTGGCAAACGGTGTGCGAAACAAAATCGCGCGTTACACACGCGAAGGCGATTCGTGGCGGCGCGAATGGCTGACGGGCGAACACGCGAGTAACATTTTTAGAATAGCTTTAGGCGAAGACGAGAAAACTCTTTTATACAATTATTCAACTGCCAGCACACCCGCGCAATGGTATCGCGGCTTTTTAAACAATTCACAAATCGAATCGCCGATGCAGATTACGGACATCAATAAAAATCTGCAAAATAAATTGATTGCCAAAACCGAAATTATTCATTGGAAAGGCGCGTTAAATGAAGAAGTCGAAGGCATTCTTTATTATCCGCAAGATTACAAATCGGGCGTAAAATATCCGCTAATTGTGATGATTCACGGCGGTCCGACGCTCGTTGATTCGGATGCGTGGAAGGAAACCGATCATTATCCGCACAATCTTTACACGAGTCGCGGCGCATTTGTTTTCGCGCCGAACTATCACGGCAGTTCCAATTACGGTCAGAAATGGTCGGAATCAATCGAAAACGGGAAATACTACGATCTGGAAATTCCCGATATTGAAAAAGGCATTGATTATCTGATTGCGAAAGGTTTGGTTGATAAAGATAAGTTGGGAACAATGGGCTGGTCGAACGGTTCGCTTTTAACCATCGAACTGACAACGCGCACGAACCGTTTTAAGGCAGCGAGCGCGGGCGCGGGGGTTGTTGATTGGACGAGCGATTGGGCGACGGCATATTTCGGCGCGTCTTTCGATAATTATTATTTTGGCGCGTCGCCTATTGAAAATCCAGAAAGATACGTCCGCAAATCGCCTTTTTACCGGCTCGACAAAGTTAAAACGCCGACGATTATTTTTTTCGGCGAAAAAGACACGACGGTTGCGCCGAGTCAGGGCTGGCTGCATTTTCGCGCGTTGCAGCAACTCGGCAATACGGATGTCAAATTTGTTCTGTTTCCGGGCGAAAGCCACAGTTTCAGAAAACTTTCGCACCAGAAACGAAAAATTGAAGAGGAATTAGCGTGGTTTGACAAATATCTTTTCAAAACGGGCGAAGAAACGAATGAAGCGTTAAAACCGGATTCGCCTTTGGCAATCGCTTTGAAATTAAAAACAGTCAAGCGCGTCGGAAATCTTTACGGGCAAAAATTAAACGGCAAACTCGTTCCCGAAACTGTTGACTATAAAAATATAAACATCGGGCGTTTTGAAGTTACCAGAGCGCAATTCGCCGAGTTTGACGCAAATTATAAATTCGCCGCCGGAACGGAAAATTATCCGGCGAACGATATTTCGTTTGAACAGGCGCGAAGATACTGCGAATGGTTAAGTCGTCTGACAAATTCAAATTATCGTCTGCCTGATGAAAATGAAGCTGGAACGATTTACGAAAATCCGGGTGCAAATGAAAACACGCTTGATTTTTGGGCAGGATACGCGGTCAACCCGGACGATGCGGCGCGGCTTAAAACAGTCGTCGGCAAACTTGGGAACTCCGCGACGCTTTTAATGGAAGTCGGCAGTTTCAAAGGCGTTGGCGCGGGCGAACTCGTTTTTGACCTCGGCGGCAACGTCGCAGAATGGATTTATTCGCGATCAAATAAATCTGAAGTTTTCGGCGGAAGTGCCGATATGCCGGCTGATTCAAAAATTAGAAACAGACAGCCCGAAGCCGAATACATCGGCTTTCGCGTGATAAAAAAATCCGCTAAATCCATAACGGCAAAATAGCTTTTACAAAATATTTATCAATCGCATTCGAGAACCAAAAATATGAAAAATAATAAATTGGAAAATGGCAAAAACCGTCGTGAATTTATCGGCGACATCGCTAAAGGCTTCGGCGCGTTGGCAATCGGCTCGACCTTAAATTTGAATCTTTTGGCAAATGTTCCGACAAATCAGACAGCCGAAAAATTCGGTTTTATTATTCACGGCGGCGCGGGAACGCTCGAAAAAAGCCAGATGACACCGGCGTTGGAACGCGAATATCGCGCCAAACTGACCGAAGCTCTGACGGCGGGTTATAACGTCATCGTCAAAAACGGCGCGGCGTTGGACGCGGTTGAAACGGCGATTCATATTTTGGAAGATTCGCCGCTTTTTAACGCCGGAAAAGGCGCGGTTTTTACCGCCGCCGGAACGAATGAACTGGACGCTTCGATTATGGACGGCAGTAATTTGATGGCGGGCGCGGTCGGCGATGTGCAGCATATCAAAAATCCAATTTCTCTGGCGCGGCTTGTAATGGAAAAATCGCCGCACGTGATGTTGGTCGGCGAAGGCGCGGAAACATTTGCCAAACAAAACGGCGTAACATTCGTGCCGCAATCTTATTTTCGCACCGAACAGCGTTGGCAGGAATATCTGCAAGACAAAGCCAACGACGAAAAACAGAAACAAAAACAGTCTGATAAAAAAGCGAAAGCGGTCAGCGTAAATTATGTAACAATCAACGATAAACACGGCACAGTCGGCGCGGCGGCTCTCGATAAAATGGGAAATCTCGCCGCCGGAACTTCGACGGGCGGGCTTTCCTATAAAAGATTCGGACGCATCGGCGACTCGCCGATTATCGGCGCGGGAACTTATGCCAACAACGACACTTGCGCCATTTCCGCCACCGGCGACGGCGAATATTTTATTCGCCTCGGCGTGGCGCGTGATATTTCGGCTTTGATGGAATACGGCGGAAAATCAATCGAAGAAGCCGCGCAGATTGCAATCGGCAAAGTCGGCAAACTCGGCGGCACGGGCGGCGTTGTCGGAATTGATAAAAACGGAAATTTCGTCGAATTTTTCAACACCGACGGAATGTATCGCGGGCGCGTCGGCACGGACGGCAAAATGAATATTCAAATTTATAAGAATTGATTTTTAAATTCCCAATTTAGTTTTCGGAAAAATAAAATATGAACCGATTTTTCAAATTCCGCAAAAACAGCATCAACGGTTTCGGCTTATTAAGTTTGATTCTGATTCTATTCGTTTCGCAATCGTTTGCACAAGAACATCTGGTTATTGTCGGCGGCGGCGAACGTCCGGCTGCCGCGATGTCGAAATTTGTCGAATGGGCGGGCAAAGAAAAGGCGAATATTCTGATTATTCCGTGGGCGACTGCCGAGCCGGAAGAAAGTTTTAAATCGTTCAAAGAAACTTTTGAACCGTTTCACCCGAAAGAAATTGAGCTTGCACCGCTTGCTCCTTTGACAAACGAAACCAAAAGCGCGTTTTTGAATCAATTAAAAAATGCGACGGGCGTATTTTTCACCGGCGGCGATCAGGTGAAAGTTATGGACGTGCTGAAAGACGAAATGCTTTTGCAGGCTTTGAAACAACGCTACAAAGACGGAATCGTCTTTGGCGGAACGAGTGCCGGAACAGCGATTATGTCGGACAAAATGATCACCGGCGAAGGAGATTTTACCGTTATTGACGGCAAAAAAGTGGAAACCGTTCGAGGCTTGGGCTTACTGCCCGACTATGTGATTATTGATCAGCATTTTATCAAACGTCAGCGGCAAAACAGGCTTTTCGGGTTGATTCTGCAAAACCCTTCAAAATTTGGCGTTGGAATTGACGAAGGCACGGCACTTGTAATTTTAGACAATCGTTACGGCGAGGTTGTCGGGACAAGTCAAGTGATGGTTGTAAATTCGTCCAAAAAGAACGGAGCGTTAAATATTTTTTTGTTAAAACCCGGCGAATGGTTGGATTTGCGAAAACACGCGCCCGGGAAAAAAAGATTTTGGAACAAAGAACATCAAAAAAGGAGATAAATTCGATGAACAAACGTAAATTAGAAATCGCAGCAGTTTTTACGCTGTGGACATTAATTATATTCGGTCTTGCCGGTCAAACTGCATTGGCGCAATCCGGCACATCTTCGGTCAGCGGCGCAGTCGCGGATCCGCAGGGTAATGTTGTAGCGGGAGCAACGGTTACGCTTCGGAATTCGGAGAAAAATTTTACCCGAACGCAGGTTACAAACGAAAGCGGAATTTATTCTTTTACGGCTGTTCCGCCTGCCACTTATGTAATCGAAGTGAATGCCGCCGGATTTAAGAAAGCAGTTGTGAGCAACGTGCAGGCTTTGGTGGCAAAACCGACGGAGGCAAATGTCCACCTCGAAATCGGCAGTGTTGCCGAAACGGTAACCGTTGACGCGGGAGCGAGCGAGTCGCTGATTAATACGCAGGATGCGAGTTTGGGAAATAATTTCCAATCACGGCAGATTACGCAGCTTCCACTCGAAGCCCGCGATGTTACCGCGCTTTTAACTTTGCAGCCGGGAACAACCCGCGAAGGATATGTTGCCGGCGCACGTGCCGATCAGGGAAATGTTACGCTCGACGGCGTTGATATAAACGAGGCGCAGACAAATCAGGTAGGCAGTCCGAAAGGCGGAGCCGGTTCGGATGCGTTAAACGGTTTTTCAAATTCACCGTCCGCTGGAACTGTTTTGCGTCTTAATGGGGAAGCTATCGAAGAATTTCGCGTAACGACGACCAATCCGAACGCTTCTCAGGGACGTTCATCCGGCGCGCAAATTTCTTTGATCACAAAATCGGGAAGCAACAGTTTTCACGGCGCACTTTTTGAATACAATCGTGATACGGCTTTTACAGCTAATGATTTTTTCAATAATCAAAGCGGACTTCCCCGTGCCGAACTGAAACGCAACACTTTTGGCGGCGCAATTGGTGGACCCGTTATCAAAGATCGTCTGTTCTTTTTTTACAGTTACGAAGGTCGCCGGGACAGAAGCGAAACGACAATTCTTTCCAGAGTTCCAACCGCCAGTTTAGGACGCGGCGAAGTGCGTTATTACAATCCCGACGGCGGCATCACGACGGTTACGGCGGCAGATTTAGCCGCTATTTTTCCCGAAATAGGCGGAACTAATCCGATAGTCGTCGCCGCCTTAGCCGCCGCCGCCGCCAAATATCCGGCAAATGATACTTCCATCGGCGACGGCTTAAATGTTTCCGGTTACCGTTTTAACGCGCCGCTTCCAATCGGACTAAATTCGCATGTCGCACGTTTCGACTTAAATCTGACATCCAAACAGCAATTGACCGCCCGTGTGCAAATTCAGCAGGATACAATCGGCGGAAGAAGACTATTTCCCGATACGCCGTCGCAAGATACATTTTCGCATCCGTTCGGTGTGGTAATCGGACATAACTGGACGATCAATAATAATCTGGTTAACAATTTTCGGTATGGCTTAACGCGCGAGGCTTTTACGACACAGGGCGATTCGTCAAAAAACGAAATTTATTTTCGCAGCGTGTTTTTTCCGGTCAATGATTCGCGTCAAATTTCCCGCATCACGCCGGTTCAAAATATAGTTGATGACATTTCCTGGATAAAAGGAAATCACATCATCCAATTCGGCACGAACATTCGTATTATTCGCAATAAACGGACGACTTTTGCCAATGCCTTTGATACGGCTTACACGAATCCTTCAGGTTATGCCAACAGCGGAAATCCGATTATAGATCGAATCAATGATTTCTCTCCGATTGGCGATAATTCCGACGAAACGGATGTTCGCAATGCCGCCGTTGCTTTAATCGGAAGACTAACCGCATTTACGGCGCGTTTTACATTTGACCGCGACGGAACGCTGCTGCCTTCGGGAACGCCGAGCGAGCGTGAATTTGCAACGGAAGAATATGATTTTTATGCTCAGGATATTTGGAAATTCAGACCGAATCTGACGCTGACTTACGGACTTCGTTACGGGCTGAGCCGTCCGGTTTATGAAACAAACGGTTTTGAAGCCAAGCCGAACATCTCGCTTTCCGAATTTTTCCGCCGCCGGCTCGAAGGCGCGGCTAACGGAACTCCGTATAATGATCCGATTTCGGTTGAATTATCGGGTCCTGCCAACGGAAAATCTTCGCTCTATAATTGGGATAAAAATAATTTCCAACCGCGCATCGGCGTTGCCTGGTCGCCAAATTTCAAAAGCGGATTTTTAGGAACAATTTTTGGTAAAAATAGTCAATCGGTAATTCGCGGCGGTTTCGGCATTACCAACGATTATTACGGTCAGCAATTAGCCGTCGCCTTTGATTTGAATAATAAATTGGGCTTTTCTTCCGCCTCGACGCTTTCCGCCGGAACTTGTAACATTACGGACAATCCGTGTCCGCTGTTCACCGGATTCGCGCAGGATGTCAGACCTTTATTAGGTCAGTTCGGTTTGCCTCTGCCGAGTAATTTAACTTTTCCGCTATCGCAGCCGTCCGACAACAGCCGGCGAATCGAATCATCAATAGATTCGGAAATCAAAGCACCGATTCATTATAGTTGGAATCTGACTTATGAACGGACGCTTCCCAAAGGATTTGTCGTACAGGCATCCTACATCGGACGCGCCGCCCGCAATCTGCTGGCATCACGCGATGTGGCGGCACTCAATAATTTGGTTGATCCGCAATCGGGAATGGATTGGTATACGGCGGCGGGAATGTTGGAAGACATTCGCCGCAATTTCGCCGGACAGGATTTATCAACACGAGCGGCACAACAAGCGGCAATCGCCAGCGTCGCGGCAATCCCGTATTTTGAAAATCTGTTCGGCAGCGTTCCCGGACTTGCCCGCGCCCTGCTTGGTTCAAGTCGCGCGTCATACGCGACAAACGCTACACAGGCGATCTTCGGCGATGCTTTGGTTTTTAATGATAACGACTGGACATCAACTCAAAGCGAAATTGATCGGGTTTTGGTTAACGCGGGACTTTCGCCCGCTTTTTATCATCCGCAATACGCCGCACTTTCCGCGATCAGTTCAATCGGCAGATCAAACTATCACGCCGGAACTCTTTCGGTTCGCCAGCGTCTCGGAGATAAATTCACGATGGATTTTAACTACACGCTGGCGCATTCGCTGGATGATGCTTCGGGGCTGCAAACAAGCGGAAACTACGGAACATCATTTATTCTTAATCCGATCCGGCAACAAGACAACTACGCAAATTCGGATTTCGACGTGCGCCACACAATCAACATCAACTCGGTCTGGCAAATTCCCGTCGGACGCAAACGTTGGCTGCTCAAAGATACCAATAAAATAGTTGACGCATTTTTAGGTGGCTGGCAATTGTCCGGCATCTATCGCTGGAATTCAGGATTGCCGATTTATTCGCCTTATGACACATTATGGGCAACAAACTGGAACATCACTAGCAGCGGCGTGAGAACCAGACCAACACAATCCTGCCCGACACGCGGTGAAAACGGCGAAGCTCCAAATCTTTTCGGTTGTGATCGAGATTACGCTTATCAAAGCTGGCGCAATGCAAAACCCGGAGAAACAGGCGACCGCAACGTCATCAGGCTTCCGGGATATGTCAGTCTTGACTTGGGGCTTGCCAAATCATTTACGATGCCGTGGAATGAAAATCATAAATTGCAGCTCAGAGTGGAAGCGTTTAACGTAACGAATACACAGAGATTCGGCGAAACCGCCAACCAGCAGTTACAAGTTGATCCGCAAGCCAATAATCCCGCGTCGGATTGGTGGAATTTTACTAATATTCAAGGTTCGCCACGAGTGATTCAATTCGGACTGAGATATAGTTTTAGAACTTACGCAGTTGGCAGAAGCAGATAACGAGGATTCGACAAATATGCTCTGACGGCATCTCGAATGATACTTGTTTTCGCTTCGATCCAACTGATTCTTTCTCGATAACAATGACTTTCAAGTCTGACAAATGCT
>JBBSIE010000076.1:0-20890 GCA_038232235.1 Pyrinomonadales bacterium | reverse complement strand
TCTTTGTTTAATTGGATAATAGAGAAAACAGACGTTCAAAACGGCTCAAAAATCAGGTCTGGAGAAGGTTTATTCGTTCATTGCTACGGCAAACTGGCAGCATCTCTATTTATTCTCTGTTTTAACCCTTGATTCGCATATATTGTCTTCGATATTTGGTTTTTCCGTTGAAATCCTAATGCACGCCGCGAAATGATTCGGTTTAATTTCAACCAACGGAGGTTCTGTTTTTTTACAATCTTCAATTGCATAAGGACAGCGCGTATGAAAGTTGCAGCCTGACGGAGGATTTATCGGCGAAGGAACATCGCCCGTTAAAATAATTCGCGTCCGTTTCGCCTCGATTGCCGGATCAGGCACGGGAACGGCAGAAATCAGAGCCTTTGTATAAGGCATCAACGGATCGCTATAAACTTTTTTACCGTCGGCGAGTTCGACAATTTTGCCGAGATACATTACGGCAACCCGATCGGATAGATGGCGCACGGCGCGTAAATCGTGCGAGATGAACAGATATGTTAAATTTTTTTCCGCTTGAAGTTTTTCCATCAAGTTCATAATTTGAGCTTGAATAGAAACGTCCAAAGCGGAAATAGGTTCATCGGCGACTATAAATTCAGGGTCAACTGCTAAAGCCCGCGCAATGCCGATGCGCTGCCGCTGACCGCCCGAAAATTCGTGCGGATAGCGTTTGATAAAACGGCGGCTCATTCCGACGGTTTCCATCAATTCTTTAACTACATCTTCGACATCTCTGCCGTTTGCCAAACCGAACGTGCGAATAGGTTCGCCGATAATATTTCCGACCGTCATTCGCGGATTGAGCGAGGCGTAAGGGTCTTGAAAAATCATTTGTAGATTTTTCCGCTCGCCGCGCATTTGATTATTTGAAAGATTTGCCAAATCTTTGCCCTGATAAAAAACCTGTCCGCCGGTCGGTTCGGTCAAGCGCAAAATCGCTTTGCCGAGCGTTGATTTTCCGCAGCCGGATTCACCGACCAGACCCAAAGTTTCGCCTTTTTTAATGTCCAGCGTTACGCCGTCAACGGCTTTGACAACGCGGGGAACTTTACTGCCGCCAGTGAGTTTGTCCAAAAATCCGCCGCCGCCCAGACTAAAATGAACTTTTAGATTTTTTAAGGAAAGTAAATTATTTCCGTTTGTTTCTGGCATTAAATTTATTTGTTCTCTTGTAAAGATTCGGCGTAAACTTCTTTGGCAAAATGGCACAGCGAATGATGATTTTCGTTGATTTGAACAAACGGCGGAAATTCCCGCACACAAATTTCCTGTGTTCTTTCGCATCTTTCGGCAAACGGACAACCTGGCGGCAGATGGGCGACATCGGGCGGAAGTCCCGGAATTTGATATAGTTCCGTGCCTTCTTCGTGCGCCGGATCAGGAACGCTTCTCAGCAGACCTTTCGTATATGGATTTGCCGGAGTCGCAAAAAGTTCCGCCGTCGGTGCCGTTTCAAAAACTTTTCCGGCATACATTACGATAATTTTTTCGGTCATTCCGGCGACAACGCCCAAATCGTGCGTGATTAGAATAACGCTTGCACCGAATTCCTGTTTCAATTTTTTGATAAGTTCGAGAATCTGCGCCTGAATTGTTACATCTAAAGCGGTTGTCGGTTCGTCAGCGATGAGCAGTTCGGGCTGACAAGACAAAGCCATCGCAATCATTACGCGCTGGCGCATTCCGCCGGAAAATTCGTGCGGATAAGCGTCAATCCGATTTTCCGCGTCGGGAATGCCGACGGTTTTCAGCATTTTTATCGCGTGCTGATAAGCCTGCTCTTTGGAATGTCCGAGATGAAGCTGCGTAACTTCCATCAATTGCGTCGAGATTTTCAAAAACGGATTTAACGATGTCATCGGGTCTTGAAAAATCATCGCAATCCGTTTGCCGCGTATTTTTCGCACCTCTTCGATAGAAAGTTTGCGAACATCAATGCCGTTAAAAATAATGTCGCCGTTGACGATTTTTCCCGGCGGTTCGGGAATTAAACGCATAATCGAAAGATTTGTAACCGATTTACCGCTTCCTGATTCGCCGACAATGCCGATAGTTTCGCCTTTTTGAAGTTCAAACGAAATGCCGTCAACCGCCTTGACCACGCCGTCTTCAGTCTGAAAATAGGTTTTCAGGTCTTTGACCGATAAAATTGTGCCGTTTGTTTCGTTCATTCTTTCAATCTTAATCTAGAATTTTCGTGTCTGCGGATCGAGCGCATCTCTTAAACCATCGCCTAAAAAGTTTAGTGAAAATAAAGTCAATGCCATCGTTACACCCGGAAAAATTAATTGCCACGGGTAAATGGCAATATTTTTTATACCGTCAGAAGCAAGACTTCCCCACGAAGCAAACGGTGCTTGAACACCGATTCCTAAAAAGGACAGAAATGCTTCGGTCAGCATTACCGACGGAACGGTCAGCGTCGCATAAACAATCACGGGTCCGAGCGCGTTTGGAACGAGATGTCGAAAAATGATGCTTGTGGTGGAAACGCCCGTCGCCCGCGCCGCCAAGACGAATTCTTGATTTTTGAGCGATAAAATCTGCCCGCGCACAACCCGCGCCATTGTCAGCCACGAAACGAGTCCGAGAGCGAAAAACAATAAAAAAATCTGACTTAAACCTTGATTGCCCGCGCCGCCGAAGCGTTCGGCAAGCCACGTGATCCAAGCCGGCGTGTTCGGTCCGCCGAAGACGGAAAGCAGAACAATGACAATGAGAATATACGGAATCGCGTAGATAATATCTACAACGCGCATCATAAAATTATCAATTTTGCCACCCATATAACCGGCAATCGCGCCGTAACTCACACCAACGAGCAGCGAAACAATCGTCGAAATAACGCCGACCATCAAAGAAATTCTGCCGCCCTGCAAAACTCTGGCAAGCAAATCGCGTCCGGCTTCGTCAGTTCCCATCGGATGCTGTAGCGACGGCGGAAAAGATTTAATTTGGTCGCCTTCGGGCGGAATAAAATCAGCCGTAAAGCCGGTTGTCCAGCGAATAATCGCCGGTCCGATGGTAACGGCAATAATCATAATGACCATTACGATCAAACCGAAAACGGCTAATTTATTTTTCAAAAGACGTTTCCAAGCGTCTTTCCAAAGCGATGTTCCTTTTATTGTTTCTGTATTTTCTGCCATAACTTTTTATTCTTAAAATTATTCGTAGCGTATGCGCGGATCTAAAAATCCATAAGAAATATCCACCGCCAGATTGAAAATCATAATTAAAATCGAGAGAAACGCAACAATGCCCAAGATCAGCGGTTCGTCACGATTCAAAACCGCTTGGATAAAAATGTTGCCCAAACCCGGAATGGCGAAAACTTTTTCGACCACCACCGTTCCCGCAAGCAGCGAAGCCAACGCCGGACCCGTAAAGGAAACCACCGGAACAATGCCGCCGCGCAGAGCGTGTTTGAACAAAACCTTCCATTCCGGCAAACCTTTCGCCCGCGCTGTGCGAATATAATCGGAGCGCATCACTTCGAGCATTCCGGCGCGTGTCAGCCGCGCAATGTATGCCGCGTAAATTGCCGACAGCGTGATTACGGGCAAAATAAGATGTGAAATTCCGCCCCAACGCGCCGGCGGAAGCCAAAAAAGCCACAACGAAAAAACGAGAACCAAAATCGGACCCAAAACAAAGTTCGGCACGGAAAGACCGAGCATTGCCGCCGACATTGAAGCATAATCAAACGCTGAATTCTGTTTAAGCGCGGCAATCATTCCCGCCGCCAGACCGATAATCAACGCCAGAAGATATGCTAAAATCCCCATCGTCGCCGAATACGGAAAATGGCGTTTAATAATCTCATTGACTGATTGACCTTGATATTTGAGCGAATCGCCGAAGTCGAGCTGCACGATGTTGCCCATCATAATTGCGTATTGCATATACCAAGGCTTGTCTAGTCCGTATTTTTTCTTGATATTAGCTTCAATGGCGGGCGGCAATTTCTTTTCGGTGGAATAAAAGTTACCAGGCGCGATGCGAATCAAACCCCAAGTCAGAGTAACGACCAGCAACGCCATCGGAATAATTATTAACAGTCTTTTAAATATAAACTTTAACATTTTTTAGTTGGTTATTCTGTTTTGGTTGAATTTGCAGTTTGTGCTTCCTTCGATTTATTTTCCATCTGCTCCTGCGTCGCCATTAATTGATTAAGTTGCGCTTCAACTTGCGGATCGCTTTCATTCATAAGATTGTCAACATTGGTATCCCACTTATTTGGATCACTTTCAATATAGACAAATTTCCAAGCAAACAGAGTTCCTGGATTTGGATACAATCCTTTGACGTATGGTTTTTTCATCCAACTCGTGCCGTTTGTATAAAGCGGAATGATAATCTGCTGCTGAGTAACATAAAACTCGGCGGCGGCAAGTTTTTCGTAGCGTTTCTGCACGTCAACCGTTTTATTGGCATCGTCGAGCATTGCATCGTATTTCGGATCCCACCAGCCGGTTGCGCCGTCGTTTTGCGGCGAATAATAAAGTCCGAGAAATGTATAAGGATCCATATAATCGCCAACCCAGCCGCGCCGTCCGAAACCATCGTAACCGACGCTCGAAAGCAGCGGCAGATAAGTTTTGAATTCGAGATTTTTAAGCGGAACGGTAATCCCCAAATTCTGTTTCCACTGCGCTTGCACAAATTCGGCGGTGGCTTTGTTGCTTTCCGCCGTGTTGTAAGTGATGTTAACCTTATCAACCGGAAAACTCGGACAAGAATATCCGCTGCCGCTTTTTTGCACGGGAAAACCGGCGTCGGTCATCAATTTTCTGGCTTCTTCAGGATCAAAAATGCGTTTTGCCCATTCTTCCGGCGAAATGTTGTTTTCCTTTAATTTTTCGGTAAAAATCTTTTTTCTGGCTTCTTCATATTTCGGAAAAATTCCTTCTGGCGTTTGGTCGGTCAACGGTTTGACGGTTTTGCGATATTCGGCAAGTGCCGGACGATTTACCGCTAAACTAAACGCCTGCCGAACTTTAAGATTGTCCATCGGCGGTTTTTTGACACTGATTACATAAAACTCCGTCGCCGCTTCCGGCGCGAGCAGATATTCGTCTTTGTATTGTTTAATAACTTCGAGCCACGCCGCCGGAACTACGTGATTATAAACCGCGTCAACTTGTCCGGCTTTATAAAGATTCATCATCGTCGTCGCTTCTTCCATCGGATAAAATTCGATGCCGTCAAGATGAACATTCGCTGCGTCCCAATAATTCGGGTCCTTCACCACGTCCAGTTCGTCGTATGGTTTATAAACGGAAACCTTAAACGGTCCGCTTGTAACGATATTTTCCGGTTTAGTCCAATCTTTTCCGTATTTTTCAATCACGCCGCGATTGACGACGCTGAAAAATTGATGCGCCAGAAGTCCCAAGAAAAACGGCGCGGGCTGATAAAGCGTTACGCGCAAAGTGTAATCGTCAACCGCTTCAACACCGATGTTTTCGGCTTTGACCGGAATCAACTCTTTGCCTTCAACCGCCGCTTTGATTTGCGGTGCTTCTTTAAAAACTTTGGCGCGCTCTTTTTCGTCGCTCGGCACGGTCAGACGTTCGGACGCGTCTATAAATTGATGAAATTCGGTTTCCTCGCCGAAACTTTTTGCCGATTCTTTTTTGTCATTTTCTTCGGGCGCAACCGGCTCGTCGGTTTGGGCTATCGGTGATAGGTTGATTTTTTTGAGGGAACCGGCTTTCTTCGTTGTTTCAACCAAATCGTTTTTCGTGTCTACAAGTTCCGACTTGGTTAAACCTTCTTTAACTGCAAAATTTTCTTTGAGCAGAAAGTTTCCGTTTGCGTCCCGAACAAACGATTTTCCGGCGTTGTAGGCTTCGGCGTATTTTATGTAATAGCCGAGAATTCCGTTGCGCGAAGCGAGTTCCGGCGAGAGCGCGCGGCGAAACGAATAAACAAAATCATAAGCGGTAATCGGTTCACCGTTAGAAAATTTGGCGTTTTTGCGAAGATGAAAAAGGTATTCCGTGCCGTCGGGAGCAATTTCCCAACTCATCGCAGCCGCCGGAATTGGCTCCATCGTTTTCGGATGATATTCGACCAAACGGTCATACAATCCCAAATAAATTCTGGCTTCTGGCTGTCCTTGACCGAATTGCGGGTCGAGCGATTCCGGTTCCGAGCCGGTAATATACCGCAGAACATTATCCGCCGGAGGCTGTGTGCGTCCGAAATAGCGGCTGTTTGCCGAAGTCATACAACCCGTAAATAATGAAGACAATACGACCAAAACCAAGATTGAACGAAATTGGTTAAAACTGATATGTGTCATCAAACACGCTCCTTTCTAATTACTGCTAATGATTGAAAAGCCACTGTTTTGGCTTTAGGAGAGAAAATAAACCTGCTCAACTAACGCGATAAACTTACCACGATACAAAGGTTTCAGGCAAGAACTCAGACGTTCTCTGTTCTTTGACATTTTTTTCCGCTTTTTGTAAATAACGGTCAAATTTATTTCTAAAGGACTAATAACAAAGGATAAAGAACAACTTTAATTTACGATTCGTTATTTGTCTTTTTCGGTTGCCAATTGTTATCAATCCTGACATTTTTGAGCGAAGGAGCATCCAAATTATTCGTTTCAAATCCTAAAATGTAAGGTTTCACTAATGAATAAGAAGTAGGAAAATACAACGGTATAGCGGGAAACTCGTACAATGCCTCCGCTTCGGTCAAAATAGGATTTTCTTCAAAATTTTCAGGGATTTCCGACATTAAATTTTTATTGTTTATGGTTTTATCCTTAACCAATAAATTACTACTTACTTGTAATAATGAATTGTTTTCATCTTTTGATTTTTCAATTTTCGGGTTTTCTTTGACACTACCTTTTTCAAACTCCGATTTTGTATCAATCGGCTTTTCATTTGAAGATAAAATCGCCAGCATATTGGCTGTTTCGTCTGTTGTCGGAAGCACCACGCCGCGTCGTATTAAATCAAAATCGCCCGAATTTTTTAGGGCATCGAGTTCGCTCGATTCTTTCACCGTAATTTCCGTTTCGATGTTCAGATTTTCCTTCCACATTTTCGCTACGGAACGTGCGATGCGCTGCTGAACATTGTTGCGATTGATGAGCAGTCTGACGGTCGGGAAATTTTCGCCGTTCGGGAAACCGGCTTCCGTCAAAAGATTTTTCCCCTTTTCGTTATCCTGCGTAATTTTTAATTTAGCGTTTTCGTCAAACGGCAAAAAACCAAAAGCCGGACGACTCGCGCCGTCCATATCGTTTTCGGTCAAACGCTCGCGCTCAATCGAAATTGCCAGAGCTTCGCGCACACGACGGTCTTGAAATGGAATATTAAGCTGGTTAAATTCGTAGAAATTGAGTGCCGAATGCGTGGTTCGCTCAAAATCGCTGAAAGGTGTGAGAAGTTTCAACGCCAAAGGTTCAAAATTGGCATTCGTCACGACATCAACATCACCGGCTCGATATGCTTCCAACGCTTTTTCAGCATTTTCAGTCGGAACAAAACGAACTCTTTCGAGTTCAATTTCGTCTTTATTCCAATAATTCTCCGCGCGGTCAAGCGTTAAGCCATCCTGACCAATCGAGAAAATACGGAATGCACCGTTTGTAACTATATCGGCGTTTAATTTGTCGCCTTCAAATTCTTTGCCGTCGCCGAAAATCGGACGCAAGATCGGATTTGCCGCCAACGCCGGAAAATATTTGTCGGGTTCGACCAGCGAAACTCTGAGCGTGTAATCGTCAATTGCTTCGACACCAAATTTCGATTCATTTTCAATCTCTTTTTTTCCGGCAATTTTCGGCTCAATTACCGTTTTTCCTTCCGTATTATCTTTCTTTCCCGTTTCCGGTTGTTTTGAAGAAATATTTGATTTGCCGGTTTGTTTTTGCGCCGTATTTGAATTTGTATTGTGTTTTTGAAAAACTTCGGGGAAATCCTGATTCGAGGTATTTTTAGGAAATAAGTCCAAATTTTCCGCATCTTTGAACGTCGCCGTTTTATTTTCCGCAGACTGCATTCCGACGATATTACTGAGCAATTTATAGTGAGCGACCTTTTCACCCATTTCTTTCAGACGCAGCCACGAACGTACAAAATCATTCGCCGTTACTCTTTCACCATTCGACCACTCGGCATCGCGCCGCAGCTTAAAAGTCCATATTTTATTATCATCCGTCGAAGCCCAATCAATCGCAATGGCTGAAATAGTTTTTAAAGTCTTCGGATTTGTGTCTGTTAAACCTTCATAAACCGCACGTACGACATCGGTTTCCGGCGGCGCGGAAGCCAGCGCGGGATCAAATGATTTTGGCATTTTCCCGTTGCTCCAGCGAAATTCTTTTTTTGGCGGCGGTGTGGTTTCTGCATAAAACGGCTGAGGCTCCGTTTTTTCGAGTTCACCGCAAGATGTAATAAATGAAAAGCAAAAAAATAGAAAGATAAAGATGCCTCCAACTTTTATTTTTCTGTTTAACTTATTCATTTTGCTATGTTTTTTACCAAGAATTTATAACGATAAAATTTTTAATTGTTCAAAAACTTCATAAGTTTGCTGCTGTACCGCTTTGAAGCCTTCGGAAGTATCAATCAAAAAATCCGCATAGGTCTTTTTTTCATCCTGCGGCATTTGAGAGTTAATTCGTTTTAAGGCTTCTTCCTCCGACAAATTATTGCGTAACATTAGTCTTTTCAATTGTATATCAGAATTACACCAAACGACAATCAATTTATCAAACCTATTATAACCGCCCGATTCTATCATCAAAGCCGCATCAATTATGCAAATCGTACCGGCATTTTCACTTTCAATCTGTCTTAGCCATTCGTCTTGTTTTTCGATAACTAATGGATGCACGATTGCATTTAAAAGTTGTCGTTTCGACTCGTCTGTAAAAACTATCGCGCCTAATTTTATTCGGTCAAGTTCTCCGTTCGGATGCAAAATTTCATTGCCGAATTCTTTCGTTATCAGACGCAATACTTTGGTTTTCGGCTGAACAACTTCTCTCGCTGTCTGATCGGCATCAAGAACAAATGCGCCGAGTTCGCGGAAAATTTCGCAAACGTAAGATTTCCCGACGGCGATTGAGCCGGTTAAACCAACTTTGAGCATATTGAAATATAATAAATACGGTTTAAAAACAAAATTAGACTATTCAATTATGATGAACGTCTTAAAATACCAGAACCGCATTAGGAGTTGTTATGAATAAATCAAAATTTAAATTGATTCAACAAGTTTGTATTATTACTTTTATTATTACACTTTTGTTTTCAACTTTTCCGACGTATGCCGCAAATTGCAGTAACACTTCAACCGGCTTGATCCCGTTATTTGATTTAGGAATCGGATATTATCAAGGTTTTCAAGGTGGGTTGTATCCGTCGGGCAGTAATTTGCGTCCTTCAATGCACGAACTTGCCGGAATCGAACAATCTTACCAGATTCGCCCGCGTAATGCGAAGGGTTTGCCGAGAGCGTATGGTAAAATCGTTCTTTTGACAATCGGAATGTCAAACACGACGCAGGAGTCTTCGGCTTTTATTCCGCTGGCAAATGCCGATCCGTTGAAAAGCGAAAAAGTAACAATCGTTGACGGAGCGCAGGGTGGAATGTCTGCTGATAAAATTTCCGATTTAAGCACTCAGACGGCACAGCAATTCTGGCAGGTTGTTGAGCAAAGACTGACAAATTCCGGCATAACAGACAAACAGGTGCAGGTTGTCTGGCTCAAAGAAGCCGACGATGTGCCGTTGACGACTTTTCCCGCTGACGCTCTGCGTTTGAAAACGGAACTCTTACAAATTGTGCAGATTCTCAGACAAAAATACTGGAATTTGCGAATGGTTTTTCTCTCTAGTCGTTCCTATGGCGGCTATGCAAATTCTCAGGCAACTCGCGGCGAACCTGTTTCTTATCAAACCGGATTTGCCGTCAAATGGTTGATTGAAGACCAATTAAACGGCTCACCCGAACTCAATTACGATGCGCGTTTGGGCGCAGTCAAAGCACCCTGGCTGTCGTGGGGCGTATATCTGTGGGCGGACGGCACAAAGCCGCGCAGCGACGGTTTATCCTATTTGTGTTCGGATTATCAATCGGACGGCGTTCATCCGGCAGCCGGCGGGCGCGAAAAAATCGCCAATCTCTTGTTGGATTTTTTCAAAACCGATTCGATTGCCAAAAGATGGTTTCTTAAGCAATGAAAAACGGAAAACGGAAATTGATAAAACAAAATTTCATTTTCCGTTTCCCATTTTCATTATCTCCCGTGTCTTTTCGCTAATTTTTCAACATTATATTCCGCAATTTCAGAAAGCGTTATTCCCAATTCATCGGCGCAGGCTGAAATATACCAAAGCACGTCGCCGAGTTCGTCTTTTAGTTTGGCGCGGATTTCGTCAGTAATTTCTCCGCCGAAATCGCGTTGAATTTTTTTGACGATGTTGGCGACTTCGCCCGCTTCACCCGTCAGACCAAGCGTCGGATATTCGAGATTTTTTAAGCGATTCGGATACAAAGCCGTTTTTTTCGCTTTCGTTTGATATTCTTCAAATTTCATTTTTTTTAAACGCAAAGCCGTCAGGACGCAAAGGCGCAAAGTTTCAATTTGTTTGTTTGCGATGTGGCGGCTTTGCGCCTCTGCGTTAAAATTTTCTTCTCTTTTTCGCCGCCTCAACCGTATTTTTCATCAGCATCGCAATCGTCATCAATCCGACACCGCCGGGAACGGGCGTAAATGCTCCCGCTTTTTCAACGGCTTCTTTTGGATTTACATCCCCGACAAGCGTAAAACCGCGCTTTTCGATTGTCCTCAGACGCTTTTCAAGTTCAGTTTTGTCAAATAATTCCCGCGCAAAATCAGCGTCGGAAACATTATTTATGCCGACATCAATGACGTTTGCGCCTTCTTTAATGTGTTCGCCGCGAATAAATCCGGCGCGTCCGATTGCCGCCACCAAAATATCGGCTTGTTTGGTAATTTCCGCCAAACTTTTTGTGCGCGAGTGGCAAATCGTTACGGTCGCGTCGTTTTGCAACAGAAGCATCGCCATCGGTTTGCCGACGATATTGCTGCGTCCGACAATGACCGCGTGTTTTCCGGCTATTTCGATGTTATAATTTTTCAAAATTTCAATCACGCCCGCCGGAGTGCAAGGCGTGAGCGCGTTTTGACCGCTTGCAAGTCGTCCGACATTTATCGGATGAAAACCGTCAACATCCTTTTCGGGATTTACGGCTTCTAAAATAATCTTTTCATTTATTTGCTTCGGCAAAGGAAGCTGGACAAGAATTCCGTCAACGTCATCACGCAAATTCAATTCTTCAATCAGGTTTAATAATTCTTCCTGCGTCGTTTCCGCCGGAAGATGTCGGTATTGGGAAACCAAACCGAGTTCTTCGCTCGTTTTAATTTTATTGGCGACATAAACTTTCGATGCCGCATCTTCACCGACTCGAATCGCCGCCAAACACGGGCGAAATGATAAATTTTTGATTTCTTCGGCAACCCGCTCTTTCACAGAATCGGCAACTTCCCTGCCGCTTAAAATTTTTGCAGTCATATTTTTTATGATTTTACAGGAAATTTTATCAAATTGTCAGTTTTAGTTTGGTGAATTATAAAAGAGTCGTTCGGCTCTCTTTTTCCTTTGCCGAAATAAAGCTAGAATCGTTGTGCGCGAACTTTTACAAAATCGTTTCGCACGACAAAACTTCAAAAATGAAAAATATTTTACTCAATTTAATTTTATTATTTTGTATTTTCGCAATAAAAACTGCGGCGCAAGATTTTCACGCTAAAATTGAAAGCGCGATTGAGAAAAAAGATTATCAAACAGCAATCAGCGAACTTCAAAACCTCGAAAAGTCGGACAATAAGACTTTCGAATTTAATAATTATGATTATTTACTGGCGCGAATGGCTGAAAAGAAAGGTGATTTTGCGCTTGCTTTAGCAAATTACGCAGATTATGAAAATAACAATGAAGGCAGCCTGAGAAATCCGGTTTTAAGAGAATATGCTCTGTGGCATCTCTCCCAAATCGTTGGAGCGAGCGGAAATTTGATGCTGGAACGAATTTATTTGCAGAAACTTATGCTGACTGCGCCGGACAGTATTTTATCTGAAGCCGTCAAAACTCGAATTATTCATAATTTATTTGAAAGCGGTAATTTTGAAGAAGTAATTGCGAAATTTCATTCCACCAAAGATTTTTCATCTGAGAAGAATTCTAAAATGATTGTCGTGATTCCGGCGCAGGACAAAATTCTAGGGAATTTAACGGGAAACGATGCGAAAACAAGAGAGAATTTGGTTTTGCTCGGTGAATCGTATTTACAAATCGAAAAAAAAGAAGAAGCGCGGCAGGTTTTTACAAAATTGGTCAAAACTTTGACAAATCCGGCGCAGCCTGATGATTTTGCATTGGCGGGCGTGAAAAATCTCGATTTGCTTGATGTCGGAAGCGAAAATTTTGGTAAAATCGCACCTCAGCTTACCGATAACGAAAATTACCGCCGCGCTTTGATTTATCAGTTTAATCGCAATTTTCCTCTTGCACGTCTGCATTTTCAAGCGATTGTCCAACGCTTTCCAAATAGCGCTTTTATTGCCAATTCCCTTTATCAAATCGGGCGCAGTTTCGTGCAGGAAGGCAATTTTAGTCAAGCAATTGAATGGTTTGAGCGTGTTCAAGTCGAATTTCCGAACGACGATATTGCCCGCGACGCTTTGAGCCAAACCGCTTCGGCATATTCGCGTCTTAACAAACCGAAAGAGGCGATCTTGCGCTATCAAAAATTTATCCAAACCTACCCGAACGCTGATAATCTGGAACGCGCTTATTTAAATATCGTGGACATTTTGCGCGATCAGGGCGAAAACGCTGAAGCGTTAAAATGGACGGCGAGAACACAAGCCGATTTCAAAGGCAAACTGCCCGAAGCAATCGCGTTTTTTGCTCAAGTGCGAATTCACATTTCGCAAAACGATTGGACAAACGCGCTTTCCGATTTGAGCGTTTTGCTGACGTTTCCCGATTTAGGCGGCACAAAAGTTCCGGGCGGCACGAATAAAGCTGAAGTTACCTTTTTGAAAGGTTTGGCACTCGAAAATCTCAACCGATTTCCCGAAGCGATTGATGTTTATCTTTCAATTCCCGACGGCAGAAACGAATATTACGGCTGGCGGGCGACGGAAAGATTACAAAATTTATCCAACGATGAGAAAACACAGCAATTTATTCAGGTAAAAATAATTCAATTGAGCCGTAATTCAGGAATACTTATTCCTAATGAAAACCGAAAAATATTTCAAAATGTTTATCGTTTGACAAGAAGTCCAGAAACATTGAAAATTATCAAAAGTTTATATGTTAATTTGCCGGATTATCAAAAAATTCCGAATTTCAAATTGCTCGAATTCGGACGTAAGAAAGTTTTGAAGGAAAAGTCGGAAATTTCAAACGAAAATCACCACAAAATTTTAGCCGATGAACTTTTATTTCTCGGACTTTACGACGAAGGAACGCCGGAATTGGATTTATATTTACGGCAATCTCAAACAAAAATAACGGACAATTTGGCTTTCACACTGGCGACGTTTTATGAGCGCGGCGATATGGCGAATAAAGCGGTTTCATTTATCGAACCGTTTTGGAAGAATGTTCCCGCCGATTATGAAATAGAATTGATTCCGCGTGAGCAAATCGAACTGCTTTATCCCGCGCCTTATTCTGATTCACTTTTGCAGTTTGCGCCGCCGAAAAATGTTGATCCGCGTTTTGTGTTGTCAATTATGCGGCAGGAATCGCGCTTTCGTCCCGACGTGAAATCTTACGCCGCCGCGCGTGGTTTGATGCAGTTTATTTCAACCACCGCGAATCAAATCGCGCAGGAATTAAACCGCGAAAATTTCAAACAAGATGAACTTTACAATCCACCGACAGCAATTTTGTTCGGTTCTCAGTACTTATCGAATTTGTTTAAACAATTTCCGAATCAGCCGCCGGCGGTTGCGGCGAGTTATAATGGCGGTGAAGATAATATGGCACGTTGGCTGACGCGTGTCAAATCAGACGATCCTGACCGCTACGTTTCCGAAATCGTTTTTTCTCAGTCGAAAGATTATATTTACAAAGTGATGGCGGCTTATCGCATTTACCAAATGTTTTATGACGAGAATTTAAAGACGAAATAGCCGAAAAATGTGGAAACATCTTTCGGCTGTCGTTAAAACAGAAATTTTGCTTGTTAATTGCTGTCTTTGGGTCGGTAAAAAGCATCGCCGCGAGCCGACATTTCCGCTTTTTTGCCGAGCGTATCAATCACCGACGCAAGCAATTCTTTATTGTCCAGTTTGAAATTTGCAATGCCTTTGGCTTCAACATCTGGGTCATCGTAATTTATTACCAAATAACGATTTTTTGCACGCATCAAACCGGCTAATCCCGCGCCCGGAAGCGGAATCACACTGATGATCGTGCCGGTCGTCGAGCGAACTGATTTTGACTGCGGATAAACGACCAGCATAGATTTGTAAGGAATTGAAAACTTTTCCTTTTGATCTTCGCCGTAAAAGACAATTCTCGAATTCGTGTCGTCAAATTTAAGTGTGCCTGTTTCCTTTTTATCGTAACCGAAAATTCCGCCTTCGTATTTGGCTTTAAACGAATCGGGCGCAGGCGTTTTCGGGGCGGTTTGAGCTTCTGTTTTACCGGATTTTTTTTCCATCGGTCGCACTTGTGCCGAAATCGTCGCGGCGCAAACAAACAAACCGAATACGAATACATAAAATAATTTTCTCATAATTTTAAATTTGTAGTCTGGAATTTGGGACTCAAACTTATAGACGCATTCCGCCGAGAGTTCGTTGCCACGCCAGAGTTTGTTTTAAAACACCGAGTCGCTGTTTGTCGGTTTCCGAGCAATCGAGTGCGAGTTGGTCAATTATCGCTTCGAGCAGAGGAACGGCGAAAAGTCCGGCGTGAGCAACAACTTGCGAAAAATAATGGATTTGCAGACAATCGCTTTCGTCAGTGTGAAATTTTTTTACTTCTTCCTTTTCGATTTTAAAAACATCTTGTCCGGCAGGAACGACGCGGCGCGGAACTCCGTGCGTGATTTTTTCCGCGTTATCTTTTACGCCGAGCAGTAAAATTCCAATCAAAAAGCCTTGTTCATTGAGATAATCGGGACTAAACGAGCCGAGTTCCGGCTTCGGCGAAAGGCGCGGACCGAAACTCGCATATTCTGGATTGACGAGCATCGAATTATAAATCACGCCGACGATTTCTGTTCTATCTTCCTGCGGCAAATTAACAAACTGCGCGAAACCGTAGTCTTCCGCCGACGGCGGCGTTGTCGAGTCGAGTTCGTCAATCACGCGCCCGACATAATCAATGTGAGAATTCGATTTGATAATTTTGGCAATTTTCATAAAAACCAAGTCAAACAATTAAAATAAATCTGTAATTTTATCTGCGTTTACCTGCGTTCATCTGCGGTTAATTATCTTCCTGTTATTTCTTTTCGTAGATAATCTGACCGTTAAAAATCGTATAAATCGGTTCGGTCGCCATAATTTCTTTCGCCTCAATCGTCAGTAAATCCTTAGAATGAACAACCAAATCCGCCAGCATTCCGATAGCGACTGTGCCTTTTTCCTTTTCGGCAAATTCCGCGTAAGCCGATTCATAAGTGTAATCACGAATCGCGTCCGTCATAGAAACTTTTTCCTGCGGCTGCCAGCCGCCAGCCGGATTTCCTTCCAAATCCTGACGCGAAACGGCAGCGTATAGAGTTTGATACGGATTCAATAATTCGACGGGCGAATCCGTTCCGAAGGCGACGTGAACGCCGTAAGATTCAAATGTATGCCATGCGTATGCGCCTAAAACGCGATATTCGCCGAGTCTGTCGCCCGCCCAACGCTTATCCGAAATCGCGTGCGTCGGCTGCATCGAAGCAATCACGCCGAGTTCGGCAAAACGCTTGAAATCCGACGGCGCGACGACTTGCGCGTGTTCGATGCGATGGCGATGATCTGAAGTGTATAAAACATAATCAACTATTGTGCCTGTTTTCTGATATATTTCTTTTGCTCGTTTATTATTTTGCGCGTTGATTCCATTTTTATCTTGATTTTTCATAGCTTCCGCAAACCCATCCAAAGCAATCCGATTCGATTTATCGCCAATCGCGTGAAGACCGATTTGAAAACCGGCGGCATCGCGTTCGACGATCATTTCTACCATTTCTTCGGCGGGTTTGCGCGGAATTCCGCTGTTTGCCGGATCGTCCGAGTAAGGCGCGAGCATCGCGGCAGTGCGCGAACCTAACGAACCATCGAGATAACCTTTCAGCATAGTGAATTTCAAACGCGCCGGATTTAATTTCAGATTATTAAAATCGGAGCGTTCTTTTTTCAAATCCGCGACCGATTTTTCAAAATCCTGCCAGATCGCCACTCGCGCAGTCAATTTATTTTCCGCCAAAAGTTTCTCGTAAATCGGCATCGCGGCGGCATCTTCGCCGCCCTGAATGCTCGTCAAACCGTACTTTTTCGCTTCGTCGAGCGCGAGCAATAAGCCTTTTGTCACCATTTCGGCTGACGGCGGCGGAATGACTCTATCAATCAAACCCTGCGCCGTTTCTTTGACGACACCAGCAGGTTCGCCGTTTGCGTCGCGGACAATTTCGCCGCCTTGCGGGTTTTTCGTGTCTTTTGTAACCTTTGCCAACTTGAACGCCAGCGAATTTGCCCACGCGATATGTCCGTCAACTCTCTGAAAAAAAATCGGATTATCCAGCGCGATGTCGTCCAAATCTTGTTTTGTAGGAAGCCGATTATTCCACAAAGTATGATCCCAGCCGCGCCCCAAAATCCATTCACCTTTCGGCGTTTCTTTGACCTTCGCCGCGATTCTTCGCTTCGCTTCATCCAGCGTGTTTGAACCGTTCAAATCAACTTGCAGCAGCGATAAACCGACTTCGACAAAATGAATATGCGCGTCGTTAAATCCGGGCGTAACGAGTTTTCCCTGCAAATCAATTTCTTTTGTCGCTTTATATTTATCGCGTAAATCTTTTGAGTTTCCGACCGCGACGATTTTTTCGCCGTCAACCGCCACCGCTTCGTAAATCGAGCCTTTCTCGTCAGCGGAAAAAACCTTGCCGTTATAAAGCAAAAGTCTAATGTTTTGTTTGGCTTGCGCCAAAACAGAAAGCGGTAAACCGAGCAGATTTAAGATAACTGTCAATACGAATAATTTTTTCAACATTTATTTTTTTGATTAAAGTTCGGATTTTCAACTGATTATAAACCAAGCTCAGAAATTAGAGAAATTGACAAACAATTTGGCTTTACCGTTTTTAATCGTTAAAATCCTTAAACCGTTTAATTGAGAAAAATTTATGCAAGTGAAAAAAAATATTCTAAGTTTCGTTCTAATTTTCTACGGATTTTCCGCTTTTGCGTTCGCACAGATTCCGGTTGAAACTCCGGTGCTAATTTCCAAAGCCGAAGATGAACTGCGTTTTGATAAAACTTTGGAAAGTTTGATGAAAAGCAAGAATGCTCCGATTAGAAAACGTGTCGCGCTCGCTTCCGGCAGAATCGGCGACGAACGCGCAATTTACGCGCTTGTTAATCTTTTGGATAAAGATAAAGATACGCAAGTTCGTGCATCGGCAGCGTTTGCGCTCGGGGAAATCGAATCAATAAATGCGGCGGACGCGATTTTGAAAGTTTTGCAAAATACTAAAGAAACCGACGAAGTTCGCGCTCGCGCTGTCGAAGCTGCGGGAAAAATCGCGGCGGCAAATGCCAAAGATGAAAAGTCAAAAAATTTGGGCAAAGCGATTTTGAACCTTTTACAATTTGAAGACAATCGCGGCAAATTGCAAAATCGTGAGGTCGTTCTGCTTGGAATCACGGCGATTTTGCGGGCAAAACCCGAACAAGGCGAAGCAGTCGCCGCAAAATTTTTGACAAACACGGACGCGCGAATCCGTGCCGATGCCGCCAACACTTTGTCCAGACTTCGCGCCAAAAACGCTGGCGAAAAACTCCGCAGAATGCTTTTGTCCGACGACGATGCAATCGCCAGAGCAAACGCGGCGCGTGCGCTCGGCGCGGCGGAAGACAAAGACTCTTTTAATATTCTGGTTGCAGCGGCTTTATCCGACGAAGATTTGCGCGTCCGCGTTTCGGCAATTCGCAGTTTGGGAAACTTAAAAGACAAACAAGCCGCCGATAAGTTATTAGATCGCGGCGAAAATCTTTTTGCAGATTATAAGAAATCAAAATTTGCGAATCCGGTTGAGAAAAACGAACTGCTTGAAATTGCGGCGACTTTGGGTAAAATTTTGCCGGAAACAGACGATTTACGAGCCGTTAAATTTCTCGACGATTTGCACGAAGCCGATAATTATTCATCAGCCGAAACCGAAATTGCGCTGGCGCGAATTGCACCCGAAACTTATTTGAGGTCAATCGCTGAGCAATCCGACGAAATTTTTGGGGGCAATTGGCAATCAAGTTCAGCCGCATTTCAAGGTTTGGGCGAGATTGCCAATCTTGCAGCGAACGAGGAAAATAATGCACTAAAATCCAAAACACGCCTGCTGCTAGTTCAGTTAATCGGAAAATGGATTAATCTAAATCCGCAAATAAAAGCGGAAAACAAATTAAGGCTGGCAATTCCCGATCTACTGAAAGCTTTTGCCGCGTTTAAATCGGAAAATACATCAAATATTTTTCGTCTGATGCCGGAAACCGAACCGGACGTTTTTATTAGCGCCGCAATTGCCGAAATTTTAGGCGAACAGCCAACTAACAAGGAAAATATCGAAGCATTAAAAACCGCATTTATCAAATCGCTTTCAACCGACAAGCAATATAATGACGCACAGCTTGCGATTCTTTCCGCGCTCGTCAAACTAGACAAAATGCAAGCAGTTTCCTCATTTAAACTCGCTCTTGACGCACCTGATTATTTGGTTCGTCGGCACGCCGCAAATTTGATAAAGGAAAACAATTTGACCAAAGAATTTCCAAATGTTGAAGAAAAAGTCGGAATAATTAAGGCTTTCAATCCGCAAAACGAAACAAAACTCGGACAGATTTTGAACACAAACGCCGATTACATCCGCGCCGTTTCGCGCAAAAGCGCAAGTGCCGTTATCACAACCGAAAAAGGAGTTTTCACAATCGAATTTTTCCCCGAAGACGCGCCTTTAACGGTTGATAATTTTATCAAACTGGCAAAAAGCGGATATTTCAACAGCGTGGCAATTCATCGCGTCGTGCCGAATTTCGTCGTGCAGGACGGCGATCCGCGCGGCGACGGCAACGGCGGTCCGGGTTGGGAAATTCGCGACGAAATTAATATGATTCCATACGAACGCGGCACCGTCGGGATGGCTCTGTCGGGCAAAAACACGGGCGGTTCGCAATGGTTCGTGACCCATTCGCCGCAGCCGCATCTCGACGGCGGTTATACGGTTTTCGGAAAAGTGAACGAAACCGATATGAAAATCGTAGATAATCTCGTGCGCGGTGATAAAATTTTGAATGTGAAAATTGTTGAAATAATCTTGCCTCAAAAAAGTCCGAAAACCCGCAAAAAATAGTTTAAAATTTTTGTGTTTTTGTGATTTTTTGCAACAAAAAACTATGGAAGGAATAAAAAAGCGTTCGCGTTTTGAAACGGCATTGAAAGAACGTAAACAAATCGAACTCGAAGAAAGTCTTGAAAACCTTTCGCGTTATTTAGACGATTGGATAAAAATTCCGGTCGTCGGCTGGCGTTTCGGGCTTGACGCGTTGATCGGTTTGATTCCGAACATCGGCGATTCGATAACTTCGCTGGCTTCGTTTTACATTTTGATTGCGGGCGTTCGTTACGGCGTTCCGAAAATTACGCTTCTTAGAATGGCTTTTAATATCGGTCTTGATTATGTTGTCGGCTCGATTCCGGTTGTCGGCGACGCTTTCGATTTTGTCTGGAAATCAAACAAAAAAAATATGAATCTGATTCGTGAACGTGCCACCGGAAAAGATCAAGGAACGACTTCGGATTATCTTTTTGTTGGTTTGATAATTTTTGGTTTGATAGCGATTTTGATCGGTTCAATTGCGGTGAGCGTTTATATTTTGTTTTGGATTTTAAGTAGACTTAGTTAAAATTTAAATTTATTTATTTTCAGGCGTTGGAGGCATCGCACCTGTCGGTGTCAGCCAAAATTGAACTGATTCTCGTTTTTCCGAAAATGCTTTTAATTTAGTAATTCTTTCTTTGCCAATTTTATTTTTATTTATCAAAAGGTTCACAACTTGCCGCATTTTTTGGTCTGTTGATTTCTGCGAGGAATTATTTTTGAAATAGAAGATTACATATAGCTGCAATGATGGATCATTGTTCAAAACGTCAATCAACTTATCGTTTTTACCCTCATTTAATTTGAAATCGGCAAGAGAAAATTCATTAATTTTTTTGGATTCAGGACCTTTATCAATGAACGCAACTTCTGAAGCTGAATTCTGACAATTTTCGGGTAATCCTTCAATTTCAACTGTTGCTACTAAACTACCTTTGTTATAATCAAAAGTTGATTGAATAACGGCAGTTCCCTGTCCTTTGACAATTTCTCCGCCGGAAATAGTCCAAATATATTTTAATTTATAAGGGTCAAGACTAGATAAGACCATTATCATTACAAATTTTCAATAGTAAAGCGTAGAGATTCTCTTTTCTGTAATTGAATCGGAACTCGCACTCTTTCAAGTGAAAATAAAAACTGTTTTTTGACAATCCGCGAAACTTGGTTAGGCGAACTTTAGCGTAAC
>JBBSIE010000075.1:0-20894 GCA_038232235.1 Pyrinomonadales bacterium | reverse complement strand
CGAATCATCGGCACATCGCCGGAGAGAACCAGAAGCGTGGAATCTTCATTTTCAAAAAATTCCCGCGCCGAATTGACCGCATCGCCCGTTCCAAGCTGTGCTTTTTGCCAGACGAATTCAGCGTGTTCGCTGTCTAATTCTTCTAAAACCGCCGCTTTGACATCTTCGCCGTGATGCCCGATGACGACAAAAATTTTGCGCGGCGCGAGAGCCGTCGCCGTCCGGCAAACGTGATTGACCATCGGGCGACCGTCAATTTTATGCAAAACTTTTGCCAGATTGGAGCGCATTCTCGTTCCGAGTCCGGCGGCTAATACCAAAACATCGAGAATCGGTTGTTCGTTGGAAATTTCTTGTTCCATAAAATCTAAAAAATTAAACCGGCGCGTTCGTTTTGCTGAATCGCGCATAATAGAATCACCTGCGCCAATTTTTCAGGACTATGGCGCACTTTTTCATTACCGTCCAATAAGTTGCCGCAGATGATTTCCGCGCCTTCGACGCTTTTAGGCGAAATCGAATTAGAGATACCGATTTGCTGCGAGCCTTCGTCGGCATATCGCTCCGTCTGCTCTTCAGTAATAAGATAATTGTTGACAATTACATAATCAAAATCAATCTCCGGCGCGTGTTCCCGAACGATTTCCAGATGTTTCTTTGCCGTAAATCCGTCTGTTTCGCCCGGCTGCGTCATCAGATTGCAGATGAAAATTTTGATCGCTGAAGAGTCGTTTATCGCTTCGCCGACACCTTTGACCAGAAGCGGCGGCAAAAGGCTTGTGAAAAGCGAACCGGGTCCGACCGTGATCACGTCGGCACCATAAATCGCGGCTAACGCTTCGGGCATCGGATGACAGGTTTCCGGTTCGAGATACAGCCGTTTGATCAAATTTCCGATTTCTGAAATTTTTGTTTCGCCGCGTATAATTGTGCCGTCAACCAGTTCAGCCGCGAGCCGCACGTCCGCAACGGTCGCCGGAAAAATATGACCTTTACTTGCCAGAATTTCCGACGAAAGTTTGACGGCTTCGGCAAAATCACCGGTTATTTCCGACAGCGCGGCGAGAAAAAGATTGCCAAAACTGTGTCCGCCGAGTTCGCCGTCTCCGCTAAAGCGAAATTGAAAAAGTTTTGACAAAAGGTGAGAATCTTCCGATAGCGCGACCATACAGTTGCGAATATCGCCCGGCGGAAGCATCTGCAGTTCATCGCGCAGTCTGCCGGAACTGCCGCCGTCATCGGAAACCGCCACAATGCCGGAAAGATTTTGCACCCAGACAGATTCGCTGTTCTGTGCTTTAACAAATCTTTTTAAACCGGATAAAAGCATTGAAAGACCGTTTCCGCCGCCGATTGCTACAATATTTAATCCGTATGAGTTTTGTGAAAATAAATGATTTTTCATTTGTCTTTATAAGAAAATTTACAGAAAATAAACTTGAGAAACAAGGCAGGAATATAATTTTTAACACATAAACTAATTAAATTTTAAAATCGGCAAGTTTAAGGATGCTTGAGAAGTTTAACATTTCTCTGGCATTCGAGCAATTATTTTTTCGCCGGCTGATAATAAAAATTTTATCGTTAAATTTGGTTAAACATAAAAAAATACTTGAAGCATTTATAATTGATGTGTTAACTTAAAAGTGCAGTTCGTCGCAGAACTTGCTTGCGCTAACCTTTTTAACTAAACTACGTCTTATAAAAGTTTTAACAATCTGAAAAGATTGAAAACTATAACTTCTTGCCTCCACTAATTACTAACGAGAGAGAAAAAACTAATGGCAGAAACGCCCATTTTAATACACGAACATCAATTTCAAAAAATAAAAACCGTACTTGCGCGATTATGCGTCGAGTGTGCCGGACGCGCTGTTTTTTTGGTTGACCGCGACGGTCAGCCGATTGCTTATCACGGAAACATCGGAGATATGGATACGACAAGTTTTTCATCTCTGGCGGCGGGCAATGTTGCCGCGACGACGAGTATGGCAAAACTCATCGGCGAAGATGTTTTTCCCGCCGTTGTCCACGAAGGCGAACGAGAAAGCATTTTTATCAGCGTCATCGGGCGCAGTCTTTTGGTCGTTGTTTTTGATGAGCGTTCAACTCTCGGTTTGGTCAAAATCCGAACCAAACGAGCCAGCCACGAAGTAGCTTCAATTTTTGAAGAAATAACCCGCGATTCGGAAAAACAAAGGCTTAGCGAAAATTCCTTTTTCTCCGAAATTACCGACGAAGATATAGACAGCCTGTTCAGTTAGCAGTTAGCAGTCAGCAGTCATCATTTATTATGAGACTGATAACTGCTAACTGCTAACTGCTAACTGAAAAATTATGACATTTATCAATTACGCTTCCCGCGAAATAAATTGCAAAATTGTTTATTACGGGCCGGGTTTGTGCGGCAAAACCACTAATTTACAATATATTTACGATTCGACTGCGCCGCAGGCGAAGGGCAAACTGATTAGTTTGGCGACGGAAACAGACCGGACGTTGTTTTTTGATTTTATGCCGCTTGAACTCGGCACGGTGCGCGGTTTTAAAACTCGTTTTCATCTTTACACCGTTCCCGGACAAGTTTATTACGACGCTTCGCGCAAACTGATCTTAAAAGGCGTTGACGGCGTTGTTTTCGTTGCCGATTCGCAGGAAGAACGAATGGATGCGAACATCGAATCGCTTTATAATCTGGAAGAAAATCTGCAATCGCAAGGTTATAATTTGATGGAAATTCCGTATGTTTTGCAGCTAAATAAACGCGATTTGCCGAATGTCGTGCCGACCGAAGAAATCGCCGCCGAACTTCTTCGCAAAAACGAACCCGTTTTTGAAGCGACCGCTTCGCAAGGTGTCGGCGTGTTCGACACTTTAAAAGCTGTTGCCAAACAGGTTTTGACCGAACTGAGAAAAGGTTGAAGAAAATTTACAGTTGAAAACAACAAGACGCGAAACAGAATGGATGTTTCGCGTCTTGTTGTTTGTTAAAACATTAGAATATCAACCGTATTTTTTAAGAATCAGATCGAAAACCACTCGCTGAAAATCTGCACTAAGAGCCAGACGTTGAGCGCGGCGATGATGACGGCGACGATATAACTTAAAATTTTGCGGCTTCGGGAATTGACGAATTCGCCCATTTTCAATTTGTCGCTGGTAAACATTACAAGCGGAAAAACGGCAAAGCTCAACTGCATACTCAAAACAACCTGACTCAAAATAAGTAAATGCGCCGTTTTCGTCGCGCCATAAAGTGCTGTAACAATCACGGCGGGAATTATTGCCATCAAGCGCGTAATCAAACGCCGCAGCCACGGGCGAAGGCGGATATTTAAAAATCCTTCCATCACGATTTGTCCGGCGAGCGTTCCGGTCAGAGTCGAATTTTGACCGGAAGCCAGCAGCGCGACGGCGAACAGAGTGCTTGCGCCGGACACACCGAGTAGCGGCGAGAGAAGTTGAAAAGCGTCGCCGATTTCAGCGACCTGAAAATTGCCGCTTTTGTGAAAAGTCGCGGCGGCGACAATCAAAATCGCCGCGTTGATAAAAAGCGCGAACATCAATGCAACGGTCGAATCAATCGTCGCAAACTTAATTGCCTCGCGTTTGCCGTCCGGTGTGCGCTCATATTTGCGCGATTGGACGATTGACGAATGCAGGTAAAGATTGTGCGGCATCACGGTCGCGCCCAAAATTCCGATGGCGATATACAGCATTTCCGGGTTTGAAATAATTTCCGGCGATGGAATAAAACCGAGCGCGATGCCACCGATGTCGGGACGCGAAAAAATAATTTCCGCCGCAAAACAGATTCCGATGGTTGAGATCAAAGTAATGACGATGGCTTCGATCCAGCGAAAACCGCGACTTTGCAGCAGCAGCAAAATTAAAACATCCAACGCTGTCAAAATAACGCCGTAAATCAGCGGAATTCCGAATAATAAATTAAGCGCGATTGCTGAACCGACAACTTCCGCCAAATCGCAGGCGACAATAGCGATTTCGCATAAAACCCACAGCACAAACGAAACTTTCGGCGAATAATGGTCGCGGCACGCCTGTGCCAAATCGCGCCCTGTAACGATTCCCAAACGCAGCGCGAGGCTTTGAAGAAGAATCGCCATCAGGTTTGAAATCATAATCACCGACAGCAGCGTATAATTAAAACGCGAGCCGCCGGCTAAATCCGTCGCCCAATTTCCAGGGTCCATATAACCGACGGCGATCAGATAACCGGGACCGGAAAACGCCAGCAATTTTCTCCAGAAACCCGCTTTTTTCGGCACGGGCATTGTCGAATTTATCTCCGGCAAACTCGGCTGCGTCGAGCGTTTGCGCCAGCCGATGAGCGGTGATTTTTTGGTAATGTCGCCATCCATAAAAAATTCTTAATTATTCGGTAAAGTGTGGAAATCTCCTTCGCTGTTCGGAATCGGACTGCCGTGCGGACAACTTTTCGGGAAACCCAACAGCGCGTCAATCTTCATTTCAAACTTAGCGGAAATATGATGTTCGAGTCGTTCGGCTTCTTCGTGAACCGCATCCGGCGCATAGTCCAAAATATTCGTTAAAAACAATTCGAGCAGGCGATGTCGCCGCACAATGCGAAGCGCGATTGCGCGCCCTTTTTCAGTCAAGCAAACTCCGTAATAAGGCGTATGAGTGACGAGCGACTGTCGCTCCATCTGTTTGAGCATTCGGGAAACGGCGGGCGGACTGACCTGTAATTTTTCTGCCAAATCGTTGGTCATCGCTTCCTGTCTTCCGCCATTCGTTTCACGCTCGGAAAGCGTCCAGATTGCCTTTAGATAATCTTCCTTTGAAGCGGTAACTTTTCTTTTTTTTGTCGCCATCGTGAATTTTTAACTTAGGTTAAATTTTAACCGAAAAAATTTCCGCAGACAAATGGAAAGTGAGAAAATGTTGCTTTCCATTTGTCTGCGGAAATTAAATTGCGGAAATACGCACGAAGTAAGTGTGTTTTGCGTCCTTACTTCGTGCGGACTTCTGCATTTGACTTAACCTTTGATAAATAAACCGGCAATACGAAGCACTTGATCCTTCGATAAAGGTTCGTCGAATGCCTGCGAAATAGTTTCATCATTTAATTTACTGGTGGACATTAAATTTGATAAGTTCACGCCGCCTTCCGACGTTTTGCGATCTGCAAAATAAACCGGATCGGCTGCGGCGGGAAGCGTTCCGCGCGAATCTTTTGTAATCCACGCTTTTTCACCGCGAATCCGGCGAACCTCTGCCGCGTGGCGGGCTTCAACTGAATGGATTTGAAGTGCGGTCGTTAAAATCTTGGCATTTGAAACCAAATTGCCCGCCTGTCCTTTGTAAGCGCGAACTCCGGTGTCTTCAAACGCTTGCGACAGAGCGAGAAAAGTTTGATAATTGCTGAATACATCACCAAATGTGCCGCCCGCCGTAAAATCAAAATTCGGTTTTTTGACGGCATCGCCGCCGAGAACCGATTTTAAAAGCGCGACGTGCGCGGTTTCGTGTTTGCTGATCTGTCCGAAAACATCACGCGTATTTGCCGGAATCAAATTGGAACTGCTCATTCCGGTGCGGTAAAATTCGTCTTCGAGATATTCGAGTGTTAAAGCAAAATTCAAAACATCCTTTATTTGATCGGGAAGCTGCTGACCTCGCCCGAAGGCTGTTCCGGCAAGTGCGCCCGTCGAAATAACCGTTGTCGCCAGTGCGCCGACTGTTTTATTGGCTTTAGCGACGTTTTCCTTGTTTCCCGTCATATAATCAACAATGTCGGAATCGAGATTTTCTAAAAGCGGTTTTTTGTAATCCATTATTTGCCTCCCATATCTTTCTTGTTCTTCTTATCTTTCATATCTTTCTTATCGTTCATTTTCATCATTCCGGCTTTCGGCAAATTGTTCGCTTTAATTTTCGTCATCACAAACGGAGCCGCCGCCGCCAAAACTTCTGAAGGCATTTTTGCCGGACCTAAGCCGGTTGCCGGATCAACAATATCGTCGCCCGCAAAAAATGAAGACATCGGCTGTAATAAATCTCTGATCGCCGCCGCGTGGCGGGCTTCGACTGAAACGATTTTTCCGGCAATCAGCAGAAAATCGCCGTTTTGCAGCAATTGTCCCGCGCCGTTATAAGCCGCAACGCCCAAATCTTCAAATGTCTTCGCCGTTCCCAAAACGCTGTCACGACTTCCGAAATTAATTTTCGTAAAATTGACTTTCAAGCCGGGAATCGCATTTTTGCCGAGCGCGGCTTTAAAAAATTCGCGGTGCGCGATTTCGTGATCGCGGATGTCGGAAAGCACTTGCCGTTCCGCCGAACTCATTCCCGGATACGGCGTACTGATGACCTGCGAGTAAAACGCCGCTTCGAGTTGTTCGAGTGCATACGCGTAGTTCAAAACGCCAAAATCGCCTTTGCCCAAATCAACCGAATCGGCAGCAAAATTCTCAATCGGCAACCCCGCAAATGCGGCTTTAGCAGACAGCGATTCAGGATTGAGTGCGCCGAATGCAAACGCCGTCAGAGCGGCGGCACTCGACCATTTTAGAAAATCCCGACGTGAAGTTCCTTTAGTTTCTTCACTTTCGGGTCTTTCTTCGTTTAAGTTTAAATTTTTCGTCACTTTTGTACCCTCCAAATTGTTAAATTTTCACTTTTTCAAGTAATTCTAATTCTTTCTAAACTAATACTTCTAAATATGTTATTCGTTTTATCACACAAAACGGATGCAGAAAATGTAGATTTATTTTGTTGTTTGGGTAAAAACCAGTTTAATGTTCCGTACAATAATCTCTGTATTTAACACACAAAATAAAAAAAGCCGCAGATTAGAAATAACCTGCGGCTTTTTTTATTTTGTGTTGTAAAAACTATTTATGCATCAAAACCGTATCAACAACGTGAATAACGCCGTTTGACTGTTTTACGTCAGCAATCGTAACTTTCGATTTGCCGCCTTTGGCATCGGTCAAAACAACATCTTTTCCGTCTAACGAAGCAGTTAAATCTTCACCTTGAACAGTTTTGAAGGCAGCTTTTCCTTTACCTTCCTCAATTGCTTTAACAATCGAAGCCGCGTCATGGTTGCCCGCAACGACGTGATAAGTCAAAATTCCTTTCAACTTATCTTTATTTTCAGGTTTGAGCAAAGTGTCAACCGTTCCGGCAGGCAATTTTTCAAACGCTTCGTTGGTCGGCGCAAACACGGTAAACGGTCCCGCGCCTTCAAGCGTGTCAACTAAACCGGCGGCTTTTACAGCAGCGACTAAAGTTGTATGGTCTTTAGAATTAGATGCGTTTTCAATAATGTTCTTGGTTGCCAGCATCGGTGCGCCGCCAACCATCGGATTTTCGCCCGAATTACTCATCATATTAGCATTCATATTAGAATTCATCATATTGGCGTTCATATCAGAATTCATCATATTAGCGTTCATCATATTGACGTTCGCATTAACTCGTGTATTTGTTTCGGGTGCGGGGCAAGCCGTTAAAAGCGCAAAAGCACCTGCCAAACACAAAGTAATTATAATTTTCTGTTTCATTTTTCTGTTTCCTTTTGATTCTCTAAAATTGATCAAACACAACAGTTCGGCATCGAAATTAATTTCACGGATTATCCGGCAATTATGTTCAATTTCAGGAATCAGTCTGTAATTTTCAAAAAAAACTGCTAATCACTCGTTTTATCGAGCGATTGAATAATCTATTTACAAAATCTAACGCCGAATACTGTTGTTTAACGGTTTTCGTCAAAACTTTTGAATCGGATTCAAATTAATTTGGTAAAGTAAACTGTTATCTTTAGAATTTTAACACATAACACAAAAGCCGCTTAGTTTTGTGCAAACTAAACGGCTCTCTTATATAAATGGCGGAGCCGACGGGACTCGAACCCGCGACCTCCAACGTGACAGGCTGGCGTTCTAACCAACTGAACTACGACTCCGCAGAAGAAATACAAAATTAAAAATCTTGCACTTTAAATTTTCAAACTTGGTGGGTACGAAGGGACTCGAACCCCTAACTTCCTCCTTGTAAGGGAGGCTGTCTACCAATTGACGTACGTACCCGAAAACTTTTTTATCAAATATACTTCGGCACGTCGCCCAAGTTTTTGTCAAAAAAACGCGCCGATTAAACCTAACGGCGAATTGCAATGCTACGAAAAATCTACTGTTGATGTCAAGTTAAGAACTAACAAATTTATCGGCTTCCACTCGATTTGTTTGATTTTTACAGGTACCGAGTATCAGATGATCGGCGGTTGTATAACTTCCGAACTTTAGCTGCGGTTTAGCTGAGAAGCCGCGCAAACTGCCGATCAACTTTCCGAATTCGTTCCCGATTAAACGCGTCGAAATCGCTCAAAGTTTACAACGCGTCGCCCGCGAACTAATCCCGAACGTCAAAGAACCCGTTTAATACCAATTTTCGACGCGTCAATGCCGAAGCCCGCCCGAAGTAAGGGTGCGGAAACACACTCACTTCGCGCGTATTTCGGTAAAATATATAGTCATTTTTTGCCCGCGCATTTTATTTCCTTTGAAATTATTCGCGCAAATTCGCGCTCATTCGCGGGCAAATTTCTTTTATTTTGATTCGGCAATTTGAGTAAAAATTACGAAACACCTTTCGACGCATCCCAAACGCCCTGCAATTTTCTGAGCAAAATAATCTGTCCGGCGTGATATGCGTTGTGAATGTTCATATTAGCAATCGGCGAACTCCACGCCGCGCCGTATTCGGCGGAAACCGTTTCGCTCAACTTGCTTTCGTCCATTTCCCGCAAAGCCGCGCGCCATTCGTCCAAAACCCGAAAAAGTTCCCCCTTCGCCGCTTCCCAATCTGCCGCGTCCGCAAAAGTCAAATCATTTTCCGGCGTGTCTTCAACCCGTTCGTTCCGCAGCTTTATGAGCCATCTTTCGTTCCAGAAACTCAAATGATTAACCGTCTCCCGAATCGAATTATCGAGATTATCCGCCCGCCAATCCGCCTCATCCGCCGTCAAATCCGCCAGCGCGTTTTTCAGCGCGACAAACCAATTATTTTCGTCGTAACAAGCGGTAAATTGTCCGAGTAAAATTTCTTTTGTCGTCATAATTTTATCTGTTTAGAAATATGTAATCGTTCGGTAAGTTACCGAAGAAGGTTTAAATGAAGTCATGCCGTTTTCCGTCGTTGCAGTCGAAGTGATTTGTTTAATCCAATTTCCTTTGGTGTCAAATTCGTATGTGTGGCGATATTTACGATCTGGATAAATTTTAAGAACTCCGTAACTAATTCCTTCAATTTCATTGCCGTCTTGATCTAATGTGTAAAGATATTTCTGATTTAATTTGTCTTTTTCGTCGTAAACGAGTTTACCAACCTGATTGCCGCTGTAATTTGAAACATAGCGCAAACTTTTTTTGCCGTTGCTGTAAATCATTTGACGTTCAATTATTTTTCCGTCCTTATACTTATATTCAAAACTGTATTCGTAACGCGGATCAGCCTTTTTAACAGGTTCTTCTGTTTTAGATTTTGGTATCATCATTGGCGGCGGATCGTATTCATAGCTGGTCGTTTTGCTGTTGGAAACCCTTTTACCGTCAATGTATCCATACATCGTTATCTGAAACGGATTGCCTTTGTAATCATACAAATCTATTTCGATGTAATTTCCTTTTTCGTTGAAATAAGTAACAGACGAAGGTTTGCGCCCCTGAACGCTCCAAGTTACCGATAAATCTTCGCTGTCTTCGACGACTTTTTTGACTTTGCCTTTCAAATTTTCATCTTCCGCATCGGTTTTTTCCTTCGCAGCGACAGGTTCCTGCGGTAAAGCGGGCGGTTTCATCGCTGCAAATTTCTTTTGCAGTTCCGCGTCAACTTCTGCTTGGGAAATCAAATTAAAAGTATCTAAAGCCTGATTCAAGAACTTTCCGTTTTCGGCATTTTGGTAAATCGCCAACGCGCGATACAGGCGATTTTTGACCAAATAAAGCCTTTGAATGCCGTATTTATCATCTCCTAATGAAAAACTCGTATGCGAAGCGGGAAAATCGCCGAGTTTGAAAAACTTTTCATCAATCGCTTTTCCCTGCGGAAAATTCTTCAGAATCGCCGCATTCAAATTAGCGGAAATCTTTTGTAAATCTTCTTCCGTTCCTTTTAAATCCGCTTCGGGAAAGTCAACAAACATCACAATCGCGTCGCCTTCCTGAAATTTCCAGGTAAACTGCATTCCGGTCGCCTGCGTTCCCAACTGCTTCGGCGAAAGCGCGGCGAAACCTTGTATTTGCTGAGGAAAAGCCACTTTAAAACGACCATCGAGCGAAACAAACGATTGTTTGGCAGGCAAGATGTTCATTGAAATCCAAAAAGAAACTTTTGAAGTTTCTTCATTTGACTTGGGGGCGGCAGCCGGCGGCGGTTGAGCGGAAACGAGCGAAAATGAAAATAAAATGATTGATAATAAACAGATTTTCTTGAACATATTACTTTATTAAATTTATAAAATTCACTTTATGATTGGCTTGGATGAATTTCGTCAAGAGATTTTACAGCAAAATCTCAAAACCTTCCTGTTCAAAATGATGATCGTGCGTGAGAATTTCCGTGATGCCGAGTTCGCGGCAGACATTCATCGAAATGCAGTCGGTCAAACTGTAACCTTTGTCGAGGCGCGATTTGTAAAGTTTTATTCCTTCACGGAAAACTTCTGAAGTTTGTTCAATAACTTCGACATTGACGTTGGCGGAAAAACTTTCGATTGTGTCGGCGGCGTGCTGTTTTGCTGCGGGGCGAAATTCGGCGAAATAGTTGAACGTTTCGATTAGAACGCTTTTCGTTACAACTAATTTCGCCCTGCCGAGTTTGCCGATAACTAAAATCTCGGATTGATGCCATTGGTCAAGACGGTTAATAACGGCAATCAAATAATGAGTGTCAACGAAAATGATTTTCATTTCCGTTTTTTCGCGCCGTAAAGATAATAATCGTGATTGACTGAGCCGTCAGACGGAATTTCTTCCCAAACTTCATCGGGAATATTTTGACCGCGTTCTTCAATTTTTTGAAAAAGCGATTGCAGACTGGTTTCTTCCTCAGCCTGCAATTCATTGACGAAATCTAAAACTTTTCCCTGCTTCGTTTTCGGTAAGACTCTAACAATATCAAAAATTGTTTCGGCAACGTCTGCTTGCATAAATTTCACCTCGTCTGCGATTTTATCACATCTGAAAGTTAGGATTTCTTTTCCTTGCGAAAACTCTTTTTCAAATCGAAACCGTGTTGTTCGATCCTGTATTTGTCTTCGATAACGGCGATTTCTTTTTGTTCGACGAGAATATTTGACAGATACATCGAAATTTCCTGAAACGCCGTGAAAGAATCTTTGATGCGGTCAAAGCCGTAATCTTTCAATCGCGGATTTAACAAACCTTCGTCGGAGATTCTACTTAACATCACCGTCCAGATCGGAACTTTAAATTTGAGGAAAATATCGTTGCTTTGAGAACTCCAATCAATAAAGAATTGTTTGACTGCTTTTTCTTGTTTCTCCCGGCGTTTTAAATCCATTTTTCGCCAGCGTTCGTCAAAACGACGGCTAAAACTAAATCTTTTATATTTCCATTCGTCGGCTTTTCTTTTGTATTCTTCTAAATTATACGCACAGTAGCGATCAACAATTTCGGATTTTTCATATTTCACAAACAAAACGAACGGATAAATTGTTCCGCAGAAACCAAGCAAACCGCCGCTTACTCCCGCGTGATCGAAGGGCGATTTAATGAAAATTTCAACTTTCTTGGTAAAGCGGCTGTAAAAAACATTTTCGTCAATGCCGTATCCAATCGCGTTATCATAATAATCGTGAAAATCAGTGTGTAACCTCATACAATCAAAGCAGCTTTTTCGCTTTCTTCACGACATTTTCAACCGTAAAACCGTAATCCTTAAAAACGTCTTCGCCTTTGCCGGACGCGCCGAATTTATCTACCGTTAAAGTGTCGCCGGCGAGTCCGACGTATTTTGCCCAACCGAAACTTACGCCGGCTTCGATTGCCAGACGTGCGGTTGCATTCGCGGGTAAAACGGATTCTTTATATTTGTCGGATTGCGCGTCGAAAAATTCCCAGCACGGCATCGAGACGACTCTTGTCGGCGTTCCGGCGGCGTTTAATTTTTCGCGGGCTTCCATTGCCAAGCCGACTTCTGAGCCGGTGGCTAATAAAATCAGTTGCGGCTCGGATTTTTCGCCTTTTTTGGTTTCGGCTTCGGCTAAAATATACGCGCCTTTGTGCAAACCTTTGGCATCGGCGAATTTTTTGCGGTCAATAACGGCGACTTTTTGGCGCGACAGTGAAAAAGCCGTCGGCGTGGTGTCGCTTTCGAGCGCGGCTCGCCACGCTTCGCGGGTTTCAAAAGCGTCGCACGGGCGAATGACGTTGAGATTCGGAATCGCGCGTAAGGCGGCAAGATGTTCGACCGATTGATGCGTCGGACCGTCTTCGCCCAAACCGATTGAATCGTGCGTAAAAACGAACAAAACCTGGATATGCGACAGCGCGGCGAGACGAATGGCGGGGCGCATATAGTCCGAAAAAGTCTGGAAAGTTCCGCCGTATGGAATGACGCTGCCGTATAAAGCCATTCCGTTCATTTCCGCGCCCATCGAATGTTCACGCACGCCGTAGTGCAGATTTCGCGCTTGGTAATTGTCCGGCTCGAAGCTGCCGGAAGCGTCAATTTTCGTGTTGTTCGACGGCGCGAGATCGGCTGAACCGCCGAGCAGTTGCGGCACTTTGTCGGCGATGGCATTAATGACTTCGCCCGAATATGCGCGGGTCGCTTTCGAGACGACGTTATCGAATTTCGGCAGGAATTTTTCCCAGCCTTCGGGCAATTTGTTGAGGCGCGTTTCCTGCAAATTTTTGCCCAAATCGGCGTGCGTTCTCTCAAATTTTTTAACCAGCGCGTCCCAGTCTTTTTCATACATCGCGCCGCGTTTTACGGCTTCGCTGAAATGATTTAACGCTTCTTTCGGAACGTAGAAATTTTTGTTCGGGTCCCAGCCGAGATTGCGCTTTGTTTCTTTGACCGCTTCTTCGCCGGGCGCGTCCGAATGCGCCTTTCGCGTTCCCTGAGTCGGCATTCCATAACCGATAATCGTTTTGACGCGAATCAATTTCGGCTTGTCTTTGATTTTCTGCGCGGCGGAAATCGCCTTTTCGATAGCTTTTATATCGTTGCCGTCTTCGACCACAATGACGTGCCAGCCGGCGGCTTCAAACCGTTCGGTCGCATCTTCGGTGAATGCCAAAACCGTTTCGCCCTCAATAGTTATGTGATTGTCGTCATACAAATAAATCAAATTATCGAGCTGCAAATGTCCGGCTAAACTCGCCGATTCGTAAGAAATACCTTCCATCAAATCGCCGTCCGAGCAGATGCAGTAAATAAAATGATCCACAATCGGAAACCCGTCCTGATTAAACTGCGCCGCCAGATGTTTCGCCGCAATGCCTATTCCGACACCGTTGGCAAATCCTTGTCCGAGCGGACCTGTGGTAATTTCCACGCCCGGCGTTAAAGTATTTTCAGGATGTCCCGGCGTTTTTGAATGCAGCTGACGAAAGTTTTTAATATCGTCGAGCGACAAATCATAACCCGTCAAATGCAGCAAACTGTAAAGCAGCATCGAACCGTGTCCGGCTGACAATAAAAACCGGTCGCGGTTAAACCACTTCGGATTTTTCGGATTGTAACGCATAAACTTCGTCCACAAAACATACGCCGCCGGAGCCATCCCGAGCGGCAGTCCCGGATGCCCCGATTCCGCCTTCTGCACAGCGTCGAGCGACAATGTTCGGATAGTGTTGATACAAAGTTGATCTAAATTTTGTTGTATTTTGGTAGCGGTTGTCATAATTTTTATTTTCTTGTTAATAATTCAATTTGTAAACTTAATAAACTGTTTTCGCTCTTTTTGCAAAAAATTCCTTGTTAATAATTGATTTAATCAATAATAATCTTCGTCGAAAAAATCTTCTCTATCATCTTCCTCGAAATCTTCGTCAAATTCGCGCAGAAATTCGCGTCTGAATTGCGAGTCCTTTTTGAGCAGATGTTCAATGGATCTTCGCAGTGCGGATTCGTGCAGATTTTCTAAAAGCGCATTTAATTTGTCGCTCGTATCGTCGAATTTTCCATTGCGAATTGCATAGAAAACGGCGACTTTGTGCTTGCAGACATCGCCGTAATCATACGGGCAATCGCATTCGTGTTTGATGATTGCATCGTCTTTTAATTTGATATAAACGCTGTATCTTTCAGTTCCAAATACAACCGCGCTAAACTCGTTTTCGCCAACTTTTTCGAGTTTTTTTACATCGCCGCTTCGATAATAATTCACGCCGCGTTCAACGATTTTTCCTTCGACTTCGATTTCAAAATTTTTCAAATTCATTTTTCAATCAACAATCGGTAAAACTTTTCGTGTCTTTTTCTCGCTTTTAAATAAACGTCGTGCCGCTTTTTATCAAACTTAAACTGCCGACCTTTCGGCGTTATCTGCTTTTCGATACTTTCTATTTTGCCGATATTTTCAAGCGCAAGCAAAACCGCACCGCGACTTGAAGCCTCGCGCACGTCGGGCAAACTTAAATTTTGCGCCAAAACGTCGGCAATAATCTGCGTCCAGACGGGCGATTCGCGCAGTGCGCCGCCGCTGGCGATGATTTCGTTTATGTTCGTTACTTTATTTAGTTGATCGTAGATTTCCGCGAAACGATAAGCGACGGATTCGAGTGCGGCTTGGACAATGTCAATCGTGTCGGTTGCCGTTTTTAAACCCAGAAGCGCACCGTGTGCGTCTTCGTGATAGCCGGTGCTACGTTCGCCCGCGAGAAACGGCAGAAACGTCAATCCGTGTCCGTCGGGAAGGCGTTTGGCAATTTCGTCCTCGGTTTTATCGTCGTCTTTTTTTAGACGGAAATTTTCTTTTAGCCAAAAATAAAGTCCGCCGCCGTCTGATAACGCGCCGCCAATGATGATGCGTTTTCGGTCAATCCGGTAACACCACAAACCGCTGGGAATCTGCTTCGGCGGCTTGCCTTCAAATGCAACGCGCATTGCGCCGGAAGTTCCGATCATCAACGCGGCTTTTTCTTTTGTAACGCAACCTGCGCCGATGTTATTTGCCGCGCCGTCGCCAATTGCCAAAAACCATTTTGTGGTTTTTAATCTTTCCCAACGCTTTTCGTATTTTGAATTTAATTGAAAAGTGTTTGAATCTTCGGAAACTATTTCAGGCAGATTTTCTGATTTGATTTTCAGAAATTTGACTAATTCCGCGTCCCAATCATTCGAGCGAATGTTAAAAATTCCGGTTGCGGAAGCCATCGAAATACTTGTTTGCGATTCGCCAAATAATTTTAGCCCGACAAAATCACTGAACGAGAGCCATTTCGCCGTTTGCTCGAAAACTTTTGGAAAATCTTGACGGAACCACAAAAGTTTTGCCGTCCAAAAACTTGAATGAAAACGCGCGCCGGTTCGATTGTGAACTTTGCCTTCGTCAAGTTTTTTCCGCAACTCTGCGACATATTTCGCGCTTCTCGTGTCCGCCCAACCGAAAACTTTTATCGTCGGTTTACTTTGCTCGTCAATGCCGACAAGACTGTGCCAGAACGACGATGCGGCAGCGTATAAAATCTCGCCCTTGACGCTTTTTGCTTTTTCCAAAACATCGTCAATCGCTTTTTCAACCTGCGCGAAGGCTGCAAGTGCATCAATTTCCGCGCCGCCGTCTTCGGTTGCCGTCAATTGCCGCTCGTTTTTGACCATCGTGGCGGGCAAAACTTCGCCGTAAAAATCATAAAGCGCGGCGCGAACGCTCGATGTTCCGATGTCTAAAGCTAAAATATATTGTGATGGCAGATTTTTTTTCACTGATTTTGTGATAAAGTTTAGTCGAAAATTGGTTTGTCGGCAATTATTCAAATTATAAAAAATCTAAAATAAAGGACAAAAAAATTGATGGAAGAATTTTTGAAACAGTTAATGGGAAAGAAAATAGATATTTCCTGCGGTGCAAATGCGACGTTTAACGGTGAAGTTGTTAATGTTGACAAAGGCATTTTGTATCTCCGCGACGACGAAGATCGGGCGGCGTATGTGGCGATTGATAAAATAGCAATTGTTTGGGAAGAAAAAGAAAGTCAGCATCGTCCCGGATTTGTAGTTTAATATTTGGTTTAAAGTAAAAAGCTCTGCATAGCCGAATCTGCTATGCAGAGCTTTTTAAATAAATTTGCTTATTGATTTGATAACACGGCGGTTGGATTCACTTTTGAGTGCTTTCTGTTATCGCCGACTGTTTAATAGAATCAATTGGTGCCAATTTTTGCGGAACATTGTTAATTGAAAGCCGCCGGAAACCGACGATGCGTTTTTGCCAGTAACCTTCGAATTTTGAATAAGTTACACCTTGACTGGAAGAAGCGTGATAAAAGCCTTTGTCGTCCGCCACAATTCCGATATGTCCGAGTTTATTAAAAAAGACGAGTGTACCGAGTTTGAACCGGTCTTCGCCTTCCACAGGCTCGGAATCCTGCCACAGAGTTCTCGCGCTGGTGCGATCAAAATAAAATCCTGCCTCCTCAAAAACTTTCCATACTAAACCCGAACAATCAAATGTGTTTGGACCTTCCGAACCGTAACGATAAGGTGTGCCGAATTTGTTTTGAATTGACAATAACAATCTTTGGCTGAAAACCGGACTGTATGAGTATTTGCTGACGTAACTGTTTGAAGGAGCGTTAATTGGTTGGGATGAACCGGTTTTTTTGACGAGCGGTGTTTGAACTGTAATTTGATTGGTTAGCGTTGATCGTGATTTTTGATAAATTTCTGTCGGCGGTCTTTGTGTCGGATTGGATGCCGGATTTTCCGGCGGTTGGTTTGGCACTATTCTCGTTCGATCCTGCGAAAACGAATTTCCTGCAAAACCGACAAAGAATAAAATTAAAAATAAAGACACACACAAAGATTTATTCAAATTCATCAAAAACTACTCCTAAATATTTTTATTTTTTACTTGAAAGGTTTGAGGAAAATGAAGATTTTTCTTCATTTTAAAATTAAGTTAAAAGAAAAGAAATTCCTGAAAATTCCGATTAAAGAATTTGGAAAACGCTAAATAAATTGTCGTATTATTTTAACTTTTGAAGAACTGATTGTCGCTTATGCAAAAAGCAATTGCAAACGACAAATTCATTTTTACACTAATTTGATGTGGTTTGGCAAGTAAAAAATTTAAATTGGGGAAATAATGCGAGCATCCGCAGCTTTCGACGATGGATCTCGTTTTCCGAAATCCATTGTCGAAAGCTGCCCTCTCTTCTCCGCCTTTCGCCGTTCCTTTATGTTATCTGTGGTTATTTTATAGACAGGTTTAATCGTTTGATTCTTCCAAATTTATAAAAATAATTCATCGCCGTTTTGTATTTTCGTTTAATTGTGGTGAAATTTACTGTTTATGAATCGAAAAATATTTATCGCCGGATCAGGCGGAATCGGCGAAGCAGCGGCAATTTTAATTCGTGAATGGGCGGATTTTGAAACGAAACTTTTTCTCGGCGACATAAACGAAGCAAATCTTCGCAAAACTAAAGAATTTGTTGTGCAGAATTCCGAAAAAACATCAAAGGTTGAAACAATTTTGATGTCGCCGGAAGAAATCAATGACGAAATGAAAGCGGCGTTTGAACAATCCGACATTTTGCTCGATTGTTCGCCGGGCGGACAAGCACCGCGAATGGCGCGTTTTGCAAAAGATTATAAAATGCACTATGCGAATCTCACTGAATACGTCGCCGAAACCGATGAAATAATTAAACTTGCCGAAAATGCCGAAACGGGTTTCATTCTACAAACCGGACTTGCGCCCGGATTTATCAATGTTTTGGCACTGTCGCTTTATCACAACTTTGTTGAAAACTTCAGCGTTGAAAAAGTCGAAAAAATCGGAATGAAAGTCGGCGCGTTGACGGCACACGCGCACCAGCCGCATTTTTACGGTTTTACGTGGTCGCCGATTGGCGTGGCAACCGAATATGTCAAATCTTCGCGCGTCATTCGTGATTACCAAATTACCGAACAGCCTGCGCTTTCCGACAGGGAAAAAATTATAATCGGCGGCAGAACTTACGAAGCCGATTTGACTTCGGGCGGTGCGGCTGACTTGCCGGAGTTTTTTATGGATAAAGCGAAACGGCTCGATTATAAAACCCTGCGCCACGTCGGACATTATGATTGGGTTGACGGCGTAATTCGCAAATTCCCAAATGATGAAGATTTGCCGAAAAACCTGTTGGCGGAATTTTTGCGCGAAGTTCCGGCGGTTGAAAATGATTTTGTTCTTGTTCACGCTTCTGTTGAAGGATTTGACGCGCAAAAAGTCAGAAGATTGGTTGAAAAGGCATTTTTTGTCGAACCTTTGGAAATCAACGGACACACGCTCAGAGCGATTCAGACGACGACCGCCGTGCCTTTGATTGAATCGGCGATGATGCTTCTTTCAGGCAACATCAAAGGTGTTGTTTTGCAAAGTCAGATTGAGCCGACGGAGTTTTTAAATGGCGGTTTTGTCAGTAAAATCTACAAGCCGTAATTTACCGAATTCGTCAATTTACTTCATTGTCAGTGGTTAAAACTTCGTGCCGTTCGGTAACTTCGTCATCGGTTGCGTCCTCCAAACTGCGGTCGCCCGTTACTTCGTCCCAATCGTAACCGAGAAAATCGGCAAAATGATAAAGCTGCGGCTCCCACGCCGCGCGGTCTTTTGAATATCTGATAAAAGCCTGTTCAATGTCGGGACTGGTTTTTATTTCGTTGGACATCAAATGCCTTAAAGCGCGATTAAAACATTTTCGCCGCCGCATCAAGATTTTTTCTTCGGACTCAAACGCATCGGTAGCGTGTTCCGTTAGATTTAGCGATGCGAGAAGTTCAAACAAAACGTGCCGCGCATTATCTTCCGCAATCAAAACGTCCGGATGTTCGCCGGCTTCGATATACTCTTTTTCATCAATATGGGCGTTGATAATGGCAACTGTTTCGAGAACGACGAACAGCGCGCGCGGCAATCCTTTATAGACTTCGACCGGATGAAAATAATGAATTACCGGGTGTTCGAGATGCGATTCGAGCAATTCCTGCAAATCGCGCGTTGCCTCGCGCAGCGATTCGGTCAAACTGTAGAATCGCCCGCGTGAGAAATGACTGGCGATAAAGCCGGAAATGTCCGCGCCCTGCCGCGCTTGATGATAGAATTTCAGCGCAACGGCGCGTTTGCGTTCAAGTGCGCCATAGACGCTCAGCAAATAAGTAATGGAGAGTGAAATAATACCGATTCCTGAAGCACCTTCGACGATGGCAGCAACCCGCATAAAATCGGTAATCGGCAAAATATCGCCGTAACCGATGGTCAAAAGCGTAATGCCGCTAAAATAAAATGCCTTGAATACCAAACTGCCGACAACTGCATCATTAATTTTGAAGCTCGTTTCCATTCGCGGCACATAGATAAGCGCAAATCCGGTGAGCAGCATCACGATAAAAATCGAAATCAGCAGCGGCATCAAAAGCGGTCCGATTGCCGAAAGAATGCGGTGTCGCCAGCGGCGATTCAAATTTTGCGTTAAAACCGCCACGCCACGCCACAGTCCGCGATTTAAGAATCTGCTGAACAATCCCGAATGTTTCGTTCCTCTTAAAATCGTCGCGTAAATATCGTAAAAAACTAAGGCGAGCAAAACTGATCCGGCAGCCGTCAACGAGTAATTTGTTACCAAATTCATTAAATTTTGTGTTCTCCGATTATGTTTAAGTTTAAATCTGCGGAAGAGTTGTGCTTTGATGAAATAAGCAGAATTTAGTTTATACTTATTTTGCCGCGATGACGACAATTGAAAAAATGTTAAAAATAGTTTGTATATCCGACACACACAATTGCAACGGTCAAATCTCCGTGCCGGACGGCGATATTTTGATTCATTCCGGCGACGCGACAATTTCGGGAACGATTGAGGAAATCGTTTTGTTTAATAATTGGTTTGCGAATCTGCCGCACCATTATAAAATTTTTGTCGCCGGAAATCATGATTGGCTTTTTGAAACAAATAACCGATTTGCCCGCAATTTGCTCGATAAATCAATCATATATTTGCAGGATTCTGCGGTTGAAATCGAAGGCTTAAAGATTTACGGTTCGCCTTTCCAGCCAAGATTTTTCGATTGGGCTTTTAACTTGATGCGCGGCGCGGAATTGGCAGAAAAGTGGAAATTGATTCCAGATGATACCGATATTTTAATCACACACGGACCGCCAAACGGGATTTTGGACGAAGTTCCGCGTAGAAATTTTATAGAAAATACGGGTTGCGAAGAACTGCGAATGCGAGTTGAAGAATTACGCCTTAAAAATCTTAAACTTCATATTTTCGGGCATATTCACTGCGGTTACCGAACAACTAAAAAATTCGGCGTAAAATTTGTCAACGCTTCAAACTGCGATGAAAGTTATGAACCGACAAACCCGCCGATTGTTGTCGAAATCAAAATTTTTTGATTATGTCGGAAACAATTGTGTAGAATATGAAAATGTTATTCAAAAATTACGTAATCGCGTCGTGTTTGATGGTTATTTCGGCAATCGCCTTTATTTCGGTTGGCTGCGGTCGCAAAAATGTTGACGCAATGCCGCCGAAACAAAGTTTGGAAGTTTCCGAACAGACAAAAATTCCGGTAGATTCTAATCGGGAAAATAATAATCAAAATATGAATGGAACAAACTCCACAACAGGTTCGACGGAAAATTGGGGCGCGACAGGCGT
>JBBSIE010000074.1:0-20987 GCA_038232235.1 Pyrinomonadales bacterium | reverse complement strand
CGCCGCGCCCGACTTGAGAAAATGAGGAATTGATTTGGCATTAAAGAAAGATCGAATTCCTTCCGTTTTTGATACGAATCTTTTTATTACGCGGTTTATCAAACATAATCGTTACGGCATAAATCGGCGCGTGATTGACTTGTGGCAGGAACAGCGAAAAATTCAACTGATTCTCAGCCAACCGCTGCAAGACGAATATTTATATGTTCTGAAAAACTATGTCAATATCTCGGCTGATCATTTAGAAATTTTAACAAAACGTCTTGAAACCGCTTCATATATTACCCTCGTTAATCTCGGCAAACGCTTTTATTTAAGCCGCGATCCGAAAGATAATATGTTGCTTGATACGGCGCACATCGGAAATGCAAAGTTTCTCATTTCGCTCGATAAAGACCTTTTGGAAATTCCGAAATCGGAATTAAAAGGTTTTCGTTTTGAAATTGTTATGCCGTTTGAATTTCTCAAAAAAATCGGTGAAGTTTAAAATATGAAGCTAACATTTTTAGGAACGGGAACTTCAACCGGCGTTCCGTCAGTCGGCTGCGATTGCGAAACTTGTCTTTCAAATGATTCGCGTGATAAACGTCTGCGCGTTTCGATTTTAATTGAGCATAACGGCAAAACTATTCTGGTTGACACTTCGATTGATTTTCGCCAACAGGCTTTACGCGCCAAAATAAAATATCTCGATGCAATTTTGATAACGCACTGCCACGTTGACCACGTTTTCGGACTCGACGACATTCGCCCGCTTAATTTTCGTTACGGCGCGATGGGCATTTACGCCGACGAAATCGCGTGGAAGGATTTGCGCCGGATTTTCCAATATATTTTCCAACCGACACATTTCGGCGGCGGTCTGCCGCAGCTTATTCCGCACACGATTATGAAAAACGCGCCGTTCTGTATCGGCAAAGATTTGGAAATAACGCCGCTCGAAGTCATTCACGGCAAACTTCCCGTTATTGCTTACCGTTTTAACGATTTTGCCTACGCGACGGATTTGAATTTTATTCCCGAAGACGCGATGGACGGACTTCAAGATTTGGATGTTCTTGTTTTAGACTGCGTGCGAATAAAACCGCATTCGACGCATTTGGGTTTATACGAAGCTCTCGAATATATCGAACGAATCAAACCGAAACGCGCTTTTTTAACGCATCTGAATCACGATATTTTATATGAACGCGATACAAAATTGCTTCCTGATAATGTGCAGTTCGGTTATGATGGATTGGTTGTTGAGAATTGATTTTATTGTTTGAATATAACAAAAGAGTTAAGATTTTTTTATGTTAAATAAATATATCCAAACCGCCTTGCGTCAAGCGAAATACGAAATACTTTCCGACGACAAGAGTTTTTACGGCGAAATTTCCGGCTTTCAAGGCGTTTATGCAAACGCGGCGACGCTCGAAGATTGCCGCGACGAACTTGCCGAAGTTTTGGAAGAATGGATTTTCTTTCGCCTGTCAAAAAATTTACCGCTGCCAACAGTTGACGGATTGCAGTTGTCAATTCAAAAAGTTGCTTGATGCCGAGTATTGCGCCAATTAAAAGAAAAGATTTGATTCGCTATTTGCGCCGACTCGGTTTTGACGGACCATATTCGGGCGGCAATCATCAATTTATGGCAAAAGGCACAATTTCCGTGCGTCTTCCTAATCCGCATCAAGGCGACATCGGCAAAGAATTTTTGGTTCGCATTCTCAAACAAGCCGGAATCGAACGTCGAGAATGGGAGAAACTCTAAATCAAACGCATTTGAAACACGATATTATGTATGAGCGCAATTCAAAACTACTTCCCGATAATGTGCAGTTCGGTTATGATGGTTTGGTTGCTGAAGATTAGGGAAATCAGTTTATGAGTAATTTGCGAATTTTCACAAAAACAATTCTTTCATTAATACTTCTGTTCAGTTTCTCTTGCTCATATAACGAACAAAAAGAAACAGTCAAAGTAAGCGCAAATCAACAAGACAACGCGGAAGAAATTAAAGAAAAACAAGGTAATCAGCAAAATGATAATGAGGAAGTTAAGGAAACAAAAGTTGAAGTTATTTCAGGAGAAAATAATGAATTAACAACTAAAGATTTAACTCAAAATCGTGATCTGAATCAATATGATCAAGGTGGTCATTTTGACTGTCGAGGTTTGATTGCAAAAAATGAATCTCGCGTTCAATGCAACGAAAATAAAATTCGAGATTTTATTTGGCAACATTGGACAAAGAAAAAACGAGGTTATATCAGAGTTACGTATAACTCTGTTGACGCAACCAGCACATCGCATATTTTCATTGAGCCGAATGAGAAAAGCGAATGGCAAATCACTTGGAAAATTGCGCGGTTACATGCAATGCCAAAATACAATAGCTTGCTAACTGACATTTTAGGAATTACTTCTGTAGAACGAATCAAAGATGAACCCGAAAAGGGTAAGTGGGCTTTAATGTTTAAAAATAAATCAGGCTCAATTGTGCAAACATTTCCACATTTTTATATTGAGAAATAATGAACCTTAAATTCCGCCAAGCAACCCGCGAAGATTTACCAAAAATCGTCCAAATGCTCGCCGATGATTTTCTCGGCAAACAGCGGGAACGATACGAAAATCCTTTGCCGGAAAGTTATGTGAAGGCGTTTGAGGAAATCGAAGCCGACAAAAATAACGAGTTGATCGTGGCGGAAAATGACGGCGAGATCGTCGGCGCGCTGCAAATCACATTTACGCCGTCAATCAGTTTTCGAGGCGGCAAACGCGCCACCGTCGAATCGGTCAGAGTTGATGAAAAATATCGCGGTTGCGGCATCGGCAAAGAATTGATGCTCTGGGTAATCGAACGCGCACGGCGGGAAAATTGTCATATCTTGCAACTGACGACCAACAGCGAACGCACGGACGCGCATCGTTTTTATGAAAATCTCGGTTTTCACGGAACGCATCTCGGAATGAAACTGTATTTGAAATGAATTTCAAATGCTGCCGGACGGATTTTTCTTGAAAAACACTCTTTTCACGAATCGCAAACAATGCGAACAATTGTAATTTAACTTTCCGCCTCAGTCGTAATTTCCGGTGATTGACGTACCGGAACGAGCAAAACAGGACAGTTAGTTTTTTGGATAACGCGCGTCGGAACGCTGCCGAGCGGCAATTTTTCGATGCGGTGCGCTCCGCCGCGTCCGTGTGTCGCCATTACAATTAAATCGGCACTTTCACTTTCGGCAAAGGCGAGAATCGTTCGCGCCGGTCCTGAACCGCCGAGCAAAACTTTTGTCTGCGTTTTTTCCGAATCGAGTCGGGCGGCGATTCCGTCCAGATATTGTTGCATCGTTTCCACATAATTTTCCGATTCCGCGCCCTCCGGCACTGATACGAGCAAGACTTCGTTGTGAAATTCGTCAGCAAGGAGTTTGACCAACGGCAAAACACATTCCGCTTCCGCCGAACCGTCCAGCGACACGATTATTTTTCTAAATTCCGTATAGCGGCTTTTCCATTTATCAGTCGGACGAAGCAGCAAAATCGGTAAATTCGTGCGCTCGATCAGACGTTGTGAAACGCTCGTTTTCAACAAACGTCCGACTTCAAAACCGCCTTTTGTGCTGATGACGATCAAATCGGCGGCGTTCTCGAGCGCGAGCCGATTTATTTCCCGCGCCGGTCCTGCGCCCTGCGATGTAACAAAATCGGCGGAAATCGAATCGTCTTTTATCAATTTGGCAGTGCGCCGCAAATATTCCCGATTATCGAACGGCACGGAAACTTTGTCATCGGATTTTTTGTTCACTTTGACATTCGCCAAAATTAAATCCGCCGCGAAAACACCGGCTAAACGCCGCGCAATTGGCAGTGATTGTTCGGCAAGCATCGAACCGTTGAGCGGAACGAGAATTTTTTTAAGTTTTACGTCAGATTCGTTTTCATCATCTACAAAATCGAGATATTTTTGTCCGGCGACGAGCAAGCCCAAACGGTCTTCAATCGAACCCGGCGCGCCGAGTTTTTTGCGGTAATAGCTGAAAACGGAATAAAGAACTGGAATAAATATTAGATACGTCCACGCGCCTTCAAAAAAGCGTTCGCCGAAAATAATCAGGGTTGCACCCGAAGTCAAAAGCGCGGCAACAATTGTTCCGGCGAGTGAAATCGCGCTGAGCGGCGAGAATTTTTTTCGCAGTTCGCGGAAAAGACGTTTGCTCGCCGCCCAGCCCGTCATACTCAGCAAAATAAACACGCCGGCGGCATACAACGCGAGATAAGTTTCCTCCTGTGTGCCGAAAAGCAAAAAGCAAATAACGACGATGCCGACTTCGAGCCAGACGGGTTTATCAGCCACGTCAAAATGATTTCTTTCGCCGTAAGAAGCGGGAATGTAATGACGATGGCGCAAACCCAAAGAAAGATTCTGCAAACCCTGCGCGCTCGCCGCGCAAGCCGATAAAAGCACGGCGACTCCGATCAAAGTTCCCAAATAAGAAACCCACACCGGAAGCAGTTGATTCATCGTCTGCGTGAACACGGAAACCTGTTCGTTGGACGGGTCGGACAAGGCGAAAATAGCGGGACCGACGACGAGCATCGTCATCGAAGTCGTTCCCATAATGATTATCAAACTGCCGAACGATTTGCGGCTTTTCTGTTCGCGCGTTCCGTCGTAAGCGGCGACGAGGTTAGCGAAAATCTCGATTCCCGTCATCAATGCCAGAATCCGCGCGTAACCGGCGAGCGTGAAATGCAGATATTGCGGGCTGAACGCCTGAAGATTTATCGCGGGAATATCAAAGCCGAACTTCAAAAGACTGGCGACAATCATTATCCACAAGAGTAAAAGTATGGCAAAAGTCGCCGGACCAAAAGCGCGAGCCGCCATTTTCGGACCGCGGTTAACCAGCCAGCCGGTTAAAATGCTGAGCGCGACGGCGAGAAAAGCGCGATACTGCAAATGTAAAACCTCACCGTTAAGCGCGGGAAAACGATCGGCGATAAATGTAACGAGAGCCGCCATACTGACAAGGAACGTCAGCGTATATTCGGTAAAAGTAATCGCGGCGTTGATTTTGACCGCCCAACTGCCGAATTCTTCCTCGCTCAAACCGCTGCCGCCGCTGCCGTCGGTGATCCAAGTCATCACCTGCCGATACATCGCCGAAACCATCACGACGGTTAAAACGGCAAGCCAGACCGTCGCGCCGAAAGTTACCTGCGCCACGCCCGCGACGACGATTAAACGCAGAAAAGGTCCGAAAACATACAGCGGCGAAGTCGCCGGATCGCCGCCGCCGGCGAGCGCGCCTTCAAAAGAATTGGATAATTTATGGGAAACGTGTGCCATTAGATAAAAAAATAAAAATGCTAAAAAAGTTAAAATTAAAAATATCCGCGATTTTGCAAATTATAAATCTATCATATAAATATATTGATAAACCAAATTAGCCGTTCATAATCTGAATTATTTATATTGACCGCAAAAGACGCGAAAAAAGAAAAGGCGTACTTAAAATGATTTTGGAAACAAACCGTTTATTATTGAGAAAATTAAAATTCGGCGATGTCACGGATTTTGTCGAATATCGCTGCGATCCCGACGTTTGCAAATTTCAGGGTTTTGAACCTTTGACGAAAGAAAAAGCGATAAAATATATCGGAAAATTAAAAGACGGCGAGTTCGGCGAAGCGGGAAAATGGTTTCAACTCGGCATCGAACTCAAAAGCGAAAACAAGCTAATTGGCGATGTCGGTTTGAAGCCGACCAAAGATAATACAAAAATAATCGAATTCGGACTTTCGCTGTCGGTAAATTATCAAGGCGGCGGTTACGCCCGCGAAGCGGTCGCCGGAATTTGCGATTTTTTATTTCGGGAAAAGGAAACTCATCGCATTTTCGGAACAACGGACACGGAAAATATAAACTGCATTCGCTTGTGTGAAAGTCTGAATTTTCAATGCGAAGGAAAACTGCGACAAAATTTTTGGGATAACGCGATGCAGATGTGGCGCGACGAATATCTTTATGCGATGCTTGAAAGTGATTGGACAATATTAAAACAAAGGAGAAAATATATGATTTTAGATGTAAAAGACGATAAAGACAGAAAGCGTTTTGAAACGACGCGCGACGGGAAAACGGCGTTTGTGGATTATGTGATTCACGGCGAAACTTACGAATTGACGCATACGGAAGTGCCGGAAGAACTTCAAAACAAAGGAATCGGAACGCAGCTTGTTAAAAGAACTCTCGATATTATCAAAGAAAAAAGACAGCCGGTTAAACCGACTTGTCAGTTTGTCGCCGCGTTTATCGAAGAAAATCCCGAATATCAATCATTAGTTGAATAATGAAAATTTTTCACGGAACGGAAAACGCGAATATTTTGCGCCCGACGGTTTTGACGCTCGGCGTTTTTGACGGTTTGCATCTCGGTCATCAAAAAATTATGGAAACGGTTGTGAGCCGCGCAAAAGCGGTTGATGCAATTCCGACGGCGATAACTTTTGATCCGCATCCGCGAGCCGTTTTGTATCCCGAAAATTCGCCGCCGCTGCTGCAAACACTCGACCAGCGATTGGCAAATTTTGAAGTTATCGGTATCGAACAAGCTATAATTATTCGGTTCGACAAAAAATTTGCCAACCATGACGCGAAAAATTTTTTGCGCGAGATAATCCACGAAAGACTACAAGCAAAAGAAGTCTATCTCGGACACGGTTTCGCGTTCGGCAAAAATCGCGGCGGAAATATCGAACTTTTGCGAAAGATGAGCGAAGAATTAGGCTTTTGCGCCGACGAAGTTGCGGAAGTAAAAATTCGCGGTCAGCGCATTTCGTCGTCGAAAATCCGTGAATTATTAAAAGACGGCAAAGTAAATCTCGTCCGCCGAATGCTCGGCAGACCTTACGGCGTGGAAGGCGTGATTATTCGCGGCGACCGGCGCGGGCATACAATCGGCTTTCCGACGGCGAATCTCAAACCGAAAAACCGTGTCATCCCGAAATACGGCGTTTATGCGACGGCGACACTGATTGACGGAATCTGGAAAAAAAGCATCACCAACGTCGGAATTCGCCCGACTTTTGAAGGCGGCAAAGAACCTTCGATTGAAACTTATGTTTTCGATTTTAACGGCGATTTATACGGCGACGTTCTGCGCGTCCGCTTTCTGCATCGAATCCGCGACGAACGCAAATTCGGCGGCATTGACGAATTAAAAACGCAAATCGAAAAAGACACGCGCACCGCAAACAACTATTTCTCGCGCAAAGGCGTTATCAATATGCTAGATTTAGATTGAGGTGATTTTTATGGAAGTTACAATTACGGTTTCAGATAAAATCAGCGAATTGGCAAAACAAAACGGCAAGGAAGTTTCCGAGTTTGTCGAAGAAATAATCGAAGAAATAATTTCAGAAAAGACAAACGGAAATTCTCCAAAACAAAACGGTCAAAGCGTTTTACCCGAAAAACCAGCCGAAAGAAGGTTTATGCGAATGAAAGGAATGTTTTCGAGCGGCAAAACCGATACGGCGAAACGTATGAGCGAATTGTTAAAAGAAGAAAATTTCGATTCAAAAGAAGGATTCAGCGTCAAATGAAACCATATCTGCTTGATTCAGGATTTCTCTACGGATTTATTGATGAAGCAGACGAATATCACGAATCCGTTTCAGAAATTTTAGCTAAAATTCGTGAACCGATAATTTTGCCGATTCCCGCAATAACCGAAGTTACTTATTTCGTTTCTAAAAATCTGGGAATTGAAGCGTTGGCAAATTTTCTTGTTGAATTAAGCGAAACGGATTTTATATTGGAAACGCCGACAGCCGAAGATTACAAACGTGCCGCTGAAATTATCCGCAAATATGACGACGCGAATCTTGATTTCGTTGATGCAATTGTTGCGGCGATTGCCAAACGATTAAACATCACAAAAATTTTAACCGTTGACCGTCGGCACTTCGGAATGTTCAAACCGAATCATTGTCAGGCGTTTGAGGATTTGCCGTAAAAAAATTAAATTGTTTTCGTAACTTTCGACAACGAGCGCGGCGCATCAGGATTTATTCCTTTCGCTTCGGCGAGCAGCGCGGCAAACATCTGCGCCGGAATGATAAACGGAATCGGCGATAAAAATTCGTCCATTTCCGGCATTTGCAGAAAGCGCGAACTTTTCGACATTACTTTTTTATCGTTCGTAATCGAAAAAGAATCGGCGTGAAGTTCTTTTAATTGTCCGAGAAGATCAATATTGCTTTTGTTTGAAACGCCTTTCGGCGCAAATAAAATCACGGGAAAACGACGTTCGACAATCGCAAGCGGTCCGTGAAAAAAATCGGCGGACGAAAATCTTTCCGCCACGACGTAACAGGTTTCCATCAATTTCAACGCCAATTCGTAAGAATTTCCGTAATTCAAACCGCGCCCGACGACGACGCAGTTTTCCATAAAAACATATCTTTGCACCAAATCTTTGACTTCCGGTTTGAGTTTTAAAACTTCGGCGGCAAACTGCGGAACCTTTTCATATTCGAGTTTTTCATCCGCCAAAACCGCTGCCAGCATATAAAGAAGAAGCATCTGTCCGGTGTAAGTTTTCGTCGCGGCAACGCTCTTTTCGCGCCCGGAACAGATTAAAAGCGTTTCGTTAACAATTTTAGTCATCGAAGAAGCGGCTTCATTTGTGATTCCGAGCGTGAACGCGCCGGATTTTTTCGCCGATTCCAAAACCTGATTGATGTCCGCCCCCTCGCCCGACTGCGAAACGCCGATCACCAACGCACGGCTCAATTTCAGCTTGGCTTTATACAGCGTAAAAACCGAAGGCGCGGACAATGACACGGGAATTCCCGTCATAATTTCCAGCAGATAACGCCCGAAAATCGAAGCATTATCGGAGCTTCCGCGGGCGACGAGAATAATCAAATCAATATCCTTGCCGCGCAAAAACGCGCCGAGTTTTTTGAATTTGGCTTTTTCCGCCTTGATAGTTTTTTCCAAAATTTCGGGCTGTTCCTGAATTTCTTTTAACATCAATGACATAATATTTTACAATTTCCGCGCTGATTTTCCATTTCGGCATATCTCAAAAGCCATCTGCGCGGCGGCGACGGCGGGCGGCAGAAGCGGCTCGATCAAATAAGCCTTCGGTGCAATTTTGCTGACCGTTTCAAGTAACGGTTCGGTAATAATTTGACCTGATTTGAAAATGCCGCCGACAATGGCAATCGGAAATTTTCTTTTTTGTAATTGCAGTTGACGAACGACCGCCGTCGCCGCTAATCCTAATTCGTATCCGGCTTCGTCTAAAATTTGTTTTGAAACTTCATCGCCTTCGGCGGCGGCTTCGGCAACGAATTTCGCAAAACCGGCGATTCTCGTATTGTCAATCTGCGGAGCGTAAATCGCTACGAGAAGGTCTTCCGGTTTTCCGGCGCGAAAATATTCCATCGCTTTTTGGCTCAAAATTGTCGGACATCCGCGTCCGTCCGATGCTTTGGCAATCAGATGCAAAGCGCGACGCGCAATGCCCGCACCGCCGCCTTCGTCGCCTGCCAGCGGACCCCAGCCGCCGGCAATCGCTTTTTCGCCCTTTTCATTTTTTCCAAGACAAATCGAACCCGTTCCGGCAATCACGACCAAACCCGTTTTATCTTTGACCGCGCCGTAAAGCGCGATGTCCGCGTCGGTTACGACTTCGACAAAATTCGTTCGCAGCATTCGGGAAATGCGTTCGCGGATTCTAAGACGAATATCGTTTCGTCTGACTCCGGCTAAACCGAGCGCGGCGGCGACAATATCGGCGACGTTTCGATTCGATTTATCGCAGGCATTGTTCACGGCTTCCGAGATATTCGCCACCGCCTTTTCGATGCCGACACGCATCGGATTTGACGCGCCGGAAAGTCCTTCGGCGATTACATTATTTTCTCCGTCAAGCAAAACCACGAGAGTTTTTGTGCCGCCGCCGTCAACTCCCAAAAATAAATTATCGGATTTACGTCCGTTTTTTATCTTGTTTTTTTCTGCTCGACCCGCAACCATTAAATTTTTGATAGACGAAAACCTAAATTTTAGTATATTCTAACTATACTGAGTCTTATAATCAAAACTAAAAGATTTTGTCCGAACGATAAGTAATGGTAATAGTAAGTGTGAACTGTCATTGATGAACAGCGGGCTTTAGAACAACATTCACCATTTACAGTTCACCTTCCATTACCAAATAGTTCGCCACTAAAAAGTATGGAAATCAGACAACTAAAAGCGTTTCTGGCAATTGCGGAAATGAAAACCTTTACGGCGGGAGCGGAACAGGTGAACATCACACAGGCGGCGATTTCTATGCAGATTCGTCAGCTTGAAGAAGAAGTGGGGATGCGGCTTTTTACCCGAACGCCGCGCCGCGTGATTTTGACCGAAGCGGGCGAACATCTTCTGCGTCGGGCGCGGCGGATTTTACGTGAACACGACGACGCGCTCGCTGAAATCGCCGAAATCGCGGGCGCGGAACACGGACGCTTGCGAATCGGTTCGGCTTCGGCGATGTTCGCTACCGCGCAATTGCCGAATATTTTGGAAAAACTGAAAAACACTTTTCCAAATGCCGAAATAAAAGTCAGTTCCGGCACGAGTCAGGCTTTGGTTGATAAAATTATGCACGGCGAAATTGACATCGCGTTCGTGTCGCTGCCGGTTGAGAATTCAAATATTCAGACGGATTTGTTGTTCAGGGATGAAATTGTGGCGATTTCCAATCCATCGCATCCTCTCGCTAAAGAAAAATATATCAGCGCGGCGACGCTCGCCGGCGAAGAATTGATTTTGGGCGAAAAAGGCGGCAACACGCGCCGGATGATTGATGATTTTTTCTCGGCGGCAAACGTCAAACCGAATGTCGTAATGGAATTGTCAAGACAGGAAGCGATCAATAAAATGGTCGAAAGCAAAATGGGTGTCGGAATTGTCGGAGCAAAAGCCGTCGCCAAAGAAATCAACGAAAAAAGACTGAGTTCGTGGCTCATCGAAGGCGCGGAAATTAGTTGGGATTTGGGCTTGGCAAGGTTGCGCGGCGGTTATTTTTCGCTGATCGTCAAAGAATTTATAAAACTTTGCAAAGACAGTTTTAAGGAACGCGAAAAAGAATTAAAAGCGGCAAAATAATTTGTCCACAGATAAACACAGATGAAATCAGATAAGAAAATTATAAATTTTAATTCAACAAAAAAACGACGCAATTATTTTCAGATAATTTCAACAATTACTTTCTGTATCTGCGTTCATCTGTGTTCATCTGTGGACAAAATTTCCGCCCAAGGCTTGCCGGTTGCCGCGCCGAACGCGGTTGGAATGTCCGCCGAAAAGCTGAATCAGATTGACGCTTTGGCTGCAAAAGACATTGCCGACAAAAAACTTCCGGGCGCGGTCGTCGTCATCGGACACAAAGGCAAAATCGTTTTCCGCAAGGCTTACGGCAATCGCGCACTTGTTCCGAACGTCGAGAAAATGACGGTTGACACGATTTTCGACGTGGCGAGTTTGACGAAAGTTGTCGCCACGACGACTTCGATAATGATTCTCGTCGAGCGCGGACAGATTCGTCTGAACGACACAATCGGCAAATACATTCCCGAAATCGAAGACGAAAACGTCAAGAAAATCACGATTCAGCAATTATTAACGCACGTTTCCGGCTTCGCGCCCGATTTCGATCTGCGCGAAAAATGGACGGGACGCGACGGAATGTTGAACGCGCTTTACAAAGAAAAACTGCGCCAGCCATCGGGAACGAAATTTGTTTATTCGGATATAAATTTTATTGTGCTTGGCGAAATCATTCAACGAATTTCAAATTTACCTTTGAATGATTTTGCTAAAGGAGAATTTCTTACACCACTAAAGTTAAATGATTCATTTTTCACGCCATTATCTAATGTGATTTTTGATAATTTAGCACCTTTACCCAGCGGGAAAACTGCTAGCTTTCTTGACGGACAGAAGGCGAGAATAGCACCAACTGAAAATATAAAAGGACAAAACAGTTATCTTGGAGGAAAATTTGAAGGTGATGACAAAACAGGAAGTGTAGTTTTACGCGGTGAAGTTCACGATCCGACTTCGTTCCGAATGAATGGAGTTGCCGGACACGCCGGACTTTTTTCGACCGGCGACGATTTGGCGCGGTTTTGTCAGATGCTTTTGAACGGCGGAATTTTGGACGGCAAACGCATTCTGAGCGCGGCGACGGTGGCGCGAATGACCGCGCCGATTGTTGTGAGCGAAGACGGCGCGACGCGCGGACTCGGTTGGGACATCAACACCGGATTTTCGTCGAATCGCGGCGAACTTTTCCCGCTCGGCTCTTTCGGACACACGGGTTTTACGGGAACTTCCATCTGGATTGACCGCGTTTCGCAAACCTTCGTCGTCTTTATGTCAAACCGCGTTCATCCCGACGGCAAAGGCGACGTAACTGCTCTGCGTGCAAAAGTTGCCACCGTTGCAGCTTCGGCAGTCGAAGACACGCCGATTGAAGCAGTTCGCCTTGCAGAAGATATTTACTGGTCACAAGTCGCCGCGCAAATTCCGAAATGGAATGCGGACACTCATGTCCGCAACGCGCCGGCGCAAAATGCGGACAGGAGTGTCCGCGTTCCGTTGTTGAACGCGACCGTTTTGAACGGAATTGATGTTTTGAAAAGAAACAATTTTAAAGAATTAAACGGTTTAAAAATCGGTTTGGTAACAAATCAAACGGGAAAAGATTTGTTGGGCATTCCAACAATTGATGTTTTAAAGTCCGCGCCGAATGTAAAATTGACCGCGCTTTTTTCTCCCGAACACGGCATTCGCGGTGAACTCGACCAATCGAAAATTAACGATTCGACCGACGAAAAAACCGGCTTGCCCGTTTATTCGCTTTACGGCGAAACGCGCCGACCAAAAGCTGAACAATTAAAGGATTTGGACGCGATTGTGTTCGACATTCAGGACATCGGCGTAAGATTTTATACTTACGAAGCGACGCTTCTAAATGTTTTGGAAGAAGCCGCCAAAGCTGGAAAACCCGTGTTTGTTTTAGATAGACCGAATCCCATCAACGGCGTTGATGTCGAAGGCGCGATTGCCGACGCTGATAAATTATCATTTGTCGTTTCGCACACCGTTCCCGTGCGGCACGGAATGACCATCGGCGAACTCGCGCAAATGATGAACTCGGAAAAGAAAATCGGCGCGGATTTGCGAGTTGTAAAAATGGAAAACTGGACGCGCTCAATGTGGTTTGACCAGACGAATCAAACTTGGACGAATCCTTCGCCGAATATGCGTTCATTGACGGAAGCGACGCTTTATCCGGGAATCGGACTGCTGGAAACAACCAATTTATCAGTCGGGCGCGGCACGGACACACCATTTGAAATCGTCGGCGCACCGTATATTGACGGGCAAAAATTCGCCGCTTTTTTGAACGAAAAAAACTTGTCCGGCGTTCGTTTTGTGCCGATTAAATTCAAGCCGAACGCTTCGGTTTTCAAAGGCGAAACGCTCGGCGGAATCAATATTATAATTACTGACCGCGAAAATTTTGATCCGCTTCAAACGGGAACTGAAATCGCCGTTGCTCTGCGAAAACTTTATCCTGAAAATTGGAAAATTGAAAACTACATAAAACTGCTAGCAAATCAGGAAACTTTCGAGAAAATAAAACGTGCCGACGCGCCCGAAGAAATCGAAAAATCGGAACAGAAAAATTTGGAAGATTTCAAAATTCGTCGCGCACGATATTTGCTTTATAAATAGACGTTTTTGAGTTACAACTAACTCCAATAATTTTTGACTTTCACTTTAGCCTTGTATTTGTTAGATTTTGTGAATTTTGACGGGGATGTTTGTGAAATTAACCATAACGAAAATTTGGAGATATTTCCAAAAATCTAAATTTTTCTTATAGCTCGCTATTTTATTCTCAAATTTTTGAAAAGGAAAAGGAACCAGATGAAAAAAAAATTTCAGCAAAAAATACAAATTTTATGCTTGGCGGCGATGCTGCTTCTAAGTTTTAGCAGTTTTGCCACGGCACAGGAAATCACAGGAACGCTAAACGGCACGGTGCGCGATTCGTCCGGCGCGATTATTCCCGGAGCGACTGTAACGATCAGCGATCCATCAAAAGGCAACGTCGTGCTTCGCACTTTGGCGACCAACGACGAAGGCGCATTTTCCGCGCCTAATCTGCAAAGCAGTGTTTATCAGATAACGGTTGAAGCCGCAAACTTCAAAAAAACGGTAAAATCCGACATCAAACTTAATGTCGGGCAACGCCGAACGGTTGACGTAACACTCGAAGCGGGAAATATCTCGGAAACCGTGACGGTGCAAGCCGACGCGGTGGCGGTTGATTTGACAACACCGACCGCCGGAACAACGATTAGCGGCGACCAAGTGCGCGAACTTTCGATTAATAACCGCAACTTTGTTCAATTGATCACGCTTGCGCCCGGCGTGTCGTCAAATTTGTCCGATCAGGTTTTTGTCGGCACGACTAACCCGGACGGACAAGCCAATGTCGTCAGCATTTCCGTCAACGGAGCGCGTTCCAGCCAAAATACTTACACCGTTGACGGCGCGGATGTAACTGACCGCGGCTCGAATTTGACGATTCAAGCCTATCCGAGTGTTGATTCAATCGGCGAATTTAAAGTTTTAACATCGCTCTTTCCGGCGGAATCCGGTTCGAGCGGCGGCGGGCAAATCAATCTCGTAACGCGCAGTGGAACGGATCAATTTCACGGTTCTCTGTTTGAATTTGTCCGCAACGAAGAATTTAACGCCAACACTTATTTCGGTAATAAATTTGCTCCGCTTGGCGTTGACGAAAACAACAAAGCCATCCGTTCGCCGTTTCGTTACAATAATTATGGTTTTACAATCGGCGGTCCGGTTTTCGGTCCTAATTTCGGCGAAGGCACACCGGGCGGATTTTTCAGAAGATACAAAAAAGTATTTTTCTTTTTCTCGGAAGAACAGCGCAAAGACCGCCGTTTTCCGACTTTATCTTCGAGTGTTCCCGACGCGGCTCTGCGGCAGGGAATTTTCCCGATTGATATTTGTTTGAGTGCCACCGTCGTCGGCACGACGCGAACCTGCAACAATACTTTGCCGGCGGGCGTGCCGTTCACTTCGCGTGCCGTTATTAATCCGGTGTCGCAGGCTTATCTGGGGATTTACAGACAACTGCCGCTTCCGACAAAACCGTCAGCATCGGCATACGGCTTATTTTTCCCGACGAGAAATATTTTCGGTTTCCGTCAGGAAATCTTAAAAATTGACACGGCGATAACGAGAAAATTGTCGGCTTATTATCGTTTTGAAAACGATAAAATCCCGACAACCGAAGCCAACGGGCTGTTTTCAGGCGGATCGAGTTTGCCGGGCGTTTCAACAACCGTAACCGATTCGCCCGGACGCACACACACGGCTCAGGCGACGTATGTAGTCAATCCGAGATTTATTGTCGAAGGAATTTACACCCGCGCATACGGAGCGATTTTAAGCAACAATGTCGGCTTGCTGGCAACGTCGAACACGAGCGTTCCGGTTAATTTGGTCTATCCGAACGAACGCGACCGGATTCCGACGCTGACCGGCACGGGTTTTAACGGATTTACCGGATTCGGTCCATACAACAATTTTTCTACAAAGAACAATTTCGGCGGCAACGCGACTTATATCTTCGGCAATCACACAACGAAATTCGGCGGTAATTTTTCTAAATACCGGAAAAACGAAAACGCTCTGGCGGGCAACAACGAAGGCGCGTTCAGCGGTTTTCTAAATACGTCGGCATCAGCACCCGCCAACCAACAAGGCAGCGTTTGCGCTCCGAGTCAGCAGAATTCCACCGGAAATTGTCTTTCGGGAACGCCGGGCAATCTGCAAGCCTACGCTAACTTTTTGCTCGGCACAAACGCTTCGTTCACGCAGGCTAAAAGAGATTACACGGCTGATTTACGTCAGCGAAACTTTGAGGCTTACGGGCAGGACGAGTTTCGTGTCAGAAAAAACCTGACGCTTTATTACGGCGTTCGCTATTCGTTTTTCGGTTCGCCGTATGACGCGAACGGAATTTTAAGCAATTTCGTTCCTGAACTTTATGATCCGGCACAAGCTCCGCAGGTAACGGGCGCGGGCAATCGCGTTGTCGGCACGGGAAATTTCTGTAACGGCTTAATTGTCAATTCGCAGAATTTTCAAACCGCGCCGAACGGCTGTGTGCCGACAGTTTCGCCTTTCGGCAAATATGTCGTTGACGCGAAAAAGAGAAATTTCGCGCCGCGCGTCGGTCTTGCCTTTGATCCGTTCGGCAACGGCAGAACTTCGATTCGCACCGGCTACGGAATTTATCACGAACAAACTCTGGTAGGCATTTTTGAACAAAATCTTATTTCAAATCCGCCGTATCAGGAAACTACGTCGCTCAGTCAAGTCGCTCTGACCGATCAATTTGCTTCCAATCCGGTGGCGACTCTCGGAGCAATTTCGGTGCGCGGCGAAGCAACCGATTGGAAAACGCCGTATTTACAGCATTGGTCTTTGGATGTCCAGCATCAGTTCACTAAAAATACGGTGGTTGATGTCGGCTATTACGGCTCGAAGGGAACAAATTTGATTGGAATTATTGATGTCAATCTGCTGCGTCCGGGACAAGCGGCGAATTCCCGATGTGCCACCGGCTCAAATACATTTGCTACACCGGGAACGACGCTTGTTCCGTGTCAGCAGCAGGGAGTTCCGTTTACATCGTCAACCGGAGAATTGATTCTCGACCAGATTCGCCCGTATAGAGGTTATCGTGCGGTCAATCTGATCAAACCGATTTTTAATTCAAATTACCACAGTTTGCAAGTTTCGGCGCAACAGCGACTTTCCGGTGCTTCGCAATTCAATCTGGCTTACACATTTTCCAAAAATTTGACGGACGCGCAAACCGACCGTTCATCTGCGCCGCAGAATCCATATAATATTCGAGCCGAATATGGACGCGCTCAACTCGACCGTCGGCACGTTTTAACTGTTAATTACGTTTATGTGCTGCCGATTTTCCGAAATGACAACGGTTTTTTGGGTAAAGTTTTCGGCGGCTGGGAATCGTCCGGCATTTTTAATTATCAAACGGGAATTCCTTTTACGGCATTTATCAGCGGTTACGATCCTGCCGGACTCGGACTTCTCGGACCGTCGGCGGCAGGTCCGCGCCCGGATCAAACCGGCAACCCGAATTCAGGTGCGCCGCATACGGAACAGCAGTTTTTCAATACGAGCGCGTTTCAAACAGAACGTCCGTTGACAGGTGTCGCGCCGGTTCCCGGTTCGGCGGGACGCGGCACAATTGACGGACCAAGCACCACGCGCTTTGACTTTTCGCTGATAAAAAATATCCGCTTTACGGAATCGGTAAGTTTGCAGTTGCGCGGTGAAGCGTTCAACGTCTTTAACACGACGAATTTTACCACGTTCGCCACCACTTCAAACTCGACTTCAACCCTTTTCCCGTTTGGCAGAGTAACCGGGACGCGCGATCCGCGCACGTTTCAGTTCGGCATAAAATTCTTTTTCTAAGTTGAAAACATAGAAAATTTTGATACCCGCGTCGTTTTTCAAAAGACGGCGCGGTTTTTTTATTACTCATCTTCGTATTTATACTCGAAAATTAAGATGAATGGCTTTAGACAAAAGCCGTCCCGTATGGTTTTCACTTTACAAATAGCAGTTTTAAGTTTATAAACAATAAAGAGTTTCCTACAAAGTTTTCAAAACAATAACAATATTGTCAGTCTTTTATTGAGTTTTTGCGGTTATTTCCTTCTTCTTTGCCATAACGAAAATTTGGAGATTTTTCCGAAAACCTAAATAAAATTGATAGTTCACGTTAAGTTGATAAGAGGAAAATTATTCGATTATAACGGCAATAATTTTAGTTTTCTTATCAAAATTCAAAATTCGGAGGGAGAAAAATGATCAGAAAATCAACACTATTTGCTTTTGCAATTTACATCTTTTTGTTTGGTTTAGTCAGCCAATCGCTCGCTCAGGGAACGACGACTCGTTTTACCGGAACGGTAACGGATTCGTCCGGCGCGGCGGTTGCCGGTGCGAAGGTAACTTTAACTAATGAAGCGACGAATGTTTCGTTAAATACGGAAACGAGCGGCGGCGGCGTTTATACATTTGATTTGATTTTGCCGGGAACTTATACCTTAACTGTTGAAAGGCAAGGTTTTAAAAAATTCGTTTCGCCCGGAAATAATGTTAATGTCAACCAGCCCGGGACAGTTAATATCGCTTTACAAATCGGCGGAATTGAAGAAACCGTAACCGTTGAATCGGCGGTTGAAGAAGTTCAGACCAGCACTTCCGGCAATGTCGGCAGCACTATCGAGCAGCGCACCGTTGAAAGTTTGCCGATTGTCGGGACGCGCGGGCGCAATCCGCTCAGTTTGTTGAACTTTCAGCCGGGCATAACTGTCGGTGCAAACACCGGCGGCGGTGTTCACGTTCACGGTTCGCGCGACCGCGCTTTCAATTTCACGCTCGATGGTATTGACATCAATGAATCTACGGCGGGCGGATCGAACTTTACGCCGCTACGGCTAAATCCCGATGCGATTCAGGAATTCCAAGTCGTAACCAGCAATTTTACGGCGGAACTCGGACGCAGCAGCGGAGCGCAGGTTACGTTTGTAACGCGCGCCGGCACGAATAAATTAAAGGGCAGTGTTTTTGAGTATTATCAAACGCCTCGTTTTAACGCTAACGAATACGAATTTAATCTGCTCGGAATTCCGCGACGGCAATTTGTTCAGCATATTTTCGGCGGCAGTGTCGGCGGACCGCTGGTCAATCCTTTTGGTGAAGGAACACCGACGTTTCAAGTTTTGAAAGACAAAGCGTTTTTCTTTGTCAATCTTCAACTGCTGCGTGCCAGCGAAACCCGTCTGGCGCAGAGAACGGTCTACACGCAAGCGGCGCGAAACGGAATTTTTCGCTTTGTGCAGGGCGGCAGAAATCTTCCGGCGGGAAATTCGGCGGCGAGTGTTGACGCAAACGGCAATTCGCTGTTTCCCAATTGCAGCGCGAGCGTAACGACTAACTGCATTGCCACTTACAACATCGCCAATAATCCAACAGCCATCGGACTTGATCCGCGAATAAGTTCTTTGGTTAATTCAACGCCGCTGCCGAATGATTTTGCCAGAGGCGACGGTTTGAATACCGCCGGATTTAATTTTGTCGCGCCTTCGAGCGAAAGACAATATGATTTTACGACGCGGCTGGATTTCAAAATAACCGATACCAATCAGTTATATTTTCGCTATTCGCAGGGGGCGCAGGACACAATCGCCGATATTGTAAACGGCGGATTGCAGCCGTTTCCGGGTTTTCAGCCTTTAGTGAATACAATTCGCCGTCCGAGAAATCTGGCAGCCAACTTCCGCTCGGCACTGTCGCCGCGCATTGCCAACGAATTTATTTACGGCATCAATGATTTTTCATTCACTTTTGGGACACCGCAGCCGGACCCGGGTTTGCCGTTTTCTTTGAATTTGGTAACGGATGTCGGAACGAATTTTAATTTTAATGCGCGTAGTTTCAGAACGCATCAGTTTGTTGACAACATAACATTTGACTTTTCGCCGCACACCATCAAAGCGGGACTTAATTTTCGTCTCGGGCGAGAATTTGATGACCGTTCGTCGGTAGGCGGAGCGGCTATCGAATCGTCTGTTGATTTCAGCCGGACGGTGAACAGCAACTTCACGGCGTTTAATTTGCCGTCTGCGGGTATTAACTCAAACGACGCGAATACTCTTAGAAGTCAAATCAATGATTTTCTCGGACGGGTCGGCAATATTAGTCAAGCATTTGTCGCCACGCCGGACGGAAGCAGTTTCGCGCCCGGCGGGACGCGCTACAATTTTACTTCTTATTTTCCCGAATACGATTTTTATGTGCAGGACACCTGGAAGTTTCGCTCGAATTTGACGTTTGATCTCGGCGTGCGCTATGAAGTGAAACTAAGTCCGAGTTCCAAAGGTCTTCCGATTCTTCATCCTAATCAGCCGATTACGGTTGACGCGCCGCAAACCAATAATCTGCGCTATGAAGAAGGAAAATTGTTTAAGAACGATTTGAACAATTTTTCGCCTTCGATCGGTTTCGCTTGGGATCCGTTCAAAAGCGGAAAAACATCAGTTCGGGCGAATTATCGTCTGTCATACGACCGATTTCCGACCTTTGTTTTTGCTTCGAGCATCTTCCAAAACACGCCCGGCAACAATACCGGCGTATTTAATTCAAGTTTCGGACAGAGCGGCGGATTGCTGAGAAACGGTTTGCCGACCTTAGCTCCGTCTTCGACTCCGAATGCTTTGCGCCAGCCGGCAGCCTTCGGAACGGGAAATTTAACAGTCATTGACCCGAATTTGGTTTTTCCCGAAGTTCATCAGTATTTCTTCGGCGTTCAACGCGAAATCGCTGCTAATACCGTTTTGGAAATCAACTATATCGGCAAACGCGGAGAGCGTCTGTTTGGCGGTTACGACGCAAATCAGGTGAATCTTTCGGCGACTGATCCGCGCTGCGGTTCGCAAACATTTTTGCAGGCGTTTATTCAGGCGCAAAACGCGGCAAATGCGACGAACACCAACTGTTTGGCTTCTTTGCTGGTCGGCGGTCCGGCTAACGGCAATTCAGTGGCGTTTCGTTCTTCGTCCCAATTTAACTCGGAGTTAAGCACCGACCAAAACGCAGTTGCTTCGGTAGCCCAGACGCTTGCTCGAAGAACCGGCTCGGCGGCTTTAACGGCAAACGGCTTCAGTCCGTTTTTCTTTAAAGAATATCCGCAATTTTCGGGCGCGTTAAATGTTTTGGACAGCAATGACATCTCGCGTTACAACGCATTAGAAGTAATCTTGAAACGTCG
>JBBSIE010000073.1:0-21065 GCA_038232235.1 Pyrinomonadales bacterium | reverse complement strand
TCCTGCTGGTATCGCTGAAAATACTTTGTCCATTTGGCTTGATCAAACCCTGCTTTATCGAACTCAGTTTTTTTAGATTTCGGCATTAAACTATATTACAGATTTAATGCCCTAAAGGGAATAATATTTGTTTCAGGTCTAATTCTGATAAAGTCCAGTCCCGTGCCATTTCTTCATCGGAAAAATCTTTTGTAAAAATGCTCATAACTTTTCAATCTCTGAGTAAAATAAAACGCTCGTTTTTTGTAACTCAATCTTCTGAAAAAACTAGCTTTGATTAAGATACTAAACAAAGTAAAATAAAATCGTTACACAAATCAAAGTTCTAAAAAATATAAACAACACCTTTTTAAATTACTAAACTTATGAAAATCGGATATGCACGGGTTTCCACCAAAGACCAATCCCTGAATTTGCAAAAAGACGCGCTTGAAAAAGCCGGATGCCGGGAAATTTACAGCGAACAAATAAGCGGAACAAAAACTGATCGAGCTAATTTGGATGAAATGATCGAACACGTTCGCCAAGGAGATGTCATCGTTGTCTGGAAATTAGATCGCTTGGGAAGAAGTCTGCGTGATTTGATCAACCTTATTTCTAAATTTCAGGATTTAGGAGTGGGATTCAAAAGTTTACAGGATAATATTGATACAACAACACCAACGGGGAAACTCACATTTCATCTGTTTGCGGCACTAGCAGAATTTGAAAGAGATATTATTTCCGAGAGAACCAAAGCCGGATTAGAATCGGCACGAGCAAGAGGAAGAAAAGGCGGACGACCAAAAGGATTGTCCAAAAAAGCTATGGATAAAGCTCGTCTGGCAGAGAGCCTTTACAATGAAAAAAATAATTCAATCCAAGAAATATGCGAATATTTGAGTGTTTCTAAACCGACATTATACAGATATTTGAGAAGCCGTGATGTTGAGATTGGAAGTGATTCAATTCAGCGGAAATTGAAACCGTAACATTTCGCACGAATGCTCCCGCTTGTCCATGTCATTGTTGAAAGGCTGATGAATAATAGTTCACCCTCAGACCGCCTAAGTCAGGCTTTTACAAACCTCAGAAGACTGATAAAAACTCAATACATCATTCGCTATCTGAGCGATTCCGAACTCCGCCGAACAGTTAGATTTCAACTCAATAGAGGCGAATACCGCCATAAACTGCCGCGTTGGATATTCTTTGCCAATCAAGGAACTTTTAACACCCCCGATTACGAAGAAATTATGAACAAAGCCAGTTGTTCTCTATTTGAATTGGTATAAGCCTTGTTTCCAACTGCATCTTGTATTGGAATACGGTTAAAATCGGCGGCATTATTGACGATTTAAAACGGCAAGATCAGGAAGTTGATATGGAAGTTATCATACATATCGCTACTGCCGCATAAGCACGTCCTTCCGCAAGGAACTTACTTTGTTGAAAGCAGAAAGTAATTCTGATGATCTATTGAAAATCTATGAAGGACATTCTTACGAAATGTTACGCTAAAATGATAGTTTTTAGCCAAATTTCATCTCAAACCGCAACATTTCGTAAGAATGTCCCCACTCGTTCTTTATATCAAAATGATATTAAATTTATATCGGTCTGAAATATCGTTAATTTCTCAGCGGAACAAAAACCACTTGATTTTCCCACTCGTTTTCCAGGCTGAATTCGATTAATGTAGTTAATTCTTCAATCGCTTCGCCGATTGGTAAATCTTGTGAAAGCGCGATAACGCCCGGCATTCGCAAACCTCGTTCAATACGGCTGTAAGCGTAATCGAGCATCGTCGCAAAATCGTGAGTTAAAACAAGCCGCTCTTCGTTTGCCGCCCACTCTAAAACTTTTGTGTCGTGCTTCCCTGTCAAACCTACGTCTTGCACTCTCACCAAATCGAGAAGCGGAAAGCGGCGAAGCAGTCCTCGCACAATTCGATTATTAAAATCTTCGTCTGAAAGGAGCAGCATTAAAAAGTTTAGGCGGCGTTGCGGCGGCGAGCCAATAGTTTCTCGCGCAGTCCTTTTTGACTGAATCGAGCTTCGTATGATTTGCGTAATTCCCTGTTTTGTTTGGCTCGCGTAGAAAGATAAGAATCTACTTCTTCACGGTGTTGCAGATAATAGCTGATTGCCGCATATATTTCCGGCAAGCTGAGAGAATCGTAATCGTAAAGAATTTGTTCCGGCGCAGAACCCTGGTTAAAGGCGATAATCACCGAATCTAAAGACACGCGAGTATCACCGATACGAATTACGCCCGCTTCGGTTTTAGTCAGCTTAATTTCAAAAGTTGATACAACGCTCATACTCGAAAAATTTTATCACAGAATGTTCCGGTTTGGATATTTTCTTTTTGTTCACGCGCGGACTTCCCTGCTCTATATTGCTTTTTAAGAAAACTTGCTATATTTTACTTTGATATGTTTTTGATATTATTCTCGCATCAAAATTAAATTGAATTGATATAGATATGATAATAGTTGTAGGCGGAATAAAAGGCGGCAGCGGAAAAACGACCGTAGCGACGAATCTCGCGGTTATTAGAAGCGGCGAAGGAAAAGACGTTTTGCTCGTTGACGCGGACGATCAGGAAACGTCAACCGACTTTACCATTTTAAGAAATGAAATTTTGGAGAATGGCGCGGGTTATACAAATATCAAACTGACCGGCGCGGCGGTGAGAACCGAAACGCTCCGGCTAAAGGATAAATATCAAGATATTATTATTGATACCGGCGGACGCGACACATCGAGCCAACGAGCCGCTTTAACCGTCGCCGATGCGTTACTTGTTCCTTTTGTTCCCCGCTCGTTCGACATTTGGACGATTGAAAAAGTTTCTAAACTCGTTTCCGAGATGAAGACGGTCAATCCAGATTTGCGAGCCTGTATGTTTCTTAACCGGGCTGACCCAAGAGGTCAGGACAATTACGATACGGCGGAAGTTCTGAAGGAAAACGATGCTTTGACTTTTCTGGACACACCCTTGGGAGCAAGAAAAGCATTCAGCAATGCAGCAGCCGAAGGATTAGGGGTTGCGGAATTAAAACCGCAAGACCCGAAAGCAACGGCGGAAATACTGAAATTACACGATTATATATTTGATATAAAATAAATATCACAAGTATATTAAGTTGATATAAAGAGGTTTGATTAAATTATGGCTATTTCGAGAAAACCGAAGATTTCGGAGAAACAGGTTAAAGAGCAAAACATAAATGCTCTTATCAATAAGGGCGGCAGCATAGCTGAAGAAAACACCGACGGAGGCAAGCAAGCCGGCGATAAACCTATCTTAATTCGGGTTCCTGCCGAAGCCTTAAAAAAGATAGATGAGATTGTTAGTGCCAAAAAGATAAAAACCCCGCGTCATACTTGGCTGCTTGAAGCGGTTTTTGAGAAATTGGAAAGAGAGATTTAGATATAACTGTGATATATATTTAATATCAAATTGATAACATTTATTTCAAATTTCAGCGGTCGCAAAAACAAAAGCGGTCGCAATAACAAAAAATGAAACGACAGGATGAAACAGTTAAATCTGAAACTGAAAAGCACCGGCGAAGAAAACGTGAGAAATCGAAGAAATTCGAGCAGCTCGAAGTATCCAGACCGCTTCAATTAACTCTGTTCGATTTGGAGCAAAACGAAGACAGCTATTCGCAGTCAATTGAACTCTACGACTTTATACCAAAATATGTTTGGGGAAAGGTCGAGCGGGTCAACGGTAAATTTCTCGACAGCTTAAAACGCGAGTTTGAATGCCGCGGCAGAAAATATCATTTAACCTTGATGCCGGCGAGAATCGAAGTCGGAGATGAATTCAAGGAGTTTTATCCGTCGAAAAGGGAAGAACTCGTCGAAGACGCTCTGCGGAAATTAATGACAGAGCGGCAAAGTTTGATGCTCGACGGGGAAGTCGGAATCGCTTTTACGCTTTACCAGCTTCAAAAGGAACTCAAAGAAAAGGGACACAGCTACAGTTACGACGAACTGAAAGACGCGATTAGAGTTTTGAACAACACCGACATCGTTTTGAAAGACGAAAACGGGAAAGTCGAAACTGCTTTCAGTCCGGTCGAAAGCTACGGATTCGCCGGAGACGGAACCGAGACGAAAACCTTCGTCAGATTTTCGCCGCTCGTTACCCACACGATAAAATCAGGCTCCTATCGGTTAATCAATTACGATATAGTGATGAGCTACCGGAATGTCATCGCCCGGCAGTTACATAAAAGAATGTCGCATCATTTTATCCAGGCAAGTCTGACTGAATCCTATGAAATTCTTTTGACAACCATAATTAGAGATTTCGGATTAACGCCGCAGAAGCGATTGCAGCAGAATTTGGTCGAGGTCGAAAACGCAATAGAAGAAATGAAACAAATGAACGTAATTCTAAGCTGTAAAACAGAAAAAATTTTCAACACGCAGCCGAGAACAAAATTGATTGACGCGAAGTTCAAGTTTCAGCCGCATTTTGATTTTATCGCCGATGTAAAAAAAGCAAACGCGAAAGCAAAAAAAGTTCGCGGATTGTCTGAATAATTCTCTCCATTATCGAATTTTCCAAAATAGGTTTTCCACAAGGCTAAAAGCAACGTAAATTAATGAAACAAAGCAGATACATAGTTTTCCACAGTATCAGTGTGCAATTTTGTCAAAACTATCTAGGTTTGACCTACACTATATCTAGGTCTGACCTACACATATATCTAGGTCTGACCTACACTATATCTAGGTCTGACCTACACGTGGACATTTTGACACACTTTCGGTTTGTTTTTTGAAAGTTTTCCACAGGCAAACGGCTCAAACTATCTAGGTTTGACCTACACGTAGCCGAAAACTATCTAGGTTTGACCTACACCAAGCCGAAAACTATCTAGGTTTGACCTACACATAGGAAAATTAGGAGAGTTTTGGATGGTTTTTGTCGGAATTTTGACTGAAAAACAGACTGGTATCTAGGTCTGACCTACACATAGCGTCTGATAACTACTTGAAAACAAAGGAGTTATTTTTACAAAATTGTGCCTATCCTTTTAACCTTATTCTTAACCTTTATTTAATCTTATTTTTAACCCTTTCGTTATCGGACGCATAATAGAGCAAATAAGTTAGATTATTTTCTGAACAGGAAAATCGTAAGATTCATAACCAAATTTAGAAGTCAAAAAAGGAAATTTATGAGTATGGCAGTTACAGTTAAAATGACGGACTCAATTGCCGAAAAACTCGGTATTAGCAAGAATGATTTAATACGCGCAGCTTCAGCAATCGCACTCGAAAGCAGCCGCTCGGACCGTTTATGAGACTTTCAGACGGGGGGGGGACTGAATTTGAGAATCAAACTCTAATTAGATGCCTTTCTGCACGCGCATCGCACTGATTGAAGTTTAACCTTTGAAAACTTAGGATGCGAAACACACAGATTTAGATTTTCTACTCAAAAATGAGTATCGTCGCCGATCCCTTCCCGCCAAAATATCCGATTTTAATCAGTTGTTATGACATTTTGCCAATCTTGTTAGTCAAATTATTATACCGCAGAGATTTTTGAACGAATTACGGCACCTCGGAAAACCGGAAACAATCAAGAATTGCATTGTCGCAAGACCCGACCAGCTTGAAGTGTCAATAGTGTAAGTCCGAGCAACAAACTTGAAAGATTGAATTACGGAGAACGTGAAACAATTTTCTAGCGCAGAACTCGTAGTCGCCGCAGTTTTGATAGAAGAAAAAGATGGATGGAGCGAAGTGGATATTCGGATTTATCCTTATCGAAATTTTCAGTATTTTCGACCGGGCAACAAAGCCCGGCTAGATTTCATTCGCCGAAGCAATTGAAACAGCGCAAAAAACACCGTTTTCAAGAGTCGAAACAGATTGTCGAAACTTTGCATAAAAACACAAATTAAAGATATTTAAGCCCCTGATTTCTTGCTGCCATTGACCCTAAATTTTACGAACTAACTACGATGGGTTATCGCCTTCCTGCGAACCAGTCCGAATGCAATCATAAATCTGTTTAAAGTTTCCTGATAACTTCGGGAGGAAACCATACTCGGCATAATCAAATCCGAAGAAGAAAAAGAACACACTTTGGGATTGTTTGACAGCAGATGAAAAAAAGGTGCGGTTTATACTTGGCACGGAGATGCCTGCTCGCACGATTAACCGAATGTTTTGAAGAGCAAAATGTAGCGGAAAGGCGGCAGATTTTCCGCGCCGCACAATTTACCGGCGTTTTTGCGGAACAGTAAAGATTAGAGCAAAAAAATCGGTGATTTTCCCGGTGCATTCAAGACGATTTTGAAGTTCACAAATCGTCCGTGTGAAATCAGCAAAACGCAGGTAAAAGGTTCGTTACCGAGATTTTACATTTCGGCTGAATTGTTCATACAAAATGAAGATTAAATTCTTGCGCTTTCTTGCAAGAGCGCATCATCAATAGTATCAAGCATTTAGCGGCAACCGCGCAAATATCTGACCTGCTAAATGTAAATGTTTCAATGACTTAAAGTGCAAGAAAATTTTCAATGTGAAAACAACCCGGAAAAACGGGAAAAATACCCGTAAAATACAGACTTTAGAAGCATTAAATCTTCGCCGAAACCGCTAAATTTTCGGTTCTTGCACACTTGCAAGTCCAACCGCTTATTTTCCAATTATTTAGAGTGCAAGAACAGGCATTTTTTGCTTCTACTTGTCATACACTTACAACCGAGCTTTGTTGAAAATAAAAAACACGCTTTTTACGTCGGATTTTGTTTTGTTAAACAGTAGTCAAACAGCTTCCGGCACGACATCCGATTAAGCGAATTTCGAGCATCGAAGCCGCCAATGAATGTTATAATTTCATCGGAAAAGCCGTGCCGGTATTCGATGTTTTATTGAGTATATTGAACTTGAATCTAGTTTCAAACGCAGGAAAATTTGAGACTTTTGCTTTTATATTTAACTCGCCGCGAAAGCATTTTTTGCCGGCAAATCCCTGACTATTTTTATATTTCCATTATTCATTTTGAAGAGTCCTGCTTCATTGGTCTTTGTTTATCAACTGATTATTTATTGAGAAACGCGCTCGTATACGGCAAATTGGGTGTCGGGTGTAGTGTAAACTTTCTTCCATTGGTTTGAGAATTGTTCCACGACCGGCAGAGTATAACGCTCGCTTTTGATGACATCTCTGCCGATGATGAGATAGCGAACCGGCACGCCGTCGAGGAGTTGCTGGGCTTTAGCCGTATCGTTTTCAAAAGGCGGCATCACTGCTTTTAAGCCTGTCCGCAGGTATATCCAATGAGGCGTGGTGCCGGCTGCGATAACATCATCGGATTTTGCATTTTGTTGTAGATAAGTTACGTAAAAATCAAAGTCCTGATACGTTTTATCATAGAAAAACAACCGATACTTTATAAATTGTCCGTTTCGGTCGAGGTAGGAAATTGGTTGATGGTTTCGCGTAAAAGATGTAACGGAATCAAGCAGTTCTGCAAATAAAACCACGAAAAGCGTCGCAGCGCAAAGGTATTTGCCGAAACCAGACCATTTCGAGAGAAAAAAGCGCTCGGAAGTATTTTGCGCTAGTGACAGAAAAACGATTAGCGATAAAACCAAAAAAGTAGTAATCGGCATTAAATATCTCGCATATTGTTCGGGAAACGGCGTTAGGCACACAGCTGCGATATAAGCGAAAGCGTATAGCGAAATGAGCCGTCGGCGTTCAAACAACTGTGCAATTAAGCCGATTAATACAAAAAAGCCGATACTATATAAAATTAGAAAACTACCCCGATAGGAGACAAAAGTTGCCCCTCTTACATCCGGGAGCAAATATTCAAACCAGCTTATCCAGTGAACTCGCAACGCACTTAAGACTTCTCCAAAGTTAACCGGAATGTAGACAGCGTTGCCGGCAAAGCGCCGCACAATTTCCATTGTCGTCGTTGCGCCTTTTTCAGGTGTGAACGGGTCTACAAACGTAATGTTTTGTGCGTAGCTGACGTTGTAAAACAGATACGGAGCGCGCTGGTAAGCATACGCGGGATGATTATATTCGTAGCTTGATTCGACAGAGGCGATATAGAATTGCCAACAAACGATAGGAACGAGCGCAAGCACCGCACGAAACACGGCTAACTTGAATTTTTTCCTTAAAAGACTGTCCAGAACCCAAACCGCGAGCGCTACAATTCCAACCGTGCGTAAGACATACGACGCGACGGCAAACAAATATGCCGAGATTGAATTTGCCCGGCTCGGTTTCCTTTGAATGCTTAAAACAAAAAGGACGGTGACGAGGCTGAAAGGAATTTCAGGAAAGCACAAATCGGAAAGAAAATAAACGTTCTGGCTGAAAAGACACAGTATTGTGGCGAGAAATGCTCGATGCAGGGAAAGATAATTTTAAAAAATCTGAAGACGGCGTAGATATACAGGATGAAAACTATAAAAGCTGAAAATCTTAACCAGCGACCGACTGTCGTCGGGTCATCGGTTCCGAGAATTAATTGATGACCGGCAATGATTAAAGGCAGCAGCGGCGGATACTGGACGGCGTCAATCTCGCCCGGTTCATTGAGCAGCTTGTAACCTTTGCCTTCGGCAAGCGACGTTCCGAGAATGTAATAAACGCCGCCGTCCCAGCGAAGGTCAATCGGACCTTCGAGGCGCGGCAGCCAGGTCAGGACAGCCAAAGCAAGCAACACAAGCAGCAGCGCCGTTTCGTTTCGCATCCATTTTTGGAACAATGTTTTCGCTGAATCAATGGCTTTCAGCGGCGCGGCATCGGCTTGCGGATTTTCATTCATTATGAGCTGCCTCCATTTTAATTTTATCGCACAAGCAAAGGCTCTGTGTTGGATTGTGTAGAAAAATGCGATTCCTGCTCGTTAGAATAAACCAGAAAAAGAAACTTCTCGCCGTTAGTCGCGCGCAGTTCGATACGCATCCCGTCTTCTTTAAGTTTCGGTATTACCCAATCCAAAAATCCCAGTTTTCCGTAAACAAAAAAACGCGGGTGCGCCGCCGTATAAGATTTATAATCAACAATGTTCAGGTGAAACCAGGGCTTAAGCAAGTCGTTCATTCCCCGTTCGACGCTATTGTGCCCCAACAGTTTTAGAGCCGCGTCCGGGTCGGCAAGATAAATCAAACGCGATGTGATTTCCGGCGGCGCGTAATGCGCAAGTTCAATAAACGTGTGCGGGTCGGCAGCGATAATGGGCAGGTTGCTCTCCGCTTGCTCGCGAAATAATTTAATTTCGTTATCCGACGAATTGCCGGACACCTGCTGGACAGTTTTAAACTCCAGCAGGGCGAAGCATCCGAGAAAACAAATCACTAACACGGCTGGCAGCAATGCCGAATTGCCGAACAATTTGGCGGCAATCAAAGCAAATAAAACGCTGAAACCGATAACCGCCGCGATTGCGTAACGGTCGGTGAAAGCTCCGGTCACAAACTTTGCCGAAATTACGCAGATAATCGGTATTATGACAAAGCCGAAAGCCGCCGCGATTTCATAAACCGGCACGGCGTAATTTGATTCTGAGTTAGGCAGCCGACTTTCATCGACGCGATAAAAAGATAAATAGATCGCCGCTAAAACGAGCGTGGCGACCAGTGGCAAGACTGCTGATATCAAAAGGTTGTAATAAAAATCAGGTATATTCATCCACTGCGGCACCGCCAAAAACCGCCCGAATAAGCGCGTGCTTGCCGGATTAAAGGCAGATGCAGGACCAACGGCGCAACCGCCAGACAAAATGCCGCCCAAACAGGCGCGTCAAGTCGTCGTCTGATTACTGTTCGCACCGTTTCGCCAAAAGCAAGCGCAGGTATAACAAAAATACCGTAGTAATGAGTGGAAAGGGCTGCGGCAAGACTTAATGTTAAACAGACGATTGAAAGCCGCCGCCAATAATTTATTGTTGCTGACTGCCAGCACAAAAGCGCCAATGCTCCGAAACCAAGTATGAGTCCATACGGGCGAGCTTCATAAGCATAATAATAAGCATTTGTCAGAAGCGGAAAAATTGCGGCGAGAAGTCCGTAAACATTTGACGCGCGGCGGGCGACAAAAACAAACAGGCACAAACACATTACCCAAAATCCGAATATTTCCGGCAATCTTAAACCGAAATTGTTAAAGCCCAACAAAGCCGTCGAAGCCCGCGTTATCACATAAAAAAACGGCGGAAGCTGCTCGCCGCCCGCCATCAACGCTCCCCAGACATCAGTCATTGACGGCAGACGGGCAACATAATAAGTATAAAGTTCGTCGTTCCACAACAGACGACGCGCGACGAGAACGTAAGTGCTGACGAGATAAAGAATCGTAAAGCCCGTGATGAGTAAAAATCTGCTTTTTTCGACTCGGCGGGCAAAGGATTCTGCTGTTTGTAAATGCCTGATTAAAAAGCGCATATTCAATAAAATGAATAAAAACAATAGTTTTTGCAAAATTGCTCGGTCTTTACCGAAATTTCACTTTATCCGAAGGCTTTTCCAGAGACGCGCTGAACTGATTCAATTCGGAAAATATTTCGTCGAATTGCTCGTCGGACGCGATGGATTTGACGGGCTGACGTTCTGCAACAGGCTGCATTTTGAAACTGCGCCTACCGCGCCAGACTTTCCAAACGGTTCGCATCAAAGCCCAGAAATAATTGGGCGCGACCTTGAAAATCTTAAATGACGACGCGCCCATATCGACCGTGCGGTTAATCCAGGAAATCGGCACTTCCTCAATATCGTAACCGGCGAGCAGCGGCTTTAAACCGGTTTCCATGTTGGCAGCAAAATGCGGCTCTTCGATTTCCAGTTCTTTTAGAATTTCCGCGCGATAAAGTTTTAGATTGTTCGATACGTCGCGCACGCCGCCGAGCAAGGTTAGATTAACCAGAAGGTGAAAAGCGCGGTTGCAGAGAACTTTGAAAAACGGGTAATTGATAAGCACTGATTCATATGAAAACCGGCTGCCGATTGCGCCGTCGCGTCCGGCGGCGATACAATCAAACAAATCTCTGAATTCGGGCAGGATTAACAGAAAGTCGCAGTCCATCGTCAGGATATATCGTCCTGTTGCCGCCGCATAACCATCACGTAGAGCGCGTCCGACGCCGTTTGGCGGCTTTCGGTCGACGAGTTTTACGCGCGGCTCGCTCTCGGCTATTTCGCGCGTTACTTTGGCTGTGCGGTCGGTACTGTTATCGTTGACGATAACAATTTCGTGGATGTATTCGTCGTAGGTTTCAATTAATCCGGTAATCAAACGCGGAATGTTCATCTCTTCGTTATGACAGGGAATTACAAACGAAGTCGAACCTAACAATTCGGGATGCGTCGCAAGATTTACGCTGCGGCGACGCGAATTGCCCGGTTTGACGAGCCAGATATAAAGCGTTCCGCAAAACTCACGAATGACTGGCGCGTGTTCGAGAATAAACGCTGTTGACTGCACGGCGGAAATCAGCGAGCGCGGTGTCAGCGGATGCACTATGTCGTAGGGAATAACTTCGATGTGCGTGTAGCCCTGGTGCGAGGCTTGTTTCATCAATTGAAACTTGCGCATACCGATTTGACATTCGGCATCTCCGCTCCAGCGCCCGATCGGTCGAATCGTATTTTTGAGAAAAACCTGCGGATTCCAATAATTGGCTTCAAAGAAAAGCAGTTGTCCGCCCGGTTTGAGCAGACGATAAAGCACCGCTAGATTCTGCGCGTATCGGTCGTGGCAGAGAATTGCCGTGCCGACAACGTAATCGAAACTTTCCGCCGGAAGCTCGTCGAAATCCGTTACGTGAACGAAATTTGTATTCGGCAAAGTTTTTTCGGCAGCTTCAGCTGCCAAATCTTCGTTAAAGACGGCGGCGGTGATTGGATTTTCGCCGCGCAGAACGGTCGTCAAATGCTTCGTCCACAAACCACTTCCGGCACCGAGTTCGAGAATCGATTCGCCCGGCAAAACGTGAAAACAATGCCGTACGCTTAATGCCCGCCAGCAAAGTTTTATCGGCGAGGTTTTCGGATATCGCCGCCAGTAATTTTCGCGGCTAACTTCCATCTCCCGCAGATTTTGTTCGAGTGACATAATTATCCTCTACAATTTATTTCAAGCGCAAATAAGTAACCGAACACAAAATAAACGAATCTCGAACGGCATTTTAATACGATGAATGATAAAGAAAGATTGCCTGTAAAAATTTAAAACTTTCCGCCTACATCCAGCGCTCGGCGTTGTTCTCGAAAATTTGTCGAAGAATAGCGCTTAAATCGTATTGCAGATGCCAGTTTGGAAAGTGTTTTTCAAACTTTTCGGTATCGCTAATCCACCAGATATGGTCTCCGACGCGATTCGTTTCCGTATATTTCCATTCGAGTTTTTTACCCGTTATTTCTTCGCACAGGGCAATTGCTTCGAGCATCGAGCAATTACAGTATCGCCCGCCGCCGATATTATAAACTTCGCCGATGCGCGGCGCGCGGTAAAATTCGTCAAACGCATTGATTAAATCGTGGCTGTGTATGTTGTCGCGCACCTGTTTTCCCTGATAGCCGAAAACCGTGTAAGGCTTGCCGGTTATCGTGCATTTCATCAAATAAGACAAAAATCCGTGAAGCTCGGTCCCCGAATGATTCGGTCCGGTCAGGCATCCGCCGCGAAAACACGCCGTTTTCATATCGAAATAACGCCCGTATTCCTGCACCAACACGTCGGCTGCAACTTTAGATGCGCCGAAAAGCGAATGCTTTGTCGCGTCAATGCTCATCGACTCGTCGATTCCTTTGAAATAGCGGTGCGAGGAATCAATTTCCCAGCGCGCTTCCTGCTCGACAAGCGGAAGAGCGTTCGGGCGGTCGCCGTAAACTTTGTTGGTCGAAGTAAAAATAAAAACGGCATCGGGCGAAAACTGTCTGGCTGATTCGAGCAAATTCAGCGTGCCGTTAGCGTTAATCGTAAAATCCGTCCGCGGGTCGCTCGCCGCCCAATCGTGCGAAGGCTGCGCGGCTGCGTGAATGACAAGGTTAATATCGGTGTTATATTCACGAAAAATATTTTCTATTGCCGATTGGTTACGTATATCTGTCGCGTAATGAACGTAATTATCGTAATTCCCAATCAGCAAATCGCGCTTCCAATTCGTTGAAGCATCGCGCCCGAAAAAAAGGCTCCGCATATCATTGTCAATCCCGACGACGGTTAATCCTTGTCGGCAAAAAAACTGCACAGCCTCAGAGCCGATCAATCCGGCGGAACCGGTAATTAAAACTGTTGACATATATTACAAAAGTGCAAAAGTGCAGATGTTCAATAATAAACTAATTTTGGAGGAGGCTCAAACGCAAATAAAAATCCTTTGCTCATTAGCTGAATATACCATAAGATAACGTTACCTTTGTCAATAACAGGGAGTCAGGCTGCAATTTAGGAATTCAAAAAGTTAGAAATTGGTGATAAGTTAATTTATGGAATCGGCTGGTATTCGCTCAACTAAAGAGTCAAAAAAGATGACGGAAGCAGGCAATTCCGGCGAAACGATAAATATAGAGCTGTCCGTCGTAATGCCTTGTTTAGACGAATCAGACACTTTGGCGATTTGTATAGAAAAAGCTCAGAGAGCGATTTCCGAAAATAACATTTCGGGTGAAATTGTTGTTGCCGACAACGGCAGCACAGACGCTTCGCGCGAAATAGCGCGAAGTTTAGGAGCGAGAGTCGTCAACGTCAAAGAAAAGGGTTACGGCAGCGCTTTGATGGGCGGCATTTCGGCAGCCAGAGGGAAATTCGTTATTATGGGCGACGCAGACGATAGTTACGACTTTCTCGAAATTCCGAAATTCGTCGCAAAACTGCGCGAAGGCTACGATTTAGTGCAGGGCTGCCGTCTGCCGAGCGGCGGCGGCGCGATTCTGCCTGGCGCGATGCCTTTTTTGCATCGCTGGTGGGGAAATCCGATGTTTTCCGTGCTGGCTCGAAATTGGTTTTATGCTCCGATACACGATGTTTACTGCGGAATGCGCGGTTTTACGAAAGTCCACTACGAATCGCTCGACCAGCAATGCACGGGAATGGAATTTGCGACCGAGATGATTATTAAATCCAGCCTTTACAACACCAAAATCGCCGAAGTGCCGATTACTCTGCACCCGGACGGTCGTAAATCGCACCCGCCGCACTTAAATACGTTCCGTGATGGTTGGAGAACGCTCCGTTTCTTTTTGCTATATAGTCCGAAGTGGCTTTTTTTTGTTCCGGGCTGTCTTCTCATTTTCTTGGGAATAATCGGTTACGCTCTGGCGCTGCCCGGATTAACCATTGCCGGGCGAGTTCATTTTGACGTTCATACGTTGCTTTTCTCCAGTTTTTTTATTACCTCCGGGTATCAGGCGATTTTATTTGCTATTTTGACAAAGACCTTTGCGGTTAACGAAAAAATGGTGCCGGAAGACAAACGCCTCGATCGTTTTTACAAAACCGTCAACTTGGAAAATGGATTACTGATTAGTTTATTCACGCTGCTAGCCGGAGTAATTTTATTAGGTTTTGCCGTCAACGAATGGCGCAATGCAAATTTCGGCAATCTCGAATACAGTCGCATGCTGCGTGTCGTAATTCCCGGCGTAATGCTGGCTTCGATCGGTTTCGAGTCGGTTCTTTTTAGCTTTTTTGCGAGTATCCTGGGAGTTCGGAGAAGACGGCATTGATTAAAATTTTTCCGACAGCGTCTGTTTTTTGTATTGCTTGGTAAAAATAAATAATTACCAACCTTTTCTCTTTTTTCTAATCTAATTGTCTGTTTTCTGTTATAATTGTTTGTTGTGCGTAAGCACTGAGACGTTTACATAAAATTTAAGGAAATTGCAAGCTGTTCGCATTTTACCAAGCCGGCGTTGCGATGCCGGTTTCTGAACGCTTGCAGTTGAAAGAAGATTTACAAAAATTCAAGAAATTACGTAAAGAGTAAGCATGAGTGTCGAATTTAGAAAAAGGTCACCGGGCGAATACGTCCAAATGTTAAACCATCGTAAATGGCAGATTGTCTTGCCGACACTCGCCGTTTTCTTAGCAGTCGCGTGGGTCGTTCGAAGTCTGCCGAATTTTTACGAATCAACTACATTTTTAACACTCAAACCGCCGACGATTTCTGAAAAGGTGTCGCCGTCGCTGGCGAGTGAGGATTTATCGCAGCGTTTGGAATCAATCAATCAAACTGTTTTAAGCCGTTCATCCCTAGAACCGATGATAACGAAATACAATCTTTTTCAAACGGAAAGAGCGTCCGGTATGCCGATAGAGCTTGTCGTCGAAAAGATGCGAAAAAACATTACGGTTGACCCGGAAAAAAGCGATGAGGAGAGGAAAACCTTCGGTTTTCATCTTACCTATCTAGACCGCAGCCCGGAATTAGCGCAAAAGGTTGCCGCCGAACTTGCCGGCAGATATGTCAATTTGCAAAAAACCGAATCGACGCAGAGCGCCGAAACAACTCGCAAATTTATTGACGCACAGTTAGAAAACGCGCGTAACAATCTGAGCGTTTTGGAAAACCAGCGTCTGCACATTATGCAGCAAAATGTCGAAACCCTGCCCGAATCGGCGCAGGGTTTGATTGCCCAACTCGAAGGCTTGCACAAGCGCGAAGAAACGATTTCCAAAGATAAGGAAACTTCGATTACCGAAAAGGGTCGTCTTAATGACAGCATTCGTGCGCTTAACAGTCAGGCGCGGCTAATCGAAAATTTCGGTGAAAAGGAAACGCAGGACGCCGCTACGCAGGCATCTCGAATTGAAGATACGCCGGCTTACGCGCAGCTTATTCAACAACGCACTGAACTAACTTCCAAATTGGAGAATCTGAAAAAGCAGTATCGAGAAAAGCACCCGGATATTATTCAGACGCAAACCGATATTAATATTGTCAACGGAGAGTTGGAAAAACTCAAGCAAAATACAAATCAGAGAATTAAGCAAGCCACTCAGTCGAGTTCTCGCAAAGCGCAAATGCAAAAGGAGAATCTGGATATTGAAAGACAAAAAGCCGAAAGCCAAATCGGGCAGATTGACCAGCAGCTTCAGATGAAGGACGAAGAAATGCGCCAAAATTCGGTGCAAATCGCCGGTCTCGAATCGAAAATCAATACAATACCAAACGTTAAGGTCGCGCTCGAAGGAGTTACCAATCAATACGAATCGGCAAAAAAAAATTACGATGAAATTGTGACGAAATATAACGAAGCGCAGCAGCAAGTCCAGCGCGAAACTAACGCACAGGGCGAAACAATTAGCGTGGTTGACGCGGCAAACCTGCCACAGTCTCCGGTGAGCGCCAAGAAAAAGCCTTTGATTATGGCACTTGGCGCCGGTCTCGGATTGGCTCTCGGATTATTTTTAGCCGCCGTTTTTGAACTTCCGCGCTGGTTGAAAATCCAAAACGTAGAGGATACCAAATACTACACCGGGCTGCCCGTATTGGCTTCCGTGCCGCCGCTTCTCACGGAGCGGGAAGTTTCATGGCAAAAAGGTCTTAATCGGTTGAAAGTGTTGGCAGGAATAATCATTGCCTTGGTCAGTATTCCGCTTTTAATTATGGTATTACAAATGTCTCACATTTTAGAAAAGCTAAGTTAGGCGATTTCAGATTTAAGAGCGTTGGAAAAGAAGAAAAATGTATAAAGAGTTTTTTGGTTTAGATGAATATCCTTTTAGTTTAACGCCCGACCCGCGCTTTATCGTTTTTACGCCGGTTTATAATGAGCTTTTGGCGAGTTTGTATTACGGGATTGAAATGGCGAAAGGCTTGATTGTTCTGATGGGCGAAGTCGGCACGGGGAAAACGACCGCGATTCGCTGGATTATCCGGCGCTTTGATTCAAGCGTTCTGGCAGCATATATTTTCAATCCGCACCTATCAATCGAGGAATTTTATCATCATTTAACAGAAATGCTCGGCATTAAAGACTGGGCAAACAAAACGGCGCTTCTGACACAAATGGGCAAACTCTTGGAAGAGCGCCACCGACGCGGTTTGCGAACAGTTTTGATTGTTGACGAAGCGCACGAACTTTCCGACGAGGTTTTAGAAGAAATTCGCCTTTTGATGAATTTCGAATCGGACAATGCCAAACATCTGCAAATAATTTTAACCGGACAACCCGAATTGCACGAAAAACTCAAGCAGCAGAATTTGCGTCAGCTAAAACAGCGTATCGCGCTTCGCTGCAAAATGCCCGCGCTTTCGAATGTCAATGAAGTCGAGCGTTATATAACACAGCGGCTTTTACTCGCCGGTTCAGAGCAGCCGAATACCTTCTCGCCCGGCGCGATTGATTTTATTTTTCAGTGTTCGGAAGGCATTCCGCGCCAAATCAACAATTTGTGCGACAACGCGATGATTGCGGCTTATGCAGCGAACGAAAAAACTATCGGGCGCGCCGTTATCGAAGAAGTCGCTGAGAATTTGGATTTATTGCCGAACAAAGAAGCGCTTCTAGCCAGTGATAAAGCGGCGGGAGTAGTCGGCTCGGCAAGAGTCTTGACTGTGCTCGGACGCGAAGAACTCTTGAGTGAAATTAAAGGAGCAACGCAAGATGCTGCCGTTGAGGAAATTAAGGCAAAACCGGATGGGTTTAACGGAGCCGAAGAGGGACAAAAAGTTGGAAAATGCGGAAATTAAGAGGGTTTGCCGCTTTTATTAAAAGTTCCGGTTTTCAACTTGGTAATCAGCATCTAACTTCGAGCTTTGAGGCAGTAACTTTGAACCGGAACTACAAATTGATGAAATGAGGTTTCTTAAAACATTACAGAAAAATCAAATCGAAAAACCTTTAGACAGAGAGGCGTTTGATAACCTTGTGTCCGAGGATAAGTTTGAAAAGCGCGGCGGCGGCAATAAGCCTCCCGAGCTTTTAGACAATCAAGATTTGAAAATCGGAGTGCCGAATTCTTCTGCCTTTAACAGGCAGTCTGATTCTTTTGTCAATGAAATACGTTCGGAGCCTGAGACGATAGTTGTTGACCAATCACCTTCTGACGATTTTGCAGTAACGCACGCTGAAGAGAAACGTATACCGGAATTTACCGTCGATATCGAGCGAGTCAACCCGCATCTTGTGGCGATAACTCAACCTAATTCAGCTTATTGCGAAGAATACCGCAGTTTGCGAACGCACTTGCTGCACAAAAGCCAAAAGCAGAAATTGCAGTCGATTGTCATCGCCAGCGTCGAAGCTTCGGAAGGGAAGTCCGTCACCTCACTTAACTTATCGTGGCTGCTCGCCCAAACCAGCGGTATCAGCGCGCTTATTATTGACGGTGATTTAAGAATGCCGACTCTGACAAATTATCTCGGCATCGAAGCCGAAACAGGATTGTCGGAAGTTTTAGAAGGAAAATTTTCGCTCGAAGATTCGATTATACGGCTCGAACCTGCCGGACTTCATTTGCTTCCGGGCTGCGGCGGGCGAAGCGATGTGGCGGAGCTGCTTTCGGGTTCGAAATTTAAGGAAATTCTGCGCCGGGCGTGTGAGATGTTCGATTATGTGATTATTGATGCGCCGCCGCTTGCTGTATTTACAGACGCGACAGTGTTGATAAATCACGCCGACGGCGCCCTTCTTGTTGTGCGCGCCAATTATACCAGTTACAAAGATATTGAGCGCGTTTTGGAAACTTTGCCGCGCGAAAGAATGCTCGGAACGGTTTTGAATCAATCGGAAGACACTCTTTCGAGAGAAAGTTATTACAATTACGGTTACTACAAAAACAGCAGGTAATAACACATAGATTGTAAACAGGAAAAGGCTGATTATTCTCCTCACAGTGTTTTCCCGCTGATTTAGCAATGAGTACAAGATTCACCGCTCGAACAACCGGTCTGTTTCTCGCCGATATCGTAATTCTCTACGGCGGACTTCTCTTTGCTTTATACCTGCGTCTGGGTGTAAACGGCACAATTTTTCAACTTTATGAAAACAGGGGTTTTTGGAAAATCACGCTTGTGACACTGGTCTGTTTGATAGCTCTTTATTTTTACGATCTTTATGACTTGACGGTCATACATAATCGTCGTCAATTGGTCGTGCGGCTAATAAAAGCCTTAGCCAGCGCCTGGGTACTGCTTGCGGTGATTTACTATCTTAGTTCGTCTCTGCAGATTGGACGCGGAACTTCGCTTTACTCGCTCGTCATCACTATGGTTCTGCTCCTCGGACTGCGAAGCTGGGTTCATTATGTGCTTGGACACCCGGAAATTGGCGAAAAGGTTTTGATTCTCGGCGGCAGTCAGAGGGCAATTGCAATAGCAGAAGCGATATTGGAGAGACGCGATGCGGGGTATCGAATTGTCGGTTTTATAGCCGAGGATTTTGAAACTATTAAAGAGAAACTGCCTGAAGCGCAGAATCTCGGTACGATTGATAGTTTCGAAAATATCGTGCAGAAGAAAAAAATCGACCGCATCATCATTAGCACGCAGGATCGACGCGGAAATTTTCCGACCGAAACTCTTTTGCGGATGAGTTTGGAAAACAGCGTGAATATTGAAGAATGCACATCGTTTTTTGAAAGATTAACCGGAAAAGTGCATCTCGATATGCTGCGTCCGTCGTGGCTGATTTTTAACGGACGCTCACGCGACACGCAATTGATAACAATTCTTCGCGAAGTCGGTCATCGCTGTTTGGGAGTAATTGGTCTAATCATTTTGTTTCCGATTGCGCTCGTAACGGCTATCCTGATAAAACTTGATTCAAAAGGTGAAGTTTTTTACAGGCAGGAAAGAGTCGGGAAAAACGGTCATATTTTTGAAGTCTTAAAGTTTCGTTCGATGAAAACGGATGCCGAAGCGGACGGAAAACCGGTTTGGGCAATCTCCGGAGATGACCGCACGACGCGCGTCGGCAGAGTGATTCGCAAAATTCGCGTGGACGAAATTCCGCAGTTTTGGAATATTATCAAAGGCGAGATGAGTTTTGTCGGACCGCGCCCCGAACGTCCGCATTTCGTTTCACAGCTTGCCGAAGAAATTCCGTTTTACGAGCATCGTCATCTGGTGGCGCCGGGACTTACGGGTTGGGCGCAAATCAAATATCCGTACGGCTCATCGGTTGAAGATGCCAGACAAAAATTGCAGTATGATTTGTATTACATAAAAAATCAGTCGCTTGTCCTTGATATAATAATTGTTTTGGGAACGGTAAAGACGGTTTTGTTCGGCAAAGGCGCAAGATAAATAGCAACCATCGCGGCGGTGCGACAATCAATAATGTTTGCAAAACGCTCGTTAGGCGATTTTGTCTGGTTTAGGGAGAAAGAAAAATGAAGTTCGGAAAATTAACGCAAAGATTAAGTTTGATTTTGGCTTGTGCTTTTATTTTTGCACTTAGCATAGCGGCGCAGGAAACGACTCCGGCTGGAGAACAGGTAAAAGCCTCGAACGTTGTGAAATCCGGGCGGGAACAAACTTCAAAAACCACAACCGGGCAAGACAATGGGAAAGAAATTGTAAAAACGGTCGGCGATGGAAAACCGTCCGAAGAAGAGTCGGCGATTTTGCCTTATTACAACAATTATCTAAAGGAGTATCATCTCGGACCCGAAGACGTAATTTCCGTAGAAGTTTTCGGACAACCGGCTTATTCAAAAACGGGCATCGTCGTTCCGCCGACTTCCAGGATTTCTTATCCGCTAATTGCGGACGGCGTTTTTGTCGGTGGCAGAACGACCGAACAGGTTCAGGAAGAAATCAAGAAGAAGTTAGACGAATACATTATTGACCCGCAGGTTAATGTAACGCTCGATAAAGTCGGCTCGGCACGCTTCAGTGTTCTGGGAAAAGTCCTCGCGCCGGGCGTGAAAGTGATGAATCGCCGTTACAATGTTTACGAAGCAGTTGCCGAAGCCGGCGGCATCATAAAAGAAGGCGATAAAAAAAGGGTTCTGCTCGTGCGGCTCAATTCGCAAGGTGGGTTTACTCAAACGGTTATCAATTTTGACAGTTTGCTCAAAGGAAAAACCGTGATTCCGTATATTGTTCCGGGCGACCAAATTATAGTGCCTGA
>JBBSIE010000072.1:0-21092 GCA_038232235.1 Pyrinomonadales bacterium | reverse complement strand
TTACATCGAAGGCTATTACAATCGAATCAGACTGCATTCGGGAATCGGTTACCGAAGTCCGCTGGAGTTTGAAAAACATTTAGAAACTAAAATAAGGAGAAGCAAAGAGAGTTTTGTGTGCTGAAAAACTTGACCGCCTCAGTTTGAGACAAAATCTTTCCGACTTTGCCAAACTCCGTGTCGGCGATTATCGAATTATTTATAATGTTTCAAACGAACACAAAACAGTTTTTGTCCGTTTTATCGGACATCGAAGTGAAGTTTATAAACAATAATAGAATAAATGCACTGATTATCGTCAAATACCGCGATGAACGAACTGATGCGGCGACGAAGTTGGAAGATTATTTGCGATAAATTTTTGATTAAAAATTATCTTTAATCTGTGCGTTTCAATTTACATAATTTTTTGTTGTTTGGGATAAATTTTCAGAATATGACCTCACAGATAAAAATCATCATCAACTGCGGTTCTGGAAAAGATCATAATGCCGAAGAATTGGAGGTCGAACTGAACGACTTGTTCGCGGCGCATAATATCAGCGCGGAAATTTTCGTCGCTGCAAGCGGCGATGAAATTGTGAAATTAGCTGAAAAAGCCGCGAAAAGCGATGCCGAAATCGTCTGCGCGGGCGGCGGCGACGGAACGATCAGCGCGGTCGCGTCCGAAATTTTCAAAACCGACAAAACGCTCGGAATTTTGCCGCTCGGAACGCTCAATCATTTTTCAAAAGATTTAAATATTCCGCAGGAAATGCCCGAAGCTGTTAGAATTATAGCGGAAAATAATGTCAGAACGATTGATGTCGGCGAAGTCAATAGGCGCATATTTATTAATAATTCGAGCATCGGACTTTATCCGAACATCGTCAAAAACCGCGAACATCAGCAGGAAAAACTCGGACGCGGAAAATGGTCGGCGGCATTTTGGTCGGCGTTGAAGATTTTGCGGCGGCATCCGTTTCTGCGCGTTAAATTGAAAAATGAAAACGGCGAAAAAACTATCAAAACACCGTTCGTGTTTGTCGGAAACGGCGAATATCAAATGGATTTTTTCAACATCAGCAGCCGCGAACGGATTGATGACGGCAAATTGAGCGTTTACTTTCTCCACAAAAGCAATCGGCGCGGTTTGTTTATGCTCGTTCTGCGGACGATTTTGGGCAGGCTCAGACAGGCGAAGGATTTTGAAGAAATTGCCGTCGAAGAGATCACGATTGAAACGCGCAAAAAACGAATGTTCGTCGCTTTTGACGGCGAAGTCGAGGCAATGGAAATGCCGCTTTGCTATCGCGTTCATCCGTCGTCTCTGCGCGTAATTGCGCCGCGTGAGGAAACTTAAGAAATTTGTCCGCGAATCGGCGCGAATATTTAAAATTGGTTTTATGATTTAATTTGCGTAAATTCGCGCCGATTCGCGGACAAAAATAAAAATGAGAAAACTAATTCACATTTCCGACATACATTTCGGGCGCGTTAATTACGCGGTCGCCGAAAAATTGATTGTTATAATCAGTGAATTGAAACCGAATTTAACGGTCGTTTCCGGCGATTTGACGCAGCGTGCGCGGTCAGCGCAATTTATTGAAGCAAAAGAATTTTTAGACAAACTGCCAAATCCGCAAATTATCGTTCCCGGCAATCACGATATTCCGATGCACAATGTTTTCGACCGTTTTTTTAGTCCTCTCGAAAAATATAAAAAATACATTACCGGCGATTTAGAACCATTTTACAACGACGAAGAAATTGCCGTTATCGGCGTTAATACGGCGCGTTCTCTGACGATTAAAGACGGACGAATTAATGAACGGCAAATCGCCGCGATCCGCGAAAAACTCTGCAAATTTCCCGACGAAATGCTGAAAGTTATCGTCACGCATCATCCGTTCGATTTGCCTGAAGGTTTTGACGATAAAGTCGTCGGACGCGCTGAACTGGCGATGGAAAAACTCGCCGACTGCGGCGCGGATTTATTTCTCGCCGGACACATTCACGTTTCGCACATCGGACACACCGCGACGCGCTACAAACTCGAAACCAGACGCTCCGCGCTCGTCGTCCAAGCCGGAACCGCGACTTCGACACGCGGACGCGGCGAAGCGAATTCGTTTAATCTGATCGAGTTTGAATATCCGAAATTAAGCGTCAAAAGATTTGAATGCGAAACGGCGGAAAGCGGATTTGTGGAAACCGAGGTTCAAAAATTCACGCAAAACGATAAAGGCTGGTCGGCGGATGTCGCAAAATAGATTTTAACAATTTTTTGCCCACGAATCACACGAATTTGCACTAATAAAATAAAGATAAATTATTCGTGTTTATTCGTATAATTCGTGGGCAAAATCTTATTTGATGACATTTCCGTCGGCATCAAGTTTGATGACTTCGCCGTAGTCGAGTTCGCAGGATGCCGCTTTCGATTTTTGAAACGTCGCCGACGACGAGCCAGATTATTTCGTCGGGGCGAACAAATTTTTTACCGGCGGTGGTAAGCTGCGTTTCGGTCAAACCGCGCATTGATGCGCCGTAATTCGCCCAGTAATTATCGGGTAAATCGTAATTTACCCGATCAATCGCCGCGCTTTCGAGCATCGGCGTAAGTTCCGCCAAAGTCGTGTCGCCCGTGACAATAATCGTCGAACTTCCGGGTTTGAACCAATCGAAATGCCATTTGATCAAATCGTCGCGCGAAATCGTCTGAACCGTGCTTTCAGTTCCCGAAGCGGGCGAGCCGTAAGCGTGATTCGCGCCGTAGAGAATTGCGGGCAAGACTCGAAGCGCGAGCGCGTTCGGCGACGCTTTTTCCTGACCGATCTGCGCGATGCGGTTTTGTTTTTAGAATTGACGGAGTTTGTAAAACTTAATTTTTTGATAAATAAGATGTTAGCAAATTTCGCTCTTTTGTAAAACTTAATTTTTTACAATCAATCGTGCAAAATATTGATGTCTATTTGATAAAACATTTTGCGTTTAATATTTTATTGATTGATAATTTCAAATAAATTACGAATTACGAATCGGAAAATTTATTATTCGCAGTAAAATAAAAGATTATGATGTGGCTTGAAAACGGCGATATACTCGCTTCAATCGGTGAATTTTTGGCGGAAGATTTGGGGCGCGGCGATATTACAACGCAGTCAACCGTGCCGCCGGACGTGCGCGGAATGGGGAAATTTCTGGCGAAGGAAGATTTGGTCGTGTGCGGTTTGGAAGTCGCCGAAGCCGTTTTCGCGCATCTCGACCCGGAAAACGCCGAAATTGACGCGACGGTTTCCGAAGGCGACGAAGTAAAATCGGGAACGATCTTCGCCACTTTAAAAGGTTACGCGGATATTTTATTGGCGGGCGAACGCGTCGCGCTGAATTTGATGCAGAGATTGAGCGGTGTGGCGACGCTGACGCGGCAATATGTCAAAGCCGTCGAAGGAACACACGCGCAGATTATTGATACGCGCAAAACTACGCCCGGATTGCGGATGCTCGAAAAATATGCGGTAACGGTCGGCGGCGGCAAAAATCATCGTTACGGTTTGGACGACGGAGTTTTGATCAAAGACAATCACATCGAACTGGCGGGCGGCATCACCGAAGCGATTACGGCGGCGAAATTAAAGGTCGGACATCTGCACAAAATCGAAATCGAAATCAGCAATTGGGCGCAGCTTCGTGAAGCGATTTTAGCGGGCGCGGACATCGTAATGCTCGATAATCAAACGCCGGAAGAAGCGGAAAAACTGGTCGAAATGGCGCGGAATATGAATCCGAATGTTCTGCTCGAAGCCTCCGGCGGAATGAATCTCGACACCGTGCGCTTGTTTGCCGAAGCCGGTGTTGATATGATTTCAGTCGGTCGTCTGACGCATTCGGCGAAAGCAGTTGATATTTCATTTAAGATTCAAACGATTTAGAGGAAGTTGTAGATTTGAGGAACGCAAAACAAGAAAAATTTGCAGGGATGACAGAACAAACACGGATAAATTTTTTCAAATTATCCTGTTGAAATTTTTCATCCCTGCAAATTTTTCTCTATAAAATCAGTTCAACGATTAATGACTTTAACATCTCGCTCGCTGACGATTCTCCAGCCGCCGTTGGACTTTACCCATTGCAGTTCCTGAAGAACTTCGCCGCGGCGACTTTTCTCGCCTTGCTTAATGGCATATTTTTTCCGAAATCGCATCGTCGCCTTTTGACCGTCGGGACTTAAAGTGATGTCCGGTTTTCCGGCTTGAATAGCAACATCGTCGGCGCGTGAAAAAACGCGCTTCTTCTCAGCCCGCACTGCGTCTTGCGAAGTGTTTCGCGTCAAATAATATGCGTTGAGTTTCGGCGCGTAGTAATTCATTTGCTGATCTACATCGCGCGAATTTGTGGCGGAAATCCATTCGCCGAGCGCGGAATTTAATTCAGTCTGCGGTTTGCCGTCGATCGCCGCCGTTTCTTCGCGCGCCGCATTTTCCTGAACCGGTTCGTTTTTTACTGCTGTTTCATCGGCGGCAGAGGTTTGTTCCGGCAACTTTTCGGCGGGACGTTTTGACGCGGTTGAAGGCTTTCTTTCAACCGCAATCGGCGCGGAATTTTTTGATTCCGCTTTATCCGGCTGGATTATTTCCGCCGTATCATTTCTGTCGTTTGCTGTTTCGGAAGCTGTTTGAACCTTCGGCGCGGCGGCAGTCGTCTGTTCGGAAGCAGCCGGATGCTGCATTCGATTATAGAGAAACGCGCCCAAAATCACGGCAATCAGCAAGCCCAGCAAACCCGCGCCGACCAGCGCGGAACGATTTGCCGGCAAAGCTCGCCGCGGCGGATTATTTTCGTCGGAATAATTTGTAAAATTCGGCGAATCTATTTTTCTATATGTGTTTTTAGGTCTTTCTTCAGGGAAAACAAAAACCTCCGGCTCGGCTGATGTCGTGTCAACTGTTTTCCTTTCAACAGTTATCGGTTCAGGTTCGAACGGAATATCGCCAACTCGATCTTTATCAAAAAAAACCGGCGCGAGTTCGCCCAAAGGAGCAGCTTTATCGGCTGTAATTTCATCGATTTGCGCGTCGGTTGCTTCAAACGAAATCTCGTCAACTCGAATTTCCTCTACATTCGGATTGGTTTCAAAAGATACATTATTGTTTGCGTCTTCATTATAAATTGGTTCTACCAATGATGAGTCAGCGTCAGACTCCTTCTTCATAACAAAAACCGGCGCGAGTTTGCCCAAATCAGATATTTTATTCGTCGGCGTTTCTCCGAATTGCCCGGTATCGGATTCAAACGAAATTTCATCAACTTGCCTTTGCTCGGCAAAAATCGGATGTGCCTCAACCGAATCAAAATTCTTATCTGAATTTTCAGACAAAACCGGATTTTCTTCCGGTAAATCTGCTTCCGCCTCATCTTTCATAATAAAAACGGGCGCGAATTCACCTAAAGAAGAAACTTCATCCGCTGAAACTTCATCGGTTTGCCTGGCATCTGCTTCAAACGGAATCTCGTCAATTCGATTTTCCTCAACAATTTGATTCGGCTCAAAATTCGTATCTTCATTTTCAGCCAAAACCGATTCCGCCGATGAAGAAATATCGTCAGCTTCGTTTTGCATAACAAAAGTCGGCGCGAGTTCGCCCAACGGAGGCTTTTCGTCCGCCGTTGTTTCTTCACTTTGCCCGAAATTTTGTTGTTCGGCAGCCTCATTCGTCGGCGGCATATCAACATTGTCGAGCGTAATTACTTCCTGCGGCGATTGTTCTTCGATTAGCGATTCGGTAAATTCCGTCGCGGCGGATGCAGATTCATTTGACAGTAAAACTTGCGGCGCAGCCGGCAAATTTTCTCCCAACGGCAAGATAAGCTGTGAAATATGACGGAGTTGCCGCGCAAAATTTCCCATTTGCAAACGCGCTGCCGGTCTTTTTTGAAGCGATTCCTTAATCGTATGCGTGAGCAGTGCGCGAACATCGAAACGCAGTTGCGACAACGGCTGTTCGTCAATTTGTCTGTCGGCAATTGCTTCGGAAGTCGGTGCGTTAAACGGCGAACGTCCGCAAAGCATTTCGTAAAGCACGATTCCTAAACTATAAACATCCGTCTGCGCGTCCACCGATTTTCCGGCAGATTGCTCCGGCGATAAATAGCGCATCGTTTCAATTTTCGTGTCAACAGCAAATTTTCCGGCGGTAACTTGTTGTTTGATGCCGCCGAAATCAAAGTTTTGCAGTTTGACGAATAATTGATTTTGCGGGTTGCGGGTGAGAACTATATTCGCCGGACTGACGGCACGATGAATAATTCCGGCAGCGTGTGCCGCCATCAATCCTTCCGCCGTCTGCCGCGCGATTTTGACGGCTTCAGTTTCTGGAAGTGAACCGGTATTTCTCAATAATCCCTGTAAAGTTTTATCGCCGACTGATTCCGTAACAATATAAAATGAGCCGTCGTTGAGCGAACCGGATTCATAAACGCGGGCAATATTCGGATGATTAAGATTAGCGGCGGCTTGAACTTCGTGCTGAAGCATTTGACGCGCTTGTTCTCCCGCGCCGATGATTAAATTTTGAGCAAAAATTTTAACAACAAAAGGCTGATCGAGAGCGATATTCGTCGCCAGATAACTTTCTCCGACGGCACCACGCTCAAGCAGTGAATCGAGCCGGTAGTTCGGAATCATTTCACGAGTTCCCGCACGCTCCTTAATAAGAGTTCCGTGATTTTCGACACAAACTTCGTCGGTATCTTCGTAACAACGCTGACAAACAGAACAAGTTTTCATTTTATTTAACTCCAATCATTAATTAAATTGACTTCAATGTTTTATCGCTTGAGTCGAATCAATTTATAACTCCTAAATTCAACCGACTTAATTTCACTTTTATAGACGCTTTTTTTTGTCGGAAAAGTTGCAGATTTTATTTGAACGGGCTGATTATCGTGAATGGGAAAATGCGCGGATAAAATCTCGAACAACTAAACCGTTTTAATAATTGACGCTCGACTCAATGTGAATTTGGCAATACAATTGAACGAATATGAATATCATTAAATTATTAGGCATTGCGGCAGGCGTTGCGGCTGCGGGTCTGGCAGGTTTGGCGATCACAAATCCGGGAAATGTGGCGGAAACGTCCGACGATGCGAAGGATGAAAGTTTGAAAACGCGCTATTATCAAGTGGTTTTTGAAAAATTTGTCGAAGAAACGAAAAAATTGATTCCGACGATGACAACCTACGGACAAAATTGGAAATTAGCGGGCGGCGGCGGTGAAGTTGGTAATGATGAAAGTCAACATGGTTCTGAAACGCTTATCGTTGAAGTTCCAGTTGCCTTTTTCATTGATGATTTGGAAATCAATGCGGTAAAAGAAGCAGACGCGGGCAAAATAAAAGTTAATTTGTATTCAAAATCCCGCACGGGCAAAAGCGATTTAGGAGAAAATAAAAGGCACGTTCTACAACTGTTAAAAGCATTGGATGAAAAATTCAATCGCTAAAATATCAATTGAAAAGTTAAAATCAGTGAAGAATCCGAACGAAAATTCCAGCTTAACGGCTTCTCGTAAAATAAATTTCTGTGAGCGATGAACGAAAAATAACCAACGCGCCGCTCGTCGGGGTTTTTATCAACGCCGGACTTGCCGCGATCAAAATTACGGGCGGTGTGCTTGGCAGTTCGGGCGCGTTGATTGCCGACGGCATTGAATCGAGCGCAGATGTCGTCAGTTCGCTCGTCGTGTGGGGCGGTTTGCGAATATCGCTCAAACCCGCCGACGAAGATCATCCTTACGGACACGGAAAAGCCGAACCGCTCGCGGCGATTGCGGCGGCGGCGGCTTTAGTCGTCGCGGCACTTGTGATTGTTGTCGAAAGCATCAAGCAAATATTGACTCCGCACCAGACACCGCGCTGGTTCACGCTTTTTATTCTGGTCGGTGTCATCGTTGTCAAATTTGCTCTTTCAAAATTTGTTTCAAATGCCGGAGAATCCGTCGAAAGCACTGCTTTGAAAACCGACGCGCTGCATCACTTTTCCGATGCGCTGACTTCTACCGCCGCATTTATCGGCATTTCGATTGCAATTGTCGGCGGCGCAGGCTACGAAAGCGCGGACGATTGGGCGGCACTCGCCGCTTGCGCCGTCATTATTTATAACGGCATAAGTTTATTCAGGGACGGCGTGAACGAAATAATGGACGCTGCGCCGACGAAAGAATATGAAGATAAAATAAGAACCGTCGCGCAAGCCGTAGAAGGCGTTCAAAATATCGAAAAGTGTCGAATTCGCAAAAGCGGTTTGCAGCGTTGGATTGATATTCACGTCGAAGTGGACGGCGAAATGCCCGTTTGGAAAGGTCACGAAATAGGACACAAAGTCAAAGACGCGCTGCTTTCTTCGGAACACGGTGTCGCCGATGTTTTGGTGCATATCGAACCGCATTCGAGAATTTCACGCGAAACTGCGAAATCAGAATCTGCAATTAAACGGAAAGGATTTTCAAGGTAGTCAATTGCCGGCTTAAATTTGTCTTTCTTTGTCGGGAGCGGGATTTTCTTCGCTCGTTAAAGCCAGCATTTCTTCTGACGGTTTTAGAAACGGCAAATACCAAATCAAAACAGTCGAAAAAATTATCGCAATCGTGCAGGCGATTCCGCCTTCGATGCCGTAATCGCCGCCGGTAATTTGTTTCGCGCCGAATTCTGAAACGCGCAAAAAAGGCGCGGTCGTCAATTCCGTAATTCCGCTGACCGGCAAACCCAAAAACGCGCCCTGAACCCAATTCCACATCAAATGTAACCCGAAAACAAACCATAAATTTCGCGTCTTCAAATAAGCGATACCAAACCAAATGCCCGCCAATGCAGTGTTTAGTGTGGAAATATAATTTGCGCCCGGATTTCCGAGATGTGCCGATGCGAAAAACAGCGAAGTAAAAGCAATCGCCATCCAAGCGAGTTTGGCGCGGGCAAAAGTTTGCAGCATATAACCGCGAAAAAATAATTCTTCGCCCGCCGCGCCGAGAACGAAAACTAAAAGCGAAACGCCAAACGTCAGCAAAATTGCCGATTGCCCGTGTTCGCGGTTTAACTGAAAACTCAAACCGCCGAAAATTATTCCAATAAATGCGGCAAATAAAATTGAAATTGCGCCCAAGATAAGACCGAAACTTAAATCTTTCAACCAATTTTTCGTAAACCAGCAACCGAGGGCGCGAAACGGCAGATTTTCGAGAAATTTCCCGCATAGCCAACCGACGAAAAGCGAAACTGTCAGCAAAATAAAGTTCGGATAAGTAAAGGAAAGGAAACTATTGTCATCAAATCCAATTGGCAGACGCACAAGAATTTCCCTGACAATCACGCCGAAAAGCGATGACGCAAACAAAACCGCCAGCAGGAAAATCAAAAAACGCCAACCGCTTCGCAAACGTCCTGTTTGATTAATAAAAATTTCTTTGAACTTCATATTTTTAAAATACGGGCTTGAAATTTGATTAATTTCAGTGAAATTTCGAGCATAACATTTCCGCCCTCCGATACCGAACAATAAATTGATTTTCAGTATTACTTTGGTTATACTTTTCGCTATGAAAACAGCAATTTCAGTTTCCGATGAAGTTTTTCAATTGAGCGAAAAACTTGCCAAACAATTAAAGGTTTCACGCAGCAAAATTTTTGCGATGGGCGTAGAAAAATTAGCGGAAGAATATGACGAGGAAAATATAATCGCCCGTATCAATGCGGTTTGCGAAAAAGTTGACACATCACTCGATCCGGCGATCAAAAACTATCAGAGTCGCGTTATTCAGAGGGACAAATGGTAGTCGAACGCGGCGAAGTTTGGTGGGCTGATTTAGGCGAACCGCGCGGTTCGAGTCCCGGTTTTCATCGTCCCGTGTTGATAATTCAGTCCGATTATTTCAACAAAACGCAGATGAATACGCTGGTTGTTGCCATTATCACAACAAATTTGCGATTGGCGGAAATGCCCGGAAACATTTTGCTGTCGAAAAGAGCGAGCGGTTTGGAAAGAGAATCCGTCGTCAACAATTCACAAATTTTTACGGTTGACCCAACCGATTTGCTTGATTTTGTCGGAATACTTTCCGAGCGCAAAATAGAGCAAATCGAAAAAGGTTTGCGCCTTGTCCTTTCACTATGAATCTTTTTGAGAACGCCGAAAAAAACATCAAAACCGAAATCGAAAATCTTCGCGCCGAGATCAATCGGCACAACGAACTTTATTATCAAAAAAGCGAACCGGAAATCGCCGACGCGGAATTTGACGCGCTCCTTGAAAAACTCAAAAAACTCGAATCCGCGAATCCCGAATTTATTACAACAGATTCACCGACACAGAAAGTCGGCGGACGCGCCGAAGGTTTCAAGCCGTTTCATCATCTCGTGCCGATGATGAGTTTGGATAATTCTTATTCTTTGAAAGATTTGCGAAAGTTTGACGAGCGTTGTCAGAAATTGGCGGATGGCAGAACATTTGATTACGTCGCGGAACTTAAAATTGACGGACTTTCGATCTCTCTGCATTACGAAAACGGAATTTTGATCGCGGGCGCGACGCGCGGCGACGGCGTTTTCGGCGACGATGTTTTGAGCAATGTGAAAACAATTCGCACAATTCCGCTCGGATTGAAAGACGCATTTGCCGAAAAAATCGAAGTGCGCGGTGAAGTTTTTATGGCGCGTTCCGTTTTTGAAGAAATCAATGCCGAACTCGAAATGCTGGGCGAAAAAATATACGCGAATCCGCGCAATTTTGCTTCGGGAACTTTGCGCCAATTAGATTCTTCAATCGTCGCGTCGCGCAAACTCGATATGTTTCCGTATGATGTTTTGAGCGGAAATCAAAAGGCATTTGCGACGCATTGGGAAAATTTTGAATGGCTGAAAAGCACGGGTTTTAACGTCAATCCGAATGTGTGTTTGTGCGAAAATATCGAAAAAGTCATCGAATTTTGCAGCGAAATGCAGGAAAAGCGCGACGCGCTCGATTATGAAATTGACGGCGTGGTCGTCAAAGTAAATTCGACGCAGCTGCAGGACGAATTCGGCGCGACATCGAAAGCTCCGCGTTGGGCAATCGCCTACAAATATCCGGCGATGCAGGCGACGACGCAACTTGAAGCGATAAATATTCAAGTCGGACGAACCGGCGCACTAACGCCCGTCGCTTATTTGAAACCTGTTTTGCTCGCCGGAACGACGGTTTCACGCGCTTCTCTGCATAATGAAGACGAAATCAAGCGTTTGAATCTGAAAATCGGCGATTACGTTTTGATCGAAAAATCCGGCGAAATTATCCCGCAAATTTTGCAGATTATCGAGTCGAAACGAACGGGCGACGAAACAGATTACGAATTTCCGAAAAATTGTCCGGTTTGCGGTTTTGAAGTCGCGCGTCCCGCAGGCGAAGCCGTAACGCGCTGTACAAATCCGATTTGTCCGGCGAAAATAAAAGCGCGAATTGGTTATTTTGCGATGCGAAAAGCGATGGACATCGAAGGTTTGGGCGATATTCTGATCGAAAAATTGGTTGATTCGGAAATCGTAAAAAATGTCGCCGATCTTTATGATTTGAAACTTGAAACGCTCGTCGAACTTGAACGAATGGCGGAAAAATCGGCGACAAATGTGTTAAATCAAATCGAAGCGAGCAAAGAGCGCGGACTTCAAAGATTGCTGTTCGGTTTGGACATTCGTCACGTCGGCGAACGCTATTCTAAAATCCTCGCCAAACATTTTCGTTCGATTGAAAATTTATCAAAAGCAACCGTCGAAGAACTCGACAACATTCACGAAATCGGTTTAGCCGTTGCCGTTTCAGTTCACAATTTTTTCCAAAATCCGCGTAATCAGGAAGTTGTCGAACGCCTGAAAAATACGGGCGTAAAAATGGAAATTGACGGCGGCGCGGCAGGCGAATTAGACGAAAATTTTAACGGTAAAACTTTTGTTTTAACTGGAAAACTAGAACAATTTACACGCGACGACGCAAGCAAAATAATCGAAACAAAAGGCGGCAGAGTTTCAAGTTCGGTCAGCAAAAAAACCGATTACGTCGTCGCCGGAAGCGATGCCGGCTCGAAACTTACGAAAGCTGAAAGTTTGGGCGTGCGAGTTTTGAGCGAAGACGAATTTAAGGAAATGACTGGTGAAAAACCGTAACAGCGATTGCTCATTATTTTCTCGCCACATAAATTCAAAGACTTTTGACTAATTCCGCAGCCTCAAGTAGCATTCATATAGCAAAATGGAACTTGACGAATACGAAAAAAATGCGGTGCGCGAACTGAGCGAATCAGTAAATCTGGCGATTGAAAAAAGTTCGCGGGTTGCAAATGCCATCAGATATTTGCGCGAACTCGGTTACGAACCGAATCTGACATTAAAGCTGGAAATCGGTTTGCAGGAAATTATCGAAGATGCTGAAGAACCTCAGGACATCGAACTTGAATTGACCGACGAAGATTTACGCACACTGCGCCGAATGAAAATAAGCCTTGAATAGTAAAAATTAGAAATAATTTTTAACTTTCCACTATCTTGAATTACTTTAATTATTTTTCCGAAATCGAATCAGCTTTCATTCGCCGACGCGGGAGAAATCTGCTGCTTTCGCCACTCGATTGGGCTTTGATCGAAACTTGGCAGGAACGCGAAGTTCCGCTGCACATTATTTTGCGCGGCATCGAAAAAGTTTTTGATGCCGCCGACAAACAACCGGCGCGGAAAAGAACGATTAAATCTTTGATGTATTGCCGCGAAGAAATTGAAGCGCAATATGCCGAATGGCTGGAATCGCAGATCGGGAAAATTGCAGATTCCAAATTGCAGATTCCAAATTCCAAAAAAGATGAGATTTTCCCCGATGAAACGATTGTCGCGCATCTGGAAAAAGTTTCCGGCGAATTAAAAGGGGCGAAAAATAAAGCGGAAAATCAATTGAGTGAAATTTTGGAAGAAGTTTCACATCGTTTGATAAAGCTGCGGGAAAAGTTTTCAGATGTCGAAACTCTGGAAAAAGATTTGGAAAAACTGGACGCGCTGATTGACGAAAATCTTTTGAAAAATCATTCGAGCGAAACACTGAAAAACGAAATCAAAAAAAATCTCGCTTCGTATCGGAACAAAATGGATGACGAAATTTATCAGCGGACATTTAATTTGATGTTGGTCAAACGTCTGCGCGAAGAAGCGGAAATTCCGCGCCTTAGTTTATTTTATTTGTAATTTTGAAAAAAGGTTGAAAATTTCTTGAGCAAAAAATATAAAATCGGCGAAATTCTCGAAGTTTCCATTGAAAAAATCGTGCCGAACGGTTTCGGTCTGGCGTTTGCGGAAAACTTGACCGTTTTTGTTTCGCTTGCCGCCAAAGGCGACCGTTTGCGCGTTAAAATTATTCAGTTAAAAGGCAAAACCGCGTTTGCCGAAATTGCGGAAATTATTGAATCTTTAACACATAGAGTCGAGCCGAATTGCGTTTATTTCGGGAAATGCGGCGGCTGTGATTTTCAGCAGATGAATTACGAAGCACAGCTCGAAGCGAAAATTTCGATTCTCCGTGATTGTCTGTCGCGCATCGGAAAAATAAATTACGAAAAAGAAATTGAGATCATCGGAAGTCCGCGCGATTACGAATATCGCGCCCGCGCCGCGTGGCACGTTGACACGCGGCGCAAAAAAATCGGTTATTTTCAGCGAAATTCGCATAATATTATTGATGTCGAAACCTGTCCGATTTTAACGCCCGAACTGCAAAATCTTTTGACCGAACTGCGCGAAACCGTCGAATGGGAAAGTTTCTGGGCAGAAATCGTCGAAATCGAAGCGGCGAACAGCGGCGAAAATATTTCGATTTACTCGAATGAAATCGTCGAACCGACCGAAGAAATTAGTTTTCAGACGAACGGCAACACTTATTTTTACGGCGCAAACATTTTTTTTCAGGGCAATCCGTTTCTCATCGAATCACTAATCAAAACCGCGACGAAAGATGCGAAAGGCGAAAACGCGCTCGATTTATATTGCGGAGTCGGACTTTTCATATTGCCGCTGGCGAAAAATTTCGGCAAAGTTACCGGCGTTGAAGGTTATGAAAGAGCCGTTGATTTCGCGCGGAAAAACATCGAAAACGCGCGAATCGAAAACGCCGATGTTTTTTGCGAAAATGTCGGCGATTGGCTGGCGGAAAACGCCGATGATTTGCAGGAAATTGATTTCGTTCTGCTCGACCCCCCGCGCGCCGGAACGGAAAAGGAAACGATTGAAAACCTGGTGAAAATCAAGCCGCGCGAAATCTCTTATGTTTCGTGCGAACCTTCGACTTTAGCGCGTGATTTGCGGATTTTATCGGAAAGTTATTCGATAGAGTCAATCACCGCGCTTGATATGTTTCCGCAGACTCATCACGTCGAAACTGTTGTCAGGTTAAAGCGCGTAAATAATGTAGCGCAGTCGTCCCGACTGCTGTCGTGAGCGCGTCCCGCGCTCACTTCTTAGACCGCGCCGGAATTTTTGACTCGGAAGCGGGACGCATCCGATACGGCAGTCGGGACGACTGCGGTACACTTTCAGATTATGAAACTGCAAAACATTATTCGATTGGTTTTATGCGCTGTTTTACTGGCGAATTCGACTTTTGTTTTCGCTTTTGAAACCGATCAATACAACTTGCCGCCCGAACCGCTCGCCGACATCGGCGACGAAGTTTCACAATATACAGAAGATAATTTGAGAAAAGCGGTCGAAAAATTGAATGCTGATATCATTAATGCGGAAAATTGTCTGGCGAAAAAAAACGAAAAACTGAAATGCGAATCGGCGGAAAAAGAACGCGCCAAACTCACTTTTTTGCGCTCGGAAGAAGCGGTCGCGCTGGGATTTTACAAACTTGTCGGAACGGGAATTCCGCCGTTTACCGCTTCGGGAAGCTGGATGGAATCGCACAAATTTACAGCACAGCCGGCGCGTTATAAAACGAGTTTTCGCAAATCAATTTTTTTCGTTTTTCCGAGCGATTACATCGGCATCAGTTCTACCGTCAATATTTACGGAATACAGTTCGGTACGGACAAAATCGCGCATATTTTTCAGCAGGGTTATTCTTACTACAAAATTTATAACCGCGCGTTATCAAAGGGTTTAACGCCCGACGAAGCCACTGAAAAAGCGGTCAAATGGGGAAAATCAACCGAACATACTTATTACGGAACTTTGATTTCGGGAGTTTTTTCAAACGCCGACTTATGCGCCAATTTTGCCGGAATGAGATTTTATCAAAATCTGACGCGGGAAATTAAAATCGAAAACGAAACAAAACCGGCGATTTTAATTCTGGAAAACGGCATCTGGAAGTTCAACGAAAGCGTGGATTTACAAAAATCTTTGCTTAAACCTTTTATTTCCGAACATCTTAACGAAGCGTTTAATCCGTCAATTTTCACCAAATTCGCCGGATTTCGCGGTTTCGTGCGTCGAACTGTGAAAAAAAACGTCTGTAAACAATGGTTTGACAAGTTTCCCAATTTGTCTCGAACGGAATTGGAAAAAACAACCGATTCCTTAAAATTGTGGTTCGGCGAAAATTACGGATTTACAGACAGCAAAAATTTCATAACCGTTGCAAACACTTGTTTTAGTCGGAGCGCGGACGGCTCGTCCGCTCCGAGCGTAGAAGCGCGAGAAAAGCCTTCGCATTGAAGTTTGGTTTCAATAAAGTGAGATGTACAACGCTCGCTTCGCTGCGTTGGCGGACGAGCCGTCCGCGCTCCGGCTGAAACAATTTACAACTTTTCAGCGTTTTTAACATCAGAAATATAGATTTGAATTATCAGGAAAATCTATTTAAACTTTTAAATTATGCCAGAACAAAATTCATCAGCCGCAGTCGCCGAAAAATACAGCGTTCGGTGTCGTTATTGCGGACAAAAAAATTCCGTCAAAGAAGATTACGTTAACGGCGAAGCCAAATGCGGACGCTGCCGCCTGCCTTTGTCGAACGCGCCGCACAAAAAATTTGCGGATTTGAACAAACACGAATATATTCATCCGGCTGACAGCAAAGCACTTGCCGCGCTGAAAGCGATTCCGGGAATTGATACGGCGTTAAAACAATTGCTGAAAGTTACGGGCGAATCGGCGATTCGCGTGATGTTTATGGCGAGCGCGGTCAAAGTTACGCCGAAACAATGTCCCGATTTACACGCCAAACTGCAAATCGCCTGCACGACGCTCGGCGTTGATATGCCGGACTTTTTTATCCAGCAAAATCCGATTGTCAACGCTTTTACCGGCGGCGTTGAAAAACCCGTAATCGTAATGCACTCAGGACTTTTGGAGCGATTAAACGACGAAGAAACGCTCGCCGTCGTCGCGCACGAAGTCGGACATATTCACGCCGAACACGTTCTCTATTTAACGGCGGCGCGATTAATCGAAGCTCTTGCAAACGCTTCGGTCGCCCGCCTGGTTCCGGGATCGGAAATTTTGAAATTTTTGATTTCCGCCGGAATCAGCAGTTCGCTGCTTTCGTGGGCGCGAAAAGCCGAACTTTCCTGCGACCGCGCCGCGTTGCTGGTTACGCAAGACCCGCACGTTATCGGCAGCACGATGATGAAACTCGCTGGCGGAACTTTCGCTTATAATATGAGTTACGAGCAATTTTTAGAGCAGGCGCGCGAATTTGAAAAAAATTACGACGAGAAAAAGCTCGACAAATTCTGGGCTGATATGCTCAACGCCGGACTTTCGCATCCGTTCCCGATTTGGCGCGTTTCGGAAATTTTGAAATGGGTTGAAGACGGACAATATAAAGATTTGATGCAGAAATAGGAATTTTAACGCAAAGGCGCAGAGTCGCAAAAACGCAAAGATTTAAAATATAAAAAACTTTGCGACTCTGCGCCTTTGTGTCTTTGCGTTAAAAATAATGATTATAGTCTTAGCCACAACTCCAAATGTTGAAGAAGCCGAAAATTTAGCGCGAAAACTTGTCGAGGAAAAACTTGCCGCCTGTGTTCAAATTTTGCCCGCCATAAAATCTTTTTATTTTTGGGAAAATGAAGTGCAGAACGATTCTGAAAATCTGCTTTTAATCAAAACGCTTTCTGAAAAGTTCGCCGAACTTGAAAAATTTATTCAGGCACATCACAGTTACGACGTACCTGAAATTGTCGCGTTTGAATCGAGCGAAGTTTCGGGAAAATATCTCAACTGGATGAAAAATTATCTCGACTAATTATTTTTCCGAACCGTTTTCATTTTCTTCGCAGGTTTCGATGATAAAATCAACCGCCTCTTTCGGCGAATCGGTCAAATACATCAAACCCAAATCTTCTGCATTGATGTTTTTTTCGTTGAGCATTGTCGAAGTCATCCACGAAACTAAGCCTTTCCAGTATTGCGAACCGAACAGAACGACCGGAAAATTGCGGATTTTGCGCGTTTGAATCAGCGTCAATGCTTCAAAAACTTCGTCCATCGTGCCGAAACCGCCGGGAAAAATAATGTAGGCGTTGCTGTATTTGATGAACATCGTCTTTCGCACCATAAAATATTTGAACGTCAGACTTCTGGTTTGATAAGGATTCGGCTGCTGTTCAAACGGCAGTTCGATATTGCATCCGACGGAAATTTTTCCCGCTTCAAACGCGCCGCGATTCGCCGCTTCCATAATTCCCGGACCGCCGCCCGTGATGACTTCAAAACCCGCTTCCGCCAACAATTTTCCGGTTTCACGCGCCGCGATGTAATTTTCGTTGGCTTCGGTCGTGCGCGCCGAACCGAACACGGAAACGCCTTTGGTAATCGTCGCCAGCGAATCGAATCCGTTGACGAATTCGCCCATTATTCGGAATACGCGCCACGAATCAGAGCTTCTGAATAAATCACTCGGCTCAGGCGAACGAAGCAGAACTTCGTCTTCGGTCGTTCGCCAGTAAGAGGTTTTTTCCTGTTCTTTTGCTTCAGCAACGGTTTCCGGTAATTTCGGCGCGTCGTCTTTTTTCTTTGTTTTATTTACTTTAGTTTCTGCCATACAAGTTTCGGAAGTCTGGGAAGTCAGGGAAGTCTTGGAAGTCAAATGAAGAAAAATTTACTTCCTAGACTTCCCAAACTTTCCCGACTTCCCAGACTCAAATACCAATAATATTGAATCCGCAGTCAACGTAAATCGTTTCGCCGGTAATGGCGGAAGCCAGATCGCTGACGAGAAAAAGCGCGGTGTTGCCGACTTCGCGGGCTTCGACGTTGCGCCTGAGCGGTGCTTTTTCGGCGATGTGCGACAGCATCGCGCCCATTCCTTTTACGCCGCGGGCAGAAAGCGTGTTGATCGGTCCCGCGCTGATCGCGTTGACGCGAATGTCGTGTCTGCCCAAATCTTCGGCTAAATATCTGACGGACGATTCGAGCGCGGCTTTGGCAACGCCCATCACGTTGTAATTCTGCACGACTTTTTCCGCGCCGTAATAACTCATCGTGATAATGCTGCCGCCGTTTTTCATCAGCGGAACGGCGGCGAGCGAAAGTTGCGTCAGCGAAAACGCACTGATTTCCAGCGCGGTCAAAAACGCTTCGCGGCTGGTCGTCAAAAATTCGCCTTCGAGAGCTTCGCGCGGCGCGTAGGCAATCGAATGAACCAAAAAATCGAGTCTGCCGAATTCCGCATCAACCGCTTCAAAAGCAGCGTCAACTTCCGCCTGATTCTGCACGTCGCACGGCACGATTATCGTGTTCGGAATATCTTTGGTTAATTTTTCGACGTTTTCTTTGAGCCGTTCGCCCTGATAAGTAAAAGCCAGTTTCGCGCCGTTTTCAATGCACGCCTGAGCGCACGCCCACGCAATCGAGCGTTTGTTGGCGACACCGAAAATCATTCCGATTTTGTTTTCGAGCATAATTTTTTTGTTCGTAAATCGTGAATCGTAAATAGATTATCCGAACAAAAACAAAATTTCTATTAAAGAATCACGATTTGCAGCTAACTTCTTAAAACGGTTTACGATTCACGATCTCATTCCATTGCATAAAATTTCTGCAATTCTTCAAAGTCGTAAAAATTAATGTCTATGTCAACGGGAATCGCGGAAAATCTTTCTTTGTTAAGAGTTGAACGCAATTTCGCATCGGCTTTTTCGTCCAATTGGGTTACGAGAACCAGCGAAAATTTTAATTTTGAATCGGGATAATTATTTCCGAAAAATTCTTTTGCTGTGGCAATTTTTCCCGCCATCGAATTTATTTTTTTCTGCGGAAGATCGGGCGCGACCAAAAAAGTTACTTCGATAAAATTCAAAGTTTCACCGGACAACAGAACCGCATCGAAACCGATATTTTTAACTCTGATGTGCCGGAACAAAGGCTTTCGTTCGTCTTGTTGAATTTTTCTGAGAGCCAAATCTTCCGCCACGACATACGCCGATAATAAATCGGTCAATTGTTCATCGGAAATTTCTAAAATCGCGGCGAGTTCGCGCACTTCGTTGTTTAATTTTCCCTTTTGATTTTCCGGCGAATCAACCTGCCATTCAATCTCTTTATTGTTTTTCCCGACGACGGCGCGACGCGACGCGCGGAGAATCAGCCAAACCGAAATTAGTGTGCCGAAAATCGCCAGCGAAATCAAAGAAACGATCAAAATCCAACGCTGTGACGCTTCCAAATTCCGCGAAGCCGCCGCAAAACCGATTGCCAGACACACGACGGCAATCAAACCGATTACTGCAATCAGATTATTGGAAAGCGGACGCGCATAACTCGTCAGCGAAGGTTTGTCCGGTTTTGTCATTTGGAAATTGTCGAAAGAATCCGGCGAAATTATGAAAAATAATAAACCTGAACACCCGGAAAAGCCAATGTCCAAAGTCCAATGTCCAAAGTCAATTTGTCTTCAACTTTGGACATTGGACTTTGGACATTGGACTCAAAATCTCTAAGCAGAACTCGCGCGTTCAAACGGAATTTCTTCAAAATGCGTCAGTTTTTTAAAGTCGCTGAATCTTTGATTAATTTCTTCGTGCGTCAAACGATCAACGCGTTCCGTGCCGAATTCTTCGACATTGAACGAAGCCATCACCGTTCCGTAAACCATCGCGCGGCGCATCGCGGCATCGTCAATCGTTTCCTGACTCGCCAGATAACCCATAAAACCGCCCGCAAATGTGTCGCCTGCGCCGGTCGGATCGAAAACCGATTCCAAAGGATAAGCCGGAATCGCAAAATACGAATCCTTCGTAAAAAGTGCCGCGCCGTATTCGCCGCGTTTGATGACCAACGCCTTCAAACCGCCGATTTCCATAATTTTTTTCGCGGCTTTGTGAATGTTCGGTTCGTCGGCTAATTGTCTGGCTTCCGCGTCGTTAATTATCACGCAGTCAACGACTTTGATCGTTTCGATAACGGCATCTTTCATCGAATCAATCCAGAAATTCATCGTGTCCATCGCCACGAATTCAGCTTTTGAAGATTCGCGCACTTCCTTTTGCAGCATCGGCAAAATATTCGCCAGAAACAAAAGTTCGGAATTTTTCGATTCTTTCGAAGGCTTCGGCTGGAAAGTTTCAAAGACATTCAACTGCGTTTCCAAAGTGTGCGCGACGTTCAAATCAAATTCATATTTGCCGCGCCAAAAAAATGTTTTGCCGTCCGCGACGACTTCAACGTCGTCGGTATTGATATTATGACGCTCAAAAACATCCCATTCCGCGTCGGTAAAATCGTTGCCGACAACACCGATGACGCGAACATCCGTAAAAAAACTCGACGACAGCGCAAAATGCGTTCCCGCGCCGCCCAAAAGTTTGTCGCGCTTGCCAAAAGGCGTTTCCAATGCGTCAAACGCCACCGAACCTACAACTGTTAAAGACATTTATTAAATTATTCTCCTAAAATTTTTCTTAATTATTTTTGAATTTTTGTGTTGTTGATTTTTACAAATTTCAAACTTTATAGAACTTACGCAGTTGGCAGAAGCAGATAACGAGGATTCGACAAATATGCTCTGACGGCATCTCGAATGATACTTGTTTTCGCTTCGATCCAACTGATTCTTTCTCGATAACAATGACTTTCAAGTCTGACAAATGCTC
>JBBSIE010000071.1:0-21277 GCA_038232235.1 Pyrinomonadales bacterium | reverse complement strand
GCCGCGTGCGTTGTTGCGACCTCGCTTAATTCAACCGGGCGATCCGGTGATTCGCGTGAAAACCGACGAATCAATCAAAGAAGTTTTCGCCGTTTTGCCGTTCGGTGAAACTTTGCCGCTGAAATTTTTGGAAAAAGAAGGTGTTTGGGAAACACGATTTCTCGCGCCCGGTTGGATGCCGGACGGAACTTATCGCTGTCGTCTGCTGTTGACTGATAAAAATAATAACGGTTATCAGGAAGAAAAAACCTTCGTCGTGGACAGCCACGCGCCGAAAGTGAAAATAAATTTGCCCGCGCAAACGGTCAAAGCGGGTGATGAAATTATGTTGAAAGTTTCGGCAGACAGCGACACAATGCGGCTCGTCGCTAAATTTTACGGCTCAAAACCCGTGCAGCTTTTTTGGTCGAATGCGGAAAAAGCCAACGTAGGAAAATTGCGCGTGCCGAAAAATCTGACTTCGGGAAAATATGTTTTGACCGTAACGGCGGAAGATTTCGCACACAATCAAACGAGCGAAGAAATTAATGTTGAGGTTTTCTAGGAGCGCGGACATCCTGTCCGCCAACGAGCGAAGCGACGTTGCAGACGTTCGAGTTAAAGGATGGTTTTAGTAATGTGAGGTGTGCAACGCTCGCTTCGCTGGCGTTGGCGGATAGGATGTCCGCGCTCCCGGTTGAAGAAATTTTTATGAAAAATCGAAGGTTTAGAACACAAAATTTATTCAAACTTATATTCGCTTTGGTTATTTTCGGCGCGATAATTTTTAGTTTTCTGTTCTTTGAGAAAGTTAAAGCCGAAAATACCGACGCAAGAGTCAAAACGGAAAAGGAAACGGCGATTGAAAACGCGCTTTACACGCGCACGGAATTTTTCGGCGCACAGGCGTTTGTGCTGTTTCCAACCGAAAGAGCGCGGCAAAATTTAGCTGGGATTTTACAAAAATATCCGAACGATGCGGAAATTTATCAAAAACTTTCCGAACTCGATGAAAAGCTGGAAAAATTTGATTCGGCTGAACAGGAATTACAAAAATTTGTCGAACTGCAAAAAGACGATTCAAAAGCACTTGAAAAACTCGGCGATTTTTATGAACGACGCGCCGAATTTGAAAAAGAAGCTGCAGTTTTGGAACAAATACTTACGCTTGCGCCGGAAGAGGAACGCGCTTTGATTTTTTCGCGGTTGATTGATTTCGCTCAGATTCACGAACTCGAAAAATATCTCGAACCCGCATTTTATCAAAAAGTTGCCGCCAATAATCCTGCAATTTTCCCGATTATCGAGCAGTTAATTGACAAACTCGTCAAAGAACAAAACTATGCGGATGCTTTGAAAATCCTGCGCGGCTATAAAAATCAATTTCCCGAAAAACAAAATAATCTGCTCAAAAAAGAGATCGAAATTTTGCTTTCGATGAAAGATAAAGTGGAAGCGGAAAAAGTTTATCAAGCAGCGTTTGACCCGTTTTGGTCGGACGAAGAGATGGAAAGTTATTATTCGTTTCTCAAAGATCAAGATCGTTTTCGCGCTTACGGCAGCGAGTTGAAAGAAAAGTTCAAACGTGATGCAACTGATTTTGACACGGCGATTCGGTTGATTCGGTTTCGTAATAACGACGGAATTTACGATAACGATTCTTCGGCGGCGGTGATTTTACAACTCGAAAAAGCGCGAGCCGAAAAAAATATTGCTTGGAAACCGGAAGAACTCGTGACCGCCGCGCGGATTTTGCTTGCCGACGGCGAAAGTGATTTGGCTTCGCGTTTTCTTTATACGCTTCATCTGCAAAACGCGCTTGCGCCGAAAAGCGCGTTGCGGGCGAAGATTTTGTATCAGCTTTTTGAATTGCTTTCCGATTCCAATGAACAGCGTATTTCATTGACAAAAGGCGATTTGCGGTTTTACGAAGATGTCGGCAGAAGCGATTTGCATCCGGGAATTACAAGCGGCATTTTGTCTTTGATTTTTTCCGACAGCGAACCGCGCAAGGAACTTGCCGCCAAAGAACAAACGGCGACAAAATTTTTTAATCGCGCCGCCGCTTACCGCATTTTTCTGGCTTATAAAGAAGAATATCCGACTTCACCCGAACTCGCGCAGATGTATTTGGACATCGCGCGGCTTTACACGGCGACAAAACAAACCGATATCGCCGCTAAAACGCTCGCCGAATTTGAACAGCGATATGAGAAATCAAGCGATTATCCGCAGGTTGCGCTGAAATTAGCCGACGCTTTTGCGTCAACCGAACAGCCGGAAAAAGAACGTAAAATTTATCAGCAAATTTTGGATTATCTGGGCAAACAGCGAAAATCGCTCACGCCGAAAGTTGAAATAAAAGAGTTTGAAGCAGATTCCGACGATTCTTATACTCCGCCGCCAGTCGAAAACGAGAAACCGAAACCTTCAAATCAAGGCATCGAAATTCCGAGTGAAACCGTGAATAAAGACGACGATTATTACTACGAAAATCAAAATTCTCTGCACGATTATTTGGCGAATAAAAACGACGAAGTAACTTATTCCGACATTTTGAAACGTCTGGTCGAAGCACTTTCTAAAGACAAAAAAACGAAAGAGATTCTCGCGCTTTATTCCAACGAAATCGCTAAATATCCCGATGAACAATGGCTTTACGAACAAAGATTGGAATGGCTCGAACAGGCGAATTTGGTTGACGAACAACTGAAAGTTTATCGCGCCGCGATTGACCGTTTTAAGACGCGGGATTGGCAGGACAAATTGGCGCGTTGGTTTTTGCGGCGCGAGAAAAAACAGGAATTTGCCGAATTTTCTCAAGGTTTGATTGATAAATTAAACGACGATGACACGCAAAATTATCTTACTCAATTTGTTGACCAAAACATCAGCGGAAGCGATTTTGACGAACAGCTTTATTTGAAACTTTACACGACGGCGCACGAGCGTTTTCCGCATAACATCAATTTTGTCAACGGTTTGTTGAATTTTTACAAATTACACAAACGCGAAAACGATTGGCGCAAACTTTCCGCCGAATATTATTTTGAATCAAAATCGGTGCGCGATATTTTTATTAAAAATCTCGCCGAAAAAAATGAATTGAGAAATTATTTGAACCAAGCGCGTGAGAAATGCTGCGCCGAAGAAAACTCTTTGGAAACATTGCCTTACGCGCTTTTTCGCGCGGACGCGGCGGCACATTTGGCGAATTTTGAAGAAGCAGTTGACGCTTATACGAAGCTCAACGAACTTTATCCGCACACGCCGGAATTTCAGGAACGGCTTTTGAATTTCAAACGCTCATTCGGTCAGCGCAATCGCGGAAGTTTGGCGGAAGCGGCGAATATCGCCCACGCGCAAGCCGAATTCACACCTTCCGATGCAACTTATCGAACGCGAAGCGGCGAACTTCAAGCCGAACTCGGCAATTATAATATTGCGCGAAGCGAATGGGAAAAATTGATTCCGACGGCATCCGGTCAGCCGGAAACTTATCTCGACACAGCAACGGTTTATTGGGATTATTTTCAATATGACGATGCGCTTCGTGTCATAAAAAATCTGCGCGAAAAGATGAGCGACGACGCGCTTTACGCTTTTCAGACGGGCGCGATTTTGGAAACTCAGCACAAATTGCCCGCCGCGATTAGCGAATATGTTAAGGCTCTGAATTCTGATGAAGATGAAAATTATTCACAGACAAATTCCGCCAAAAATCGTTTGGTGAAACTTGCCGGACGAAAAGAGGAAAATCTGCGGCTGATAAATTCGGCTTTTCAAACCGAACGCGGACGACGCGAAAACGATTCAGATTTAGTTTTAGCTTACGCAAATTTTTTGGAGGAAGCAGAACAAAAATCACAGGCGGAAACAATTCTTAAACAGGAAATTTCGCACAGCACAAACAAACAATTTTTAGAATCGGCGCGTGAATTTTTCTCGGCAAACGACAATCAAGACAGTGTGCAAACCGCACTTCGGCGATTGGGGCAAACTGCGGCAAGTCCACGCGGCGCGATTTCCTACCGATTGCAGCTTGCCGATTCGTTTTTAGAAGAAAACCGGCGCGACGAAGCGAAAACAGTTGTCGCGGAACTGTTAGTAAGATTCCCGACAAATTACGGCGTTTTAAGTGAAAGTGCCGATATTTATTGGCGCGTAAATGCGCGTGAAGATGCAATCAAAGTTTTGCAAACGGGCGCAAATCGCGGTAAAGGAAAATTTCAATACATTTTCTCGCGGAAACTCGCGGCAAAGTTAGTTTTGCAAAATCGCCTCGATTCCGCCGAACAAATTTTGCTGAAACTTCACAACGAAGATGCAAGCGACACGGAAGTTTTCCGCGAATTAACCAATATTTATGTCAATCAAAACAAGCCGGACGCGCTCAAAAAAGCCTTTGATGAAACGCTCACCGAATTAAAAAATCAGGACACCGAACGCCGCGAATTAAACGCTCAGGTCGCCCAATTCAGAACGCAGATGATTGACGCTTTTACGCGGCTCAAAGATTATCGCGCGGCGGTTGAACAGCATATCGAAATCATCAACCGCGAACCGGAAGACGAGGAAAATATTGAAAATGCCATCAATTACGTCAAACGCTACGGCGGCGGCGATGTGTTGCTTGCGTATTATCAAAAAACAGCCGCCGAAGCATATAAAAATTATCGCTGGAATGTCATTTTAGCGCGGATTTTTGAAGCGAATAACGATTTGGAAAACGCTGTCAAAAACTACAAAACGGCGATTGATAATCAGCCGGAAATGCCTGAACTTTACATTGCGCTCGCCGACATCGAAACGCGCCGCAAAAATTATGATGGCGCGTTGGAAAACATCAATAAAGTATTGGAATTGACCAACGACGATCCAATTTATATCAAACAGAAAATCGAAGTTCTGGAAAAAGCCGGACGCACCAAAGAAGCTGAAATAGAACGCGCCAAATTGCCCGTCAAAGAAAGACCGAATTTAACCGTTTCCGATCAATTTCAGGAAGCAAACAGTCTGCAAAATATTGAAAAATCAAAAGCGGCTGCGGCGTATCGGCAGGCGTTTGACGAACTGCTCGAAAATCCGTTTGCACACGATTTAACGGCGGCGGATGTTGCAGGTTACGCTGCGAACTTGCGAACGAAAGAAAATCTTGACGTAATTGCCGAAAAACTTTGGAATTTGCGCGAAAAATTCATTGTCGAAGCCGATGGCAGCAACGCGATAAATGCCGCAAAGGGGCGAAATCAGTTGCGAACTTTGGACGGCGCGATGCCGGAAGCGATTGGAAAAATCGCTAAAACCGTGGCAACGAGCGATGAAAATTCCGCTTTGCAGAAGAATTTGTATCGCCGAATTGATGAAATTTTCCAGCAAACAGATCGTTACGCGACGCTTTCGCTTTTGCAAAACATCGCGCATCAATCGGGTTTCGGTGCGTTGGAAGAAAAGATTCTTGTTTGGCAAAAAGATAATGCTTACGGAAACAGTGAAAATTTTCACGCTTCTTTGCGCGGGTTGATAAATTTTTACGAAAAGCGCGGAATGTTTCAAAAGATTTTGGATGTTTTGGAAGCAGAACGAAAACGCGACAAATATCCGGCGGATTTTAATTATATGCAACTGATTGCCGAAAATGCGCGGCTTATCGGCGACAATGAAAAAGAACTTGGAGCGTTGCGCGAAAGTTATCAATCGGCAAATGGCAAAATTTCTGTTGAAACGAATGAAATGACGGCGCGTTATCTGGAATTTTTGTATCAAAATAACCGTGCAGAACTCGGCAGTTTGACCAAAACGTCCTCGCCCAATCAATTGCAGTTAATTAACTTTTTGCTGGCGAAAGGTGAACGCGGTTTGGCGCACGAAGCGATTGAAAATGCGGCACTTCCTAAAAGTTGGAAACTGGCGAGAAATGCCGAAACGAGTCTGGCTTTGCGTGAATATTCCGGCAAAAACGAATGTTACTTTTGCGACGCGCTGCGGCTTGCGCCGATTGGCGAATTTATTGTGCAAAGACCTGACAAAGCCAACGAATTGGTCGGTGATGATTGGTTTCGTTTGATCAATGAATACGGCGAATGGCTTTATTTTGCGCCGAATTTTGAGATGAAAAACGACGCGAAAAATTTTACACCCGCGATGATTGAAAATCGTCCGAACAGCGCGGACGAACAAGCGAAACTCGGCGCATTTTATCTCGAACAAAAAGACGCGAAAAACGCGCTTGAGCATTTGCAAATCGCGCTTGAAATAAAACCCGACGACAAATATGCAAAAGCAAATCTCGGTGCGGTTTATTTTCAAACTGGCGACGGAAATAAGGCGCGTGAATTGTGGGCGGAAATTATCGCGGGCGAAAATCCGGGCGTTGAAGACGGCGAATTTTATCTGCAAACTTTGAGCAACTACAATTTGCAAAATGAAGCGCGTGAAAAACTATTTTCGATTGTTGTAAAAAACTTAAAGGAAAACGACAAAGGCAATAACGATTATTATCAGGAGAAAAAAGTCGAATTGCCCGAAAATTTAAAGAATATAATTCGTAAATTGTCTGAGTCATTTGATTCGGACGCGGCAAAAGCGGATTATTTTCAAAAACTTGTTTCGGCAACCCCGAAAAGCGTTTTGCTGCCGCAAATGCTCATCAATGAATCTTTGATTGCAAAGGAAAATCGTGCGCCGTTTTATGAAATTTTGATTGAGCGAAATACGGTTTCGAGCAGTTCGAATTACGATTATGAAGCGGTTTTGCAAAAAACTTACAGCACGGAAGAAGCCGAAGAAATTTTCGACATCGAAAATGATTATAAAATTAAACAGCCGGAAGATGAGCGCGTTAATTGGCAGAAAGAATATCTCGAATTTTTGCTTGAAAATCGTGAAAACGCCAAAGCACAAATGCTTATTTCTTCAATCGAAAGCGAATTAAACCGTCAATATCCGCGTCCCGAATGGCTGCGGCTGGCTGAAATGAAAGTGCAAATTCGGCAGGGCGATTTGGCGAAAACTCTAAGCGACGCAAAACGCTTCATCGGCATTGAAACGAAATTTGACGCGCAAACCGTTAAACCGCCGGGCATCGAGCGTTTGAATGATGTTCTGCAAATTTTGCGCGATGAAAAATTTGATGTAGAAGCAAGAAATCTATTGCAATCTTTTTATTGGCGGCAACTCGCGCTTGAACAATATGTTACGCCGGCTTTTATCGGATTGGCGCAGATATTTTTTGAGGAAAACGATGCGGAAAATGCGCTTCAAATGCTGCAATTATTGGTTGACGCAGCTGACGAAACGACAAAACCGGAAGCTCTGGCAAAACTTGCCGCTTTGCCGCAGATTAAACTTTATTTGGCTGATGATACGAAACTTAACGGAACAGCGGTAACTTATTCTATCAACAAGAATAATTCTTTGGAGCTTTCCGCCGAAACTTGCGCGAACTTCAATCAGACGGAATCGGCAATCGCATTTCGGCAAAAACTTCTCGAAATCGCGCCTGAAGACGCGAACAACAAAATCGAATTGGCGCGACTTTACGCTAGAAATAACAACAAGAATGCAACCGTCAAACTTTTAGCTGAAGTTATTAACAATCGAAATGCGGATGTAAATTCGCGCTGGCAAGCGGTTTGGATTTCGCGTGAAATCGTTGAAAACAAAGCGGATTTATTAAACGCGACACAATCGGCGGAAAGCGAATTGCGAAATGCGCTGGAAATTTTCGCCAAAAATCAAATCGAGATAAAAGTCGAAAATCCTAGTTCGCAGTTCTGGTTTCTCCTTGGCGTTGTCGCTGAAAGTTTTAACCATAATGATTTTGCGCTAAACGCTTTTCAAAACTCTTTGATTGCCGACAACGAATTGCAAAATCCGTTTGGCGAAGAAAACGCGGCGCAGCAATTGATGCGTTTATATATTGCTAATAATCAGCCGAATGCGGCGTTTAAGTTGGCTGACGCAGACAATTCGGCGAAATCCAACGAATTGTTAAATTTGCTTTCCGAAACTGCCGGAAGAGTCGGAGATTTTACGAAAGCGATTGAGTTTGAAAATGCCAAATCAAAAAATATTGACAAAGAAAAAATTGCGCGTTTGGAAAATTTAGAAATAGAGAAATCACAAAAAACAACTGATTTTGCAGTTAATTTGGAAAAAACGCGGAGGTTTTAGAATTATGAAATTAAAAATAATCGGCATTTTATTCGTGTTCGGCGCAATCGTTTTCGCATATTCGCAAACTTCCGAAAAGCCATTTGCAAACGCCGCAGATTTTCCGCGCGGTGCGCTTATTTATGTGCAGTTTGCGGATTTGCCAACTTTTATCAAACAGTTGAACGAGTCGAAACTCAAGCAAGATTATCTCGAAAGTGAAAATTTCGCGCAGTTTGAAAATCGTCATCTGGCATTGAAACTCGCGTCGCGCTGGCAGGAATTTAATGAAGCGAGCGGTTTTCCGATTGATTTAAACACATTCGGAAATGTTTCGGAAACACGCGCCGCGATTGCCGTTTATGACATCGGACGGCTCGACGCGGTTTTTATCGCGCCGGTTAATGATGAAATTTTCGCGGCTTCGCAGTTTTTTCAAAACCAATCGCAGTTTGAAGAAACTGAACTCGAAGACGGTACACATTTTTACAGCGCGGATGTCGCGGCAGATCGCGGCAGACAACACCAAAAACTCGTTTTCACCAATTTTAGCGGACGTTTCATTTTGGCAACGAGCGAAAAATTACTTCTGCAAACCTTGTCAAACATCAACGGTAAATCGCCGAAAAATAGTCTGGCAGATGAGCCTTCGTTCAAAAACTTGAGTGAAAAAGTTACGCCGCATACGGCAACCGTGTGGCTCGATCAGGCGAAACTTAACGACGATTATTATTTCAAACATTATTGGCTGGCGGGAAATATCGAAGATTTGAAAAAATTTCGCGCCGGAATGTTCGATTTTGAAATGAGCGAAGAAAAATGGACGGAACGCCGCGAATTTTTATTGGCGGAAACACAAACAGAAAATGATGAAAAAATAAATGCGACGGGAGCAAATAATTTAAGCGCGATGCTTCCCGAAAATATGCCGTTTTACAAATTGCAAGCGGCGGCGAACAAACCTGATTTATTGGCTGATTCGATAGAAAATTCGCTTTACGAAAGACTTGAGAAAAAGCGAGAATCGCGCAAAAAATCTTGGAATCGGCAAAACTACAGTTATGACAATTTTTATTCGTCAGGCAGCGATGATTGGAATAATTATTCGTATTTGAACGATGATTACGACAAAACGATTGACGACGCGGAAGATGCCGGAGTTGTTGAAGAAACGAAAAACTCGCCGGAAGTTGACGCGGAAAAACAGTTTAGAAATGATTTGCAAACTGCGCTCGCGCCGGCAAATCCGCAGATAGTTTTAACCGCGCAAATCCCGCAAATGCTGCCCGCGCCGCTTTTTGCCGAATTTAGAAAAACGGTAATCGTTACGCTTCGTGCGCCGGAAAATCTCAATCGGGAAAAATTGGAAAACGTGCTTGCCGCAAAATTAAGAGTTCAATTGACAATTACCGATTCCGCCGCAAAATTAGATTGGGAAACAAAAATTGAAAACAATAAACAATGGCGCGAACTGAATTTGCCGATGCTCGGCTGGGGAATTTCTTACAGTTTGAAAGGCGATAAATTGATTTTTTCAAACAGCGCGGAATTGCTGAAAATTATTATTTTCAGCGATAAAAAAGTTGAGGAAATACAATCCGAAACTCAATTTGATGATTTGACGATTATTCGTTTGGGCGAACACGAAAAGTTTTTTGACCAAATAATGAACACTCTTGCCAAAGAAACCGCCGAAGATGTTTCGGGCGATTTTTTCGCGGGAAATATCGGCAGTTTGCTTAATGTCGCTTCCGATGTCAGCCGAATCGAGATAAGCCGAAATTTATTCGGCAATTATTTGCACGAAGAAATAAATTTTATTTTCAAAGCGGAGAATTACTAAAAACGGAAAGTTTTATTTCAAGAGAAGTGGTTTATAATAGACAAATTCGACTTAGCTGCGAATTTTGTTTATTCGGTAGTTTTCAGATTAGTTAATTCCGATTGACATAGCATCAAAGCGAAAATGGAAATTAATAATGCTGAAAATCGAAAATTATATAAACGGCGAACTGAATGCTCGGGTTTCCGGTGAATATCTCGACAATTATAATCCGGCAATTGGTGAAGTTTATTCGTTAATTCCCGATTCCGATGAACGCGACGTTGAACGCGCGGTTGAAGCGGCGAAAAATGCTTTTCCTGTTTGGTCAAAAATGTCGCCTGAACAAAGACACGATGTTTTGATGCGCGTTTCGAGTTTGATTGAACGCGATTTGGATTCGCTTGCCGAAGCCGAAAGCGTTGACAACGGCAAACCGAAAAGTTTGGCGAAAGCCGTTGACATTCCGCGTGCCGTTTCCAATTTCAAATTCTACGCCACCGCCGCGATGCACTTTTCTTCGGAATCTCACGAAACTGTAAATCAAGCGATAAATTACACTTTGCGCCAGCCTTTGGGCGTGGTCGGCTGTATTTCGCCGTGGAATTTGCCGTTATATTTATTTACTTGGAAAATTGCGCCCGCGCTCGCCGCCGGTTGCTGCGTCGTCGCCAAACCTTCGGAAATCACGCCGATGACGGCTTATTTGCTTTCAAAACTTTGCATCGAAGCCGGTTTGCCCGCCGGAGTTTTGAATATCGTTCACGGTTTGGGAACAAAAGCAGGCGCGGCGATTGTCCAAAATAAAAACGTGAAAGCGATTTCGTTCACCGGCGGCACGAAAACCGGCGAATGGATTGCCGGAGAAGCCGCGCCGAAATTTAAAAAATTATCGCTCGAACTCGGCGGAAAAAATCCGAATATAATTTTTGCCGATTGCGACTATGAAGAAATGTTACAGACGACGGTTCGTTCATCATTCGCCAATCAAGGGCAGATTTGTTTGTGTGGTTCGCGTATTTTTGTCGAACGTCCACTTTACGAAAATTTTTGCGGTGATTTTGTCGAACAGGTTGAAAAATTAAAAATCGGCGATCCGCTTGATGAGTCAACAAACGTCAGCGCAGTTGTTTCAAAACTGCATTTGGAAAAAATTCTCTCTTATATCGAACTTGCAAAAGAAGAAGGCGGAAATATTTTAACGGGCGGAAATCAAGTAAAACTCGACGGCAGATGTGCGAACGGTTATTTTATCGAACCGACAATCATCGAAAATCTCGCTCACGATTGCCGCACGAATCAAGAGGAAATCTTCGGTCCCGTCGTAACAATCACGCCGTTTGACGATGAAGACGAAGTTTTAAATTATGCAAATAACGTCGAATACGGTTTGTCGGCGACGGTTTGGACGGAAAATCTTTCGCGGGCGCATCGCGTCGCGGAAAAACTAGAAAGCGGAATCGTTTGGATAAATACATGGCTTTTAAGAGATTTGCGAACACCGTTCGGCGGAATGAAAAATTCCGGCATCGGGCGTGAAGGCGGTTTTGAAGCGTTGAAATTTTTTACTGAAGAGAAAAATGTTTGCATCAAAATAAGTCGGTAGCCGCGCTGCCAACAGCTTGAGCCGATTATTTCAGGTTTTGCTAACGGCAATTGATAAAAAGATTATTCGACATTACTTTTATTCAACATCTTTAATTTTTCCAACACTTCACCTTCAATTTCGCGCATAGATTTATTCGATTTTAGAGCAATCTCTCGAATTTGTTCATATTCAGGTTTCGCGTTGACAATTTTATCTTTGTATTTGGCGACTTTGACATCAATTTCACCAAACCGGGTTTTGACTTTGATGATTTCACGCGGCAGACAATTTCTTTCAACTTCTCTGACGCGAATGCCGAGCGTCGTCGTTTCAGTGTAAAGCAATTCGGTCAAAACTTCCCTTTTTGATACATTGCATAGAATCGAAACAAGGGTCGCCGGACGATTTTTTTTCATCTGAATCGGCACAAACCAACAATCCAACGCGCCGAGTTCAAAAGCGCGTTCCATTACAAAACCGAGAATTTGCGGCGATAAATCGTCAATATTGGTTTCGATTTGAATTAGTTTTTGGTTTTTAGTTTTTGGTCTTTGGTTTTTGGTTTCAGGACTTTGGACTTTGGACTTTGGACTTTGGTTTCCAATCATTAAACGCAAAACATTCGGAAAATCTTTATATTCACGAGTTCCCGCGCCGTAAGCTGTTTTTTCGACTGTCATTTCGGGAATTTGTCCAAATTCGTCGCAAACTGTCGCAATAATTGCCGCGCCCGTCGGCGTAATCAGTTCGCCTTCGATTTCGGTTGAATAAATCGGAATATTTTGCAAAAGTTCGGCAACGGCGGGCGGCGGAACAGGAAATTTGCCGTGTGCCATTCTCACAAAGCCCGAACCGACGTGGATTTTTGAACCGACAAATTTTTCGATCTTCAGCATTTCAAAACCGATGCAAGTGCCGACCACATCAACAATCGCGTCCATTGCGCCGACTTCGTGAAAATGGACTTTTTTAATGTCAATTCCGTGAACTTTCGCTTCAGCTTTCGCTAGATTTCTGAAAATTTTGATCGCCCGTTTTTTGATTTTTTCATCGAGCCGCGAATCGTTGATAATTTTTTCGATTGTCTGCAAATGGCGGTGAGTTTTTTCTTCCCGAAACTTAACTTCGGCGTGAACGGCGGAAATTCCCGATTTATCTTTTATCGAAATTTCAATCGCAAAATCTGCAATGTCGAGCAGTTTGATTTGTTCGACAAGTTTGTTTTTGTCAACGCCGAGCGCAACTAACGCGCCCAAAATCATATTGCCGCTTGCGCCCGCAAAACAATCGAAATATAAAATTTTCATAAAGTTAAAAGTCTAGTTTTCAAACGTAAAAAGGTCAAAGCAGGCGTTTCGTTCTTTCGTCAAAACTGAGTTATACTTTCATTTTTTATCTATATTGAGGAAAATATTCGTGAATTTATCTGATATACAACAAACTTTACGTGAAAAAGTAATCGTCACCGCCAAAACGGAATTTAATATCGAACTCGAACAGGTCGCCGCCGAAATTCCGCCGAAAACCGAACTCGGCGATCTGGCGTTTCCCGTCGCGTTTGAACTCGCCAAACAAATTAAACAGCAAACCGGCGAGAAGAAGAATCCGCGCGAAATTGCCGAAATATTAAAGGCAAATCTGGAAAAAGAAAGTTTTATCGGGCGCGTCGAAGTCGCGGGCGCGGGTTATTTGAATGTTTTTTACAACCGCGCCGATTTTCTAAACAACGCGGCAAAGGCGGAAATTCTGCCGAAATTAAACGCTGAAAAGCGCGAAAACGCGCCGAAAAGAATGGTCGAACACACTTCGGTCAATCCGAACAAAGCGGCGCACATCGGTCACGTTCGCAATTCGGTTTTGGGCGATACGTTTGTGCGGATTTTGCAGGCGGACGGCGAACGAACCGAAGTGCAGAATTATATTGACAACACCGGCGTTCAGGTCGCCGATGTCGTCGTCGGCTTCATTTATCTCAAAAAAATGTCGCTCGACGACATCAAACAGCTTGATTTGAGTTTGCAGGAAGCGGGCAAAACCTTCGATTATTACTGCTGGGATTTATACGCCAAAGTCGGTCAGGAATATCAGACGGACGAAGATTTGAAGTCGAAACGCGCCGAAGTTTTGCACGAAATCGAAGCGGGCGACAACGAAACGGCGGAACTCGCCGATTATGTGGCGACGCGCAATGTCGAATGTATTTTGAACACGATGGAACGGCTCGACATTCGCTACGATTTGCTGCCCAGAGAGTCGGAAATTCTGCATCTGCATTTTTGGGCGAAAGCGTTTGAAATAATGAAAAAACTCGGCGTGATTCGGCTCGAAACGACGGGCAAAAACGCCAATTGCTGGGTAATGCCGACCGATTCGCACATCGGAAACGACGAACACGATGCCGACAAAATTCTCGTCCGTTCAAACGGTACGGTGACTTACACGGGCAAAGACATCGCCTATCAATTGTGGAAATTGGGCGAACTCGGACTCGATTTTAATTACAAACTTTTTCAAACTTATTACGACGGCAAAGAAGTCTGGACGACGACCGCCGAAGCGAATGACAACGCGCCGGTAACGAATTTCGGCGGCGGCGAAACGGTTTACAACGTGATTGATTCGCGCCAATCTTATCCGCAGGAAGTCGTCAAAAAAGGCGTGTCCTTGATTTCGCCCGAAAAAGGCGAACGCGCCAGTGTCCATCTAAGTTATGAAATGGTTGCGCTTAGTCCGGCGGCGGCGGAAGAATTAGGCTTTGCGATTTCCGACGAAGACAAACAAAAATCGTTTATCGAAATGAGCGGGCGCAAAGGTTTGGGTGTTAAAGCCGACGATTTGCTTGATCGCCTCGAAGCCAACGCGCTCGCCGAAGTCGAAAAACGACATCCCGATTTGTCTGAAGCGCAAAAACGAGAAACCGCGCACATCATCGCCATCGGCGCACTGCGTTATTTTCTATTAAAGTTCACGCGCAACACCGTCATCGTTTTCGATTTCAAAGAAGCCCTTTCGTTTGAAGGCGAAACCGGCTGTTTCTGTCAATATTCCGCCGTTCGCGCCAATTCGATTTTTCGTAAGTTGGACGAAAACGCGTTGGAAAATTCAAAATTACAGATTTCAAATTCTAAATCGGAAGTCGCCGAGATTTTGAATGGAGAAAATGAAATTTGGGCTTTGATTACGCTGGCTTCGCGGATTGAAGAAACAATTTCGCAGGCGGTTTTGACGACCGAACCGGCGATTTTGGCGAAATATACTTTTGGTCTGGCAAAGGCTTTTAACCTTTTCTACCACAACCACAAAATCTTAATCGAAGAAAATGAAGTCAGAAAAGCTATTTTAATCGTCACGGCGGACATCGCGCGGCGCAGTTTAACAGCGGCGTTGAAGACGATGGGAATTGAAGTTCCCGAAAGAATGTGAGCCGATTTTGGACTTTAGATTTTGGATTTTGGATTAGCTAAATTTTTATTCAAGCAGTTTGTTTGCTAAAATTTAAGTGTTCCGGCACAAGGAGTTAAAAAATGGCAAATGTTTTAGAAACAACCCGAACAACCGAAATACCGCTTTCAAATGTTGTATCGAAAATAAATAAAACCGGCAGAGTTCGCAGCGACGCTTCAATCAATCGTTTTCTGATAAAAAATAAAGGTTATGAATACGTCAACGGAAAATTGGAGAAAAAGAAAATGCCGACAGCCAAACACAGCGGAGTTGCTACAAGAATGACTATTAAAATGGGAATTTTTTTGGAAAAGAATAAAATCGGGCGAGTCTACGGCGATAACACACTTTTTCAAATCGGTGAGAACAAACGAATTCCCGACGTTTCTTTTGTTTCAAACGAAAAAATCCCGCCGACGGGCGAACCTTTGGAGATTTGGAATTTCGCGCCCGATCTGGCGATTGAAGTGATTTCGCCGAGTGAAACTCACAACAAAGTTGAACGTAAAATCCGCGAATATTTCGATGCCGGTGTGTTGCAAGTTTGGAAAATTGTCCCTGAGTTTAAGACTTTGACAATTTATTTTTCGCCGACCGAAACAAAGATTTTGACGGAAAATGATGAATTGACCTGCGAGGAAATTTTGCCGAATTTTCGGCTGGCTTTGAATGAAATTTTTATTGATTAATGGCTTTGCTTGCTTCTTTTCAATTATTCTGTTAAAAATTTATCTTGCTATGCAGACTTTATCGTTAGAATTTAATGCAAATTTTCGTTGGTGGCGTTATCGCAAACCGGCGGCGATAAGTCTTGTTTAATGGCGGATATTGCAAAATTCCGCACGAATAAGTTTTAACATTAACCGTCAAACCTTTCTAAAAGTTTGACGGTTTTTTATTTTTCGATGCAAAATTTGAAACCCGATAATTTCTCTGTTTTTCAAGCGCAGACCGAAAAAGGCAATGTCGTTCCCGTGACTTTGACGGTCGCGGCGGATTTGCTGACACCTTTCGGAACTTATCTGCTTTTGCGCGAAAATGCGAAGTTTTCGTTTTTGCTCGAATCAATCGAAGGCGGCGCAAATCTGGCGCGATATTCGTTTTTGGGCGCGAATCCGCAAAAAATTCTGCGCGGGAAAGACGGGAAAACAATTGTCGAAGAAAACGGCGAACAAACGACTTCCGACAAAAATCTCGTGGAAAGTTTGCGCGAGAACTTTAACAATAAAAATTTCGCCGAAGATTTTCAAATCGCGCCGTTTGCGGGCGGCGCGGTCGGATTTTTTAACTTTTCCGCCGTCGGACTTTTTGAAAAATCGCTGAAAACTGACGAAACAGATGACGGGTTTTGGCTTTTTTTCAATACGACCGTCGCTTTTGACCACGCTTATCAGCAGATAAAAATTACGACGCTGGTTTTCACCGACGAAAGCGAAAATCTCGAAACGCTTTATCAAAACGCCGTCGCGGAAAACGAGAAAATCGCGCGAATTTTGCAAAATACGCCGCAGATTCCGGCTTCGTCGAAGACAAAATCGGTCGAAAAAGTTTCGTCGAATTGGGAAAAGCAAAATTTTCTCGCGGCGGTTTCGCACATTAAAGAATATATTCTCGCCGGAGATTGTTATCAAGCCGTGATTTCGCAAAGATTTAGCAAAAAAACTCCAGCTTCGGCGGTGGCGATTTATCGCGCTCTGCGTTCGCTGAATCCGTCGCCGTATATGTTTTTATTTGAATTTGATGAAAAATCAATCATCGGCGCGTCGCCGGAAATGCTCGTCAGATGCCGCGGACAACGCGCCGAATATTGTCCGATTGCCGGAACGCGGCGGCGCGGCACGAATGAGCTTGAAGACGCGGAATTAGCCGAGGAAATGCGAAATGACGCAAAGGAAACGGCGGAACATCTTATGTTGGTTGATCTCGGCAGAAACGATCTCGGCAGAGTTGCCGAATACGGTTCTGTCAAAGTTGACAGGTTGATGGCGGTTGAAAAATACTCGCACGTTCAGCATCTTGTCAGCAATCTTTCCGCTAAATTAGAAAGCGGAAAAGACTGTTTCGATGCGCTGGCGGCGTGTTTTCCGGCAGGAACGGTTTCCGGTGCGCCGAAAGTTCGCGCTATTGAAATAATCAGAGAACTCGAACCGGAAACGCGCGGCATTTACGCGGGCGCGGTCGGTTACGCCGATTACGCCGGAAATCTCGACACCTGCATCGCCATTCGGACGATTGTTTTGGAAAACGGTACGGCTTCGGTTCAGGCGGGCGCGGGCATCGTCGCCGATTCCGTGCCAGAAAAAGAATTTGACGAAACCGTCCATAAAGCACAGGCACTTTTGCGGGCAATTGAAATTGCTGAAAGTTGATTCGCGGCAATATATTTGCCTGTTTATTAGGTAGAAAATAATTATTGCCGGAGGAAAAATTTATTTTAGCCACAGATTTTCACAGATAAACACGGATATAAAATTATTTGATCAGGATTTATTTATCTGAGTCAATCTGTGAAAATCTGCGGTTAAAGTATTATTAAACATTTTGAGCCGGGATTTGTTTGCAAAATGCTAAATTGTCGGCAGTTTGCAGAAGGAAATTTTAGAAGTTTATTACAAAAATTTATGTTAATTGTTATGAAAGCCGATGCGACTAAAGCGGATGTCGAGCGCGTCGTTGAAATTATTGAAAAACTCGGCTTTCGTCCGCATTCGATGCCGGGCGAAAGCCGCACGGCGATTGGGATTACGGGAAATAACGGCGCAGTTGATCCGGCACATTTTGAAAATCTTTCCGGTGTTGCCGAAGCAATTCGCGTAACGAAACCGTATAAACTTATTTCCAAAGATTTGCGCCCCGAAAAATCGGTCATCAAAGTCGGAAATGCGACCATCGGCGGCGATGAACTGGCGATTATCGCCGGACCGTGCGCGGTGGAAACTGCCGAGCAGGTTTTTTCGGTTGCTGAAGCAGTTGCCGCAAGCGGCGCGAAATTTTTTCGCGGCGGCGCGTTCAAACCGCGCACTTCTCCGTATGCTTTTCAGGGCAAGGGCGAAGACGGTTTGAAGATTTTAGCCGAAGTGCGCGACCAGTACGGGTTGAATATCGTTACCGAAGCGATGGACGAACACGGCATTGATCTGGTCGAAAAATACGGCGACTGTATTCAAATCGGGGCGCGTAATATGCAGAATTTTTCGCTGCTGAAATACGCCGGGAAAACGCGCAAGCCGATTTTGCTCAAACGCGGACTGTCGGCGACGCTCGATGAATTTCTGCTCGCCGCCGAATACATTATGGCGGAGGGAAATTACGACGTGATTTTGTGCGAACGCGGCATCCGCACGTTCGGCAATCACGCCCGCAACACGATGGATTTATCAATTATTCCCGCCGTTCAGCGGATCACGCATCTGCCGATTATCGTTGACCCGTCGCACGGCACGGGCAGAAATTATATGGTCAATCCGATGGCGCGCGCCGGTGTCGCCGTCGGCGCAGACGGTTTGATTATTGAAGTTCATTCAAATCCCGAAGAAGCTCTGTGCGACGGCGCACAGGCTTTGACTCCCGCACAATATCTGGAATTAGCCGAGCAAATGAAAGTGATTCACGATATTTTGATGCCCGTCGCCGCATAGTTTTCAGAATTTTTCTTTTTGCAGAAAACCACGCGAAGTAATGATGTAAAATTCTTACTTCACACGGTTTTCTGCATTTGTTCATTTTTTTAATGCGAATCGTAAGCAGCCAGCGGCACATCCGATGTAAATCCCCACTGCCTTGACGAAACTGAATTATCCGCGCTGTTCAAAATATAAAAAGTGCCGTCGGTTTCGCGCCAAACGGCAATGTCGGTTTTGCCGTCGCCATCATAATCGCCCGGCACGGCTAAATCTGTTGATAAGCCGAACTGTGCGCCGGTGAAAGCGGAAGTTGAGCTGTTAAAAATATACCAATACAACAAACCGTTCTGCGGCGGCATCCAATGACCGATTGGATTATTGTTTTTCCCACCATCGAAATTTGTTTTGTTCGTCTGCGCGAAAGCAAACGTCAGCGAACCGATTAAAATTGCCAAAACAAACGGCGCGAATATCTTGATATTACTTTTCATAAAATTTCTCCTTATCCAACTAATTTATTAAGAAACTGCCTGCGAAAGTTTAAAAGGATGGAAAAGAAGGAATCTCACATCTTCTTTTCTCAAACCTTTAATTCTTCCGCGTTGAAGCATTTTTTCCTTCCGACAGTTTCTAAATTGAATTTTAGAGGTTAAATGCAAAGATATTATGTGGAAATGGAAGAATTTTGTTAAGAGTTTGTAAAGTTGGATTGGAAACGGTTTTTTGGAATTCTGCGAATGATTTAAGATGGTTTGTAAAAGTAATTTTACCGTCGAAACGCTGAAATTGCTCTGATCTTCTCGGCGTTTCGACGGTAAAATTGCTTGAGTGTTTACTTTAGAAGATTACCCGAAATGTAATTTTGGGGATTCACCGACCGGCGAAAAAGTTCAACTTTAGGATTTTCCGGCAGCGTCGCCGACAATGTAACTGTCGCGGGCGCGAATTATGAGTTTCGGGTGGTCAACGCGCACTCTGATTTGTCTCCTCTCACCTGTTTCACCCGACGCTGACGGATAATAACCGATGCTGTATTGGCGGCGCAGTTCTTCGGCGATGCTTTCAAAAGCGTTCGTCAAACCGCCCGGTGTTGACTCGGCGCGGAAAAGTTTGCCGCCTGTCGCCGCCGCAAGCTCCGTCAGATACGCTCTGCCGCGCGTGTATTCCGCGCTTACTCCGGCGGTTGATTGTCTGCCGCCGATGCCGCCCGGAAGTCCGAGAGTCGGCGGTGTACTCATTACGCCTCCACCTCCGCCGCCAATTCCTATGTTATTAAGAAATGTATTGTAATAAATCGGGAAAATTACCGCATTGCTTTCTTCCGCATCTCTGACCGTTCCTTCAAAGCTCGCTCTGACTGAAGTTGTGTCAACGCCGTCAGTGAACAAGACTATCGCTTTGCGTCCTTCGATTTTGTCGAGCCGTTTCCGCAGCGAAAAATCAACCGCTTCATAGAGCGATGTGCCGTCGCCGAAACCGGTTTTGCGAATCGCTTTGTTAATTTTATCACGGTCGCCCGTAACTTCCGTTAAAACGTGAACGGACGAATCGAATTCGATGACCATCACTTGATCCTGCGGATTTAATTGCTGAACAAAAGCGGAAGCGGCAGCTTGAATTTCTTCTATTTTGTAAGCCGTCGAAGGACTGACATCAATCAGCAAAACGACCGTAAAAGGCTGCTCCGACGTGCCGAAATAAGCGATTTCCTGTTCAACTCCGTTTTCAAAAACCTTAAAATTTTGCTTGTTCAAATTTGGAATGTAAAACCCGTTGCGGTCGGAAACCGAAACCGGAATCGTCACCAGATTGGTTTCGACCTTAATCACTTCTTCGTCAGGATTTGCCGGTGCGGTGTTTGCTGCATCCGTTGTTTGGACTGTCGGTTTAGTTTCTTTTTTTGTTTCCTTTTTCGACTTTTTACTGTTTCGATCTTTCACCGAAATCGAGCGCGGCGCGTTCGGCGCAGATTCCGAATAGCCGACGGATTCATCTTTCTGCGCGCCGGTTGTGTCCTGCGTTTGCTGAATCTGCGGTGTCGAAACCGGCGCGGCTGGCGCGGTTTGAACTCTTCGACCTGATTGGGCAAAAGCATTGGTCAAAAAAACCAACGTAATAATCAAAAAAATCTGTGCTGCTTTCATTTTATTTTTTTCCGTAATCAAAAATTATCTACAAATTTAAATCGCAAACCGCGCTTCCGAACGGTAATTGCATAAAAATTTTATTCAGTAACTTTGACTGTTCTTCGCGTCGAAGCGTTGCCACCCGTCAACAATCGGCGCAAAACCTGCCGCACTTTATGAGCTGCGCTTTTGAAGTGCCGGAAGCGCAGCCAAGCATTTGTGCGATTTCTTCGTGTTCAAATCCCAAAATGTCGTGCAAAATAAATACTTTGCGATAACCGTCAGCCAATTGCACGACTGCTTCTTTTAATTGAAGACGGCTGAAAATCTTTCGCCCGGCGGCTTCGCCATCAAAATACTGCTCAAATCTTAAATCGTATTGAATGTTCGCGGTATTTTTAGATGCAATTTTCTACGCAAATTCAATTACAAATATGAAAATCTTCTCCAAATAGTTTATAATGTTGACTAAATAGTAAAGATTCATAAACTTTATAATTTTGATATTTAATATAGGATTTACAAGAAATGCCAAAAATTG
>JBBSIE010000070.1:0-21406 GCA_038232235.1 Pyrinomonadales bacterium | reverse complement strand
CGTTTCGACTTTCGGCTGTAACAACGGTTTGGTTTTGGCGGGCGCACGAGTTTATTATGCAATGGCGAAGGACGATTTGTTTTTCAAATCAACCGCCAAACTCAATAGAAATCACGTTCCGGCGTTTGCTTTGATTTTGCAGTGTTTTTGGGCTTGTCTGCTCGTTTTGCCGCGCACTCGTTCGGGAAAATTTACGCCCGAAGGTTACGAAGATTACGGCAATCTTTACGGAATGCTGCTCGATTATGTTGTGTTTGCCGTTCTGATTTTTTATATTTTAACAATTATCGGTTTGTTCATTTTGCGGCGCACACGCCCGGGTGCGGAACGTCCTTATAAAGCCTTCGGCTATCCGTTAATTCCGGCAATTTATATCGCCACCGCAACCGTAATTTCTTTAGTTCTTTTATTTTACAAACCGCAAACGTCTTTGCCCGGTTTGGCAATAGTGCTTTCGGGCGTTCCGGTTTATTTCATTTGGAGAAGTTTGTCAAAACCGCCGGGTTCGACTTTGAATTAATTTTAAATTAGGAGAATTTTATGAACAGAAAAAAATTACCAGTAGCGATTATGTTTATGGTTTTGGGAATAGCTTTTTTAATAATTTTCAAAAACAGTACGCCGGGAACAATCGGCGGTGTGATGCTGATAATTGCGGCAATCGTTTCATTGATTGCCAACAGAACGAATCGGATGTGAATTAGTAATTATATTTGACTTAATAATTTAGGAGGAATCTATGTCTCTATTTGCGACAAAATCAATTGAAAAAATTATCGCCGAAGCATCTGAAACCGGCGAGCATACGTTAAAGAAAACGCTGAGCGCGTTGGATTTAACGATGCTCGGCGTGGGTGCGATTATCGGCACGGGAATTTTTGTTCTAACCGGACAAGCCGCCGGCAAACACGCTGGACCCGCCGTTGTTATTTCGATGATTATCGCCGGCATCGTCAGTATGTTCGCCGCGCTCTGTTACTCGGAATTTGCGGCGACTATTCCGATTTCCGGCTCGGCTTACGCTTACGGCTACGGCACACTCGGCGAATTTGTCGCGTGGATTATCGGCTGGGATTTAATTCTTGAATACGCCTTCGGCGCGGCAACCGTCGCCGTCGGCTGGTCGGGCTACGTCGTCAGTCTTTTGAGCGATCTCGGAATTACTTTTCCGCCGTCGCTTGCTGCACCTCCCGGACAAGCGATACCGATGGCGGACGGCTCAACCGCTTACGGCATCTTCAATCTGCCCGCATTTTTGATTGCGATTGCTGTTACCGCTCTGCTGGTTAAAGGGATTAAGGAATCCGCCAACTTTAATTCGATCATCGTCATCATCAAGGTTTTGGTCGTCGTTCTGTTTATCATCGCCGGAATAGGCTATGTCAATCCGAGCAATCTGGGAATTGGCTGTGCGGCGGGAAGTCCGGGCTGTTCGGAATTTATGCCGTTCGGTTTTCCGGGTGTTGTAACGGGCGCGGCGGTCATCTTCTTTGCCTACATCGGTTTCGACGCGGTTTCAACCGCCGCACAGGAAGCCAAAAACCCGCAGCGCGATATGCCGATTGGTATTTTAGGTTCGCTTATCATCTGCACATTTCTCTATATTTTGGTATCGGGAATTATGGTCGGTTTGGTTGATTATCATTTGTTGACCAACGCCGCCGCGCCGATTGCCGTCGCCATTGACGCGGCTTTTGCAAAAGCGCAGGGAACGACAATGGGAACGGTTTTGTCTGTTTTCCCGATGATCATCAAGGTCGGCGCGGTTCTCGGTCTGAGTTCGACAATGGTTGTACTGGTAATGGGACAGCCGCGCGTTTTTTATTCGATGTCGAAGGACGGTTTGCTGCCGAAATGGGCGGCGAAAATTCATCCGAAATATCAAACGCCGTACGTTACGACGATGATTACCGGCGCGATTGTCGCGCTTTTGGGCGGCTTTGTGCCGATCAATCTGCTCGGCGAACTGGTCAGCATCGGAACATTATTCGCGTTTGTCATTGTCGGAACGGGAATTATTATTCTGCGTTCTTCAAATCCGAATTTGAATCGCCCGTTCAAAGTTCCGCTCGTGCCGTTTATTCCGATGGCAACGGTTGTTTCGGCGGCGTATTTGATGAACAGTTTGCCGCTCGAAACTTGGATTCGGCTGATTGTCTGGATGTCCATCGGTTTGGTCATTTATTTTGCTTACAGTTATTCGCACAGTAATCTTCGACAGGTTACGGACGAAGTGGCAAATCAATCGGATTCGAGAAACAAACCGCCGATTGCGGCGATTGTGGCGATGATATTGGTGATTGTGCTGACTTTATATCAAGTGCCGTTTTTAATGAACGTGCCGCCGGAAGCTGTTCCGCTTGATCTTGGCATTCGTCTTTTTGCATGGATCGTAACCGGCGTTCTGGTAGCGATGCTGATGTATGGCAAGCAAACAAATCGTGGCGGGACCGACGAAAAAATACAAAAGATCGGCTTGATTGCTTCGCTTATAAATTTGGTCGTTTGGGCTGGTATTACTTACTGGTTCTTCGTTCACTATGCTGAATTACACGCTAAATAAGCACTAAGTAAAAAGTAAAAAGGCAAAAAGTAAAATTTAGGAATTATCGAGTTTTTACCAATTCTTTTTACCCGATTACTTTTACTCACCTGTTTAATTTAAAGTTAAAAAGGCGGACGCAATAAACGTCCGCCTTTTTTCTTTTAATATTTTCTTTCGCTTAAAAATTAAGCTGTCGTGTTTGACCTTGACCGGGCGCAACCGGCTCGTCCTTAATTCTTGCCAAAGCATCCTGATAAATTTTAATTTTACCATCAGCTTCCATTTCCCGTTTTTGAGCCGCCAGATAATCTTGAAAAACTTGTCCGCGTTTTTCTGCCAATTTGTTCTGAATCAATTGGTCGCGCTGTTTGGAAAAATCTTCCATATTCGCTTCTTCGCGGCTGTTCACACCGACGACAAACCAATCATCGCCAATTTTTACAGGTTTGGTAACTTCGCCCGCCTTCAAATTGTAAATCGCATTTTCCAACACTTCGGAAGTTGCCGCGCTCGGACCTTCGCCGAGCGGCGAACCTAAAATAAAGGTTTTTGCTTCTTTCGCTTTCAAACCTTCGGCTTGCGCGGCGGCACTCAAATTGTTTGCCGAACCTGCGGCAGAGGCAATTTGTCCGGCAATTCCGTCAACTTTCGCTTTTGCCTGTTCCATTTTATAAACTTCGGCGACTTTATCTTTTACTTCGGCAAAATCGGCATCGCGCGGTTCTTTCTTGTCAACCAGTGTCGGAATTGCAAAACCGTTTTGAACCGGAATTTTGTCGCCGACATCGCCCGGATTTTCGAGCGCGACGATTCCTTCTTCAAACTGCGGCGAGTTGCCGATGTTTTCGACATCATCGCCCGGTTTGACGTAACCCGTTTCGCGCACCATATCTTTGACATTCATATTGGCTTGCGCGGCGAATTCTCCGGCTACTTTCTGCACGTCTTTGACTTCTTTTAAGCGGTCGTCAATTTTTTGCGCGAGATCGGCGACGACGGTGTAAGCTCGACGATTTCTGAGACTTACCTCGATTTCCTTTTTCGCCTGTTCGTAAGTTTTCGGCACATCTTCGCCGCGCCGCAAAATATAATAGCGATCTTTATAACTAATCGGTTCGGTAACTTCGCCCGGCTTCATTTTCAAAAGCCGTTGATACGGGTCTTCCGGGTTATTTGGATTTTCCTTGATTAAACCGGGAATTTTCCCGCCGTTATAAGCCGTCGCCGGGTCTTCCGATTGTCCTTTGGCGAGATTGGCAAAGGCTTCTTCTGAAATTGTTTCACCGTCTTTTTTCGCCTGTGCCAATATCTCGTTGGCTTTTGTCAAAACTTTTGAATCGTCTTCAGGTTTCGGAACGCGCAGCACGATTTGCTGTCCCTGAATTCCCGCTATTTTTTTGTCGGCGGGAATTTTTTCGTATTCTGCTTTTAGATCTTCTTCAGAAACAGGAATTTTTTCGCCGATTTTAGAAGTGTTTAGGAAAATATAACTAATTTTCTTTTGCGGAACACTGATGTAGTAATTTGCTTTATTTTTCTCGAAATAGCTGTTCAGTTCCTCGTCGGTCGGTTTAATGGTTTGCGCCAGATCAGCGGTGCTGATTGGAACATAAGTTAAATCAAACTTGGTATTTTTGCGTTTATAATCATTTAATATCTCTTCTTCCGAAACCGTTACGCCCGAGGTCAGAAATGATTGAACTTTCCCCGCGCTGATTTGGTCGCGGACATTTTGTTCAAAATTGGCGACACTTCCATATTGTTGGGTAACATTTTGTTCGTAACGCGCCTGATCAAACGGTTGTCCGGCGGCATCTTCTTTATTTTGCCGACGAATGTAATTAGCAACTTCCGCATCCGTCGCCCGCAAACCGAGTTTGGAAGCCTGACCACGAATAATCCGCTGAGCAATCATATTTTCAAGAAGAAATTTTGCCGGAAGCGACCTTCCGCCTTGGGACATATTCTCTTTTTGGGTTGCAAGTTCGGCAATCGTTACCTTTTCGCCTCCGACATCGGCAACCGTTGTTGTGTCGCGCACTAAATCAGCATCATTATTGCTCGGTGTAGGCGCATAGAATAAGATTAAACTTGCAACCATCACTATCGAAAAAACTAAAAGAACGGCATTGCGCGTTCTCTCCATTCGCTTAAAAAACTTTAACATCTGTATTTTCCTACTTATTTAGAAGATTTATTATATTTTACTACGAGATTGTCAGCTTGGACAAAACGTGATTTTATCAGATTATACAATAATGTCCAATTATCAAAGGTTCTGAGAATTTATACTCAGGGTGTATTCAAAATCTGACAAATTCGCTCTCGTTTAAGATTAAATATAATTGTGTAAATTTATAAGTTAGAAAAGCGTAAAAAATATCTCAACACCTTAATGAAAATATATCTTAAAATGAAGTTTTTCGCCGAAAACTGAATTTGTATAATTTCAAATTTCACCTTCAATCCATTTTCGCAGATTCGGTGTGCGGTTCGTGCTTGAAATGAGTCTGATTTTTGAATTTCGCAAGCAAATCATCAGACGGTCATTAAAATACGGTTCGAGACGTTCGATAAATTTCAGATTGACCATTTCGCTGCGATTTACCCGAAAAAATATTTGCGGATCAAGAATCTGTTCGAGCTGGTTGAGATTTTCATTAAGCGGAAATTTATTTCCCGCCGCGTCGAAAGCGAAAAGAATCGTGTCTTGTATTTGAAAATACGCGATTTGATTTGTTTCGATAAATTGGATTCCGCCGCGCAATTTTACGACGAATCTTTCTTTATATTTCGGTTCGGTGAGATTTTTTTGAATTTCGCGCCACAAATCCGCTTGCGCCGCGACAAAATTTTGCTTGAGTTTTTCCAGTTTCAGCATCGCCGCGACAAAATTTTCGTAAGTGAAAGGTTTGAGCAGATAAGCAATGCCGTTGCGTTCAAAAGCACGCAAAAGGAATTGGTCGTAAGCGGTGGTGAAAATTATCGGATTGTTTAATTCTTCATTTTCAAAAAACTCGAAAACATTGCCGTCGAGCAGTTCAATGTCGGAAAAGATTAAATCCGGCGGCTTGTTGGCGCGAAACCATTTTCGGGTTTCTTTGACGCTTTCGAGCTTTGCCGCAACCAGAATCGAATCGTCGTAACGCCCGATAAAATCGCACAATTTCCCGGCGGCAAGCGGTTCGTCTTCGATGACAATAACTCTCATTTTTTTATTTCCAGCAAAGGAATTTTAACTCTGAAAACACCATCGCTTTTTACACTTTCAAACGGATTTTCGGTCAGTAATTCGTATCTTGCGCGAAGATTTTGTAAACCCGTTCCGCTCGGCAAGTTTGTCTGTGATTTCGGGCGGATTTCATTTTCGACAATCAAACATTGCCCGTCTAATTTAACACGAATCTGCAAAGGATTTTCTCCGCTTCCGGCGTTGTGTTTGACGACATTTTCGAGCAGACTTTGCAATGCAGTCGGCACAATCATCTGCCCGTTCAATTCGGAATTCGGAATTTGCCAATCGAAATTATACGCCATTCCGAAACGCTTTTTTATCAAATACAGATAATTTTCGGCAAACTCCAATTCTTCTTTTATCGAAACAACGTCCGCATTGTTTGTGTGCAGAATGTAACGATAAAGCTGCGCCAATTTGTCCAGAAATTCGTTGGCGGCGGTCGGATTTTTCTCGATCAGCGATGATAATACATTTAGGTTATTAAACAAAAAATGCGGCTCGATATTTTTTTGAAGAGTTTTTAATTCCATCTCGGATTTTGCCCGTTGAGCGTAGATAAGTTTTTCTTTGGTTTGATTGATGAGGTTCAAATAAAAATATCCGACGCAAGTGAACGATACAAAAGTCTGAATAATCAAACCGCTAATAATTCCCATTACCCAATTATAATCTGCCGATCTTTCGCCGCCCGAATATGTCGCGCCTAAAACTAAGGTGTGAAATGCTGTAATAAGAAATGAATTTATCGGAATCAGCAAAGCTAAAATCAAAAAATCACGCAACAGACTTTTTGATTTTTCCGTTAATAAATCAAATTTCCATCTGACGAAAATCGTCATCGCCGCTCCCATCAAACATTCTCTGAAAGTCCATATCGGAGCATCGGAATGCCACGGGAAATTGTGAATCGAGCGGGCGAAATTCATTTTTAAAAACAGCACATACAAATAAGAAAATCCAAGCCAACTCAAAATTCCCAACGCCAGAAACGGCAGATGTTTTGAAATTTGAGAAGTTTGGATTTTCATAGACGATTAAATTATATCGCAGAATTAAATCTCATTTGCATAATTTCCAAACGACTTTATTTTTTAGCCTTTGCATCTTCAGGAAGACTATAAATCACTTTGCCGTTTTCGTCTAAGAAATTAAGTTTCGGATTGCCGTTCGCTTCGACAGACATTACAATGCGAGGTTTTCCTTTTATATCTGACATTCTGATAATAGTCGTATCTTCATCGCGCGTTTTTCCGACAAACAATCTTGTAGTTGTTAATTCATTATTATCTAACAATTTCTGAACTGCTTTTTCTCTTTCTGTTTTGTCGGTTATCTTACGCAATTCGTCATATTTAGGTTCGAGTTGGCTAAAAGGAATATTAGGCTGTTGCCAAATCGTTAATCCGGCTTCGTAGTAACCGTCATTACCTTCCAAATGGCGAAAACCGATAGTTTGGTCGCCTTGAACTTTATCGAAAGTAAAAGAGCCGAAATGACCTTTTCCGCCGTTTTCGCCAACAACCAAGCCGCCCATTTCGTTGCCCAAATGGTCAAAGAAAATAATTCCCGGCGTAGGTCTGCCGTTTTTTCTTTCAATCGGTTTTCCGTCGCTAATTCCGTAATGTTGACGGTCTTTGTTGGAAATTACCATATCAAGTTTGCCGTCTTTTTCAACAATATTGATGCGTTCGACATCAATCTCGCCGAATTTTTGTTTTTTTTGAGAACTAAATCCCATCAATAAAATTCCGCCGCCGATTAAAACCATCATCACGCAAAACGCTTGCAGACGAAATATCTTTTTTTCCAGTTTGTTTATGTCGTCTTTCATAAAAAAAACCTCCTAAAGTTTGTGTTAGTAGTTTAGAGTTCGTTTAAGACTTGTGTAAATCAAAAAAATCCGAACGCGGGAATATTACTGCTGACTAAACGAATTTATCCAGCCAAATAAAAAAACATCCGGCTTCAATTAAGAAACCGGATGTTTTTGAGATGATTGAACGGCTGAGTTTTTACTATTGGCGGATATTCAAAATCCCGCTCAAAATCGAACCTAAAATGTTGAACGCGCCGTTGTTGTTTGTTCCGTAGCGGTAACGTCGGCTGTAACCGTCCTGATAACCGCGCTGAAAACCCTGGCGGAAATAGTATTGATACTGTCTTGAATCTACATAACTTCGATAACCGTAATTTCCTCTCCGATATTCCGAATTAATGGTGTAGCTGCGTCGTATTCTGTGCGAACGGTCATATTGCCCGGCGCGAATGCCCTGCTGATAACCGCTTCTAACCGCCTGCCGCAGCAATTCCGCGCCCCGCGAATCGGTAGTATAATATCTGCCGTTGTTGTAAACGCGGTAACGGTTATATTGACGTGTCTGCCGCCGCTGAATCTGTCTTTGTCGCTGTCTAGTCGCTCTTCTCTGCTGCTGCGTGATTTGCCTCCGTCGTCTTTCGACTTGTCTTCTGGTTTGAGCATTAGTAACTATGCCGGTTCCCAAAAAAGCAATCAAGCCGACTACAAACACAAGCAACATTTTCTTTAAATTATTTAATTTCATTTTTTCTCCATTGTAATTTCTTTACTAAAATTCACGAATTTGTCGAGAATTTTAAAGTTTTATGATTGACCGCAAAATAATATTTACAGTTACTGCATATTAATCAGTGCAAAATATGTTCCAAACTGAAAAAATGTGAAGACTACTGTGATTTTCGCAATAAATCGAACATTTTAGTGTGTTTATTTAACTTTATGGTATATCCAGACATTACAAACATCGGCAAAATTTTCACGATGATTAAATTAATGGATGATTTTAAGGTAAAATCAAAAGATGCTGAAAATTGACATTCACACGCACATTTTGCCGAAGAACATTCCGAATTGGAAGGAAAAATTCGGCTACGGCGGATTTATCAGGCTCGAACATCACAAACCGTGCTGCGCGAAAATGTTGAAGGACGACGGGCATTTTTTCCGCGAAATCGAAGATAATTGCTGGTCGGCGGAACGGCGCATCGAAGAATGTGACGAATTTAACGTCAATGTGCAGGTGCTTTCGACCGTTCCCGTGATGTTTTCGTATTGGGCGAAACCTGCCGACGGCGCGGAATTGGCGAAGTTTTTGAACGACGACATCGCCGAAATTGTCGAAAAATTTCCGAAACGATTCGTCGGTTTGGGAACAGTTCCGATGCAGGACACGGATTTGGCGATCAAAGAATTAGAGCGTTTTAAAACTCTTGGACTCGTCGGCGTGGAAATCGGCACGAATGTCAATCAGAAAAATTTGAGCGAACCGGAATTTTTCGATTTTTTCGCCGCGTGTGAAAGTTTGGGAATGGCGGTTTTCGTGCATCCGTGGGAAATGATGGGACAAGCCGAAATGTCGAAATACTGGCTGCCGTGGCTCGTCGGAATGCCGGCGGAAACTTCGCGGGCGATTTGTTCGCTGATTTTTTCGGGCGTGTTGGAAAAATTGCCGGATTTGAGGATTGCCTTCGCGCACGGCGGCGGTTCGTTTCCGGCGACCATCGGCAGAATTGAACACGGCTATGAAGTTCGTCCCGATTTATGCGCGGTTGATAATCAAAAAAATCCGCGCGAATATCTCGGCAAATTCTGGCTCGATTCGCTCGTTCACGATGAACTGATGCTCGAATATCTGGTAAAATTAGTCGGCGCGGACAAAATCGCGCTCGGCACGGATTATCCGTTTCCGCTCGGCGAATTAGAGCCGGGAAAACTCATCGAAACATCAAAATTTGACGGCGAAACCAAAGCCGAAATGCTCCACGGCGCGGCTTTGAAATGGTTGAATTTAGATAAAGATCTTTTTGTTTAACAATCGTTTTATTGTAAAATTTTAACAATGAATGAATTCAAAGAACAATGTCGCAATCAGCTCGAACGAAGCCTCGCACAACGGCTGAAATACGGTTTTTTTCGGCAATACAAACCCATTTTGGATGACGAACCGAATCGTGTTTTTGAAACGATGAAAGAATACCGCGAATGGGCGGACGAAAATTTACCCCGTTATTTAGGCTTTAAATTAGTCGGGGAAAAGAACGATGAATCAGCCTAATCGCAGTTATTTTCAGCTTCAGCAAGCCGAAGAAGTCGCCGAAGTTTTTGCCGAACACGAAGTGGAATTTATGTTTATCGGCAAAAGCGGCGCGATTATTTTAGGATTTCCCGCCGCCACGCAGGATGTTGATTTGTTTCCCCGAAAAAGCGAGAAAAACGGAAAGAATCTTGTCGCCGCGCTGCGCGAACTCGAATTCGAGATAGACGATAATGTCGCTGAAAAAATAATCAGAGGCGTTGATTTTGTTCAGCTTAAACAAGGTCCGTTTGACTTGGATTTGGTGTTCGCGCCCGACGGAATCGAAAGTTTTGACGAGGCGAAAAAGCGAATGATCGTCGTCGAGGGATTTCCCGTCGCCAACATCCGCGACATTATCGCCAGCAAAAAGGCTTCGGGCAGGGAAAAAGATTTGCTGGATTTGCCGCTTTTGGAAGATTTCCGCGAGGAATTTGAAAAGAAAATGCGCGGCGAACCGAAAACTGCTTTTGAAATTGCGATGGAAAAATTAAAAGCGGACGAAAAATAAGAATATTATGAAAGCGATTGTTAAAAGCAGAGCCGAAGAAGGTTTGTGGCTCAAAGATGTTTCGATGCCGGAAATCGGCATCAACGACGTGTTGATTAAAGTTTTGAAAACCGGCATTTGCGGCACGGACGTTCACATTTACAATTGGGACGCTTGGGCGCAAAGCACGATTAAGATTCCGACGATTTTGGGACACGAAATCGTCGGCGAAATCGTCGAAACGGGCGAAAACGTCAGCGATTTTTTCGTCGGCGATATTGTTTCGGTCGAAGGTCATCTGGTTTGCGGTCGCTGTCGCAATTGTCTCGCCGGACGGCGTTATAAATGCGCGAACACTTTGGGTGTCGGCGTTAATACCGACGGCGGTTTCGCCGAATTTATGAGCGTTCCGATGACGAATATCTGGAAGCACGAACCAAACGTCAATCTGGAAGTCGCGGCGATTTTCGATCCGTTCGGCAACGCCGTTCACACCGCGCTCGCCTTTGAAGTTTTCGGCGAAGACGTTTTGATTACGGGCGCGGGACCCATCGGAATTATGGCGGCGGCGGTCGCCAAACACGCGGGCGCAAGGCACGTCGTCATCACCGACGTTAATCCGCAGCGTCTCGAATTGGCGAAAAAATTTGATGTTACGCTCGCGGTAGATGTGCGAAATACGTCGCTCGCCGACGTGCAGAAACAGCTCGGAATGAAGGAAGGTTTCGATGTCGGAATGGAAATGTCGGGCAACGCGTCCGCATTCCGCGATATGCTCGCCAATATGACGCACGGCGGCAACATCGCGTTTTTGGGAATTCCGCCCGAAGAATTCGCCATCAACTGGAAAACCGTCATCTTCAATATGCTCACCGTCAAAGGCATCTACGGGCGAGAAATGTATGAAACGTGGTATCAAATGAGCGTTTTATTAGAAGGCGGTCTGGATATTTCGCCCGTTATCACGCACCGTTTTTCATACAAAGATTACGAAAAAGGCTTTGAAGTTATGCGCGAAGGAAATTCGGGAAAAGTGATTTTGGATTGGAGCGAGATTTGATTTTTACTTGGCTTAAAGCAAATATCTAATTATTTATATGGATATGTCCACTATACTCACAATTTTTGGATTGTTATTAACTTCTGGAATTGCAATTTGGCAACATTTAGAGGCAAAAAAAGCAAAAAAAGAGTTAAATAGTTTATTAGAAAGTTTACCTTCTCAAGTTTTTAACAACGTAAGCAGATTGCTTGAATCCAACCGAGAAAATAATACAGAACTTTATGGCATGATGGACAGTGAAGACCCTCTTGAATCCAGCTATATAGATTTAGATAAAGATGGAATAAAAGAACTTGTTGTTCAATATCCAATAGGAGCGCACGGAACTGCTCTACAAGTATTTGGATTCAGAGATTATGAATTCAGACTAGTAGGAGAAACTTCAACAGACACTCCGGCAGGCTTCACAATTGAAGATATAGATAATGACGGTAAATTTGAAATAATAACTCATGAAGTTTCCACTGATGCAGATTTACCTTATGTAATGGGTTTCAGAGACGAAGTTTGGTATAGGTTTGAAAATGATAATTTCGTAGAAGTAAAACGTATAAATCTATACGAAAAGAAAGATATTAAAAAGGCTCGTCGAAATACAGTTAAATGGCTTGAAGGTTAAGCGACGTAGAAAATTACTTAGGTAAATTTATCAGCTAAAAAAATTATGTACGGAAAAATTCAAAATCAATTAGAAAATCAATTAAACGAAATCAGAGAAGCGGGACTTTATAAAAACGAGCGCGTAATCGAAAGTCCGCAAGATGCGCGGATTGAAGTGTCGAGCGGCACGGTTTTAAATATGTGCGCCAATAATTATCTCGGTTTGTCGGATCATCCGGCGATTGTTGAGGCAGCGCATAAGGCTTTGGATGATTGGGGTTACGGGCTTTCGAGCGTGCGGTTTATTTGCGGGACTCAGGCGATTCATAAGGAATTGGAGCGCAAGATTAGTGAATTTCTCGGCACGGAAGACACGATTCTTTACGCGGCTTGTTTTGATGCGAACGGCGGGCTTTTTGAGCCGTTGTTTGAGACGGAAGACGCGATTATTTCGGATGAATTGAATCACGCGAGCATTATTGACGGGATTCGTCTGTCGAAAGCGGCGCGTTATCGCTACAAAAACAGCGATATGGACGACCTTGAAGCGAAATTGAAAGAAGCACACGGCGCGCGGCGGAAAATTATTGCGACGGACGGCGTTTTTTCGATGGACGGTTACATAGCCAAACTCGGCGAGATTTGCGATTTGGCGGAAAAATACGACGCATTGGTGATGATTGACGACTGTCACGCGGTCGGATTTATGGGCGCGAACGGGCGCGGAACGCACGAATATTGCGACGTGATGGGCAGAGTTGACATCATCACGGGAACGCTCGGCAAAGCACTCGGCGGTGCGCTCGGCGGTTACACTTCGGGCAAAAAGGAAATCGTCGAAATGCTGCGTCAGCGTTCGCGTCCGTATCTGTTTTCAAATTCCGTCACTCCGCCAATCGTCGGCGCGTCCATCGCGGCGATTGATATGTTAAGCGATTCGACGAAACTGCGCGATAAATTGATGGAAAATACCAAATTTTTCCGCGAAGAAATTGCCAAAACCGGACTCGAAGTTTTGCCGGGAGAACACCCGATTGTTCCAATAATGTTCGGCGACGCGACTCCAGCGGTGAAAATGGCGGAACTGCTTTTGCAGAAAGGAATTTATGTTGTTCCGTTCTCATTTCCCGTCGTCCCGAAAGGCAAAGCGCGAATCAGAACGCAGGTTTCGGCGGCGCACTCAAAGGAAGATTTGCAGTTTGCAGTTGAGAAATTTGCCGAAGCAAAAGCCGAACTCGGAATCTAAAACATAGTGTCCGCGAATTCAATTATGAACTGCAAAGTTGAAAATAAAAAAGCAAGAAATATTAGGAGTAACCGATAGCTGATAACTGATAGATTAAGACCTGCAAACCACTGCTTTAATTAACGAAGCCTACATTAAACTTATTGACGGACGCGATATGCACTTCAACGACCGAATTCATTTTTTGCTGTTGCGGCAAATTTGATGCGGCGAATTCCGGTTGACCACGCCCACGCAAAAAATCGGGGAAAGTGCGGCGGAGATGCCGAAATTTTACAATTAAATGAAGAAATAATAACTTCCGAAAATGAAAAAAGTGTTCGTCTGATTGAACTGGATCAGGCGTTAGATCGTTTAGCGGAATACGACGAACAGCAGACGCGGATTGTCGAATTGCGTTATTTCAGCGGTTTGACTTTGCGTTAATGTTAATCTCTTTTTTCGATAATTTCCAAAAACTTAATTTTTGATTTGAATTGATATTATGCTTTTTGTGTGAGTAATAGTTCATAATTAAGCCGCACTTGGCAGAGTCGTTCAAGCGTTGCAGCGCGACTCTTGTCTTTTCGATTGACGATTTACGATTTACAATTTACGATTCAGGTAAAACTATATGTCCATTCTTATTGCCGAAGATAACGAAGCGCAGCGTCATTATGTGTGCGAACTTCTTGCGCGGGAATTTCCCGATCATCTGCCGATTATCGAAGCGGCGGACGGCGCGGCGGCGCAGACTTTAACGCTCGAACATAAACCGACGCTGTGCATTTTTGATATTCAAATGCCGGGACTTTCCGGCGTAAAAGCCGCCCGTGCGATCTGGCGTGAGTTCCCTGCCGCGCGAATTATTTTTTGGACACAGTTTCCGCACGAGATTTACATCAACGAAATCCGCAAAATCGTCCGCACCGTTGAACCGCCGCCCGCGTATGGATTTATTCACAAAAATAATCCCGAGTCGCGCTTTCTGCGCTTTGTCGCCACCGTTTTGGAAGACGGCGCGGATATGATTGATCCGGCATTTAAGGATTCGTTCAAACGTCCGCTTCTGACCGAATTTGAAGCCGAAGCCTTGCGTTTTCTCGCGCTCGGACTTTCAAATTGGGCGATTGCCAGAAAATGCAGTTTGTCTTTGCGCGGAGTCGAAAGCCGTCTGTCAACACTTTACGAAAAATTATTTTCTGAAGATTCGGAAGGCACAACCGACGAGGCTTACGACAAACTGGCATATAACGTCCGCACACGAGCATTTTCCGAATCATTGCGGCGCGGATTAATTAACAGTGACGAACTGCAAAAAGCGGAAATCGAACTTGCCGCTTGGATCGAGCGCGACAAAGAGCGATATTTAAAAGAATAAATCTCAATTATTAGGACTTATTCAAAGTTGGCACGGAAGAAATTTTACCACAGATGCAAACTGATAAAATCTGATGGGAAGAAGATAAATCCATTTTCTTATGTCTTATCCGATCTTTTATCTTGTTTTTATCAGTGTGCATCTGTGGTAAAAAATATTGCTCCGACTTTGGATAAGCTCATTTCAATTATCAAAATTGTCCTGTAAAAAGGCATTTATAAACTTGAATTGATATAATATTCCGAAGAAAACATTATGCAAAATCAAATTCAACAGCGAACTTTTGAAGCGTCCGAATCGTTCGCCTCCAAAATGGACGAACAGGATTCTTTAAAACATTTCCGCGAAAAGTTTTACATTCCCCAAAAACCGAACGGCGAAGACGTGATTTATTTCACGGGAAATTCGCTCGGACTTCAGCCGAAACAAACCCGTGATTATATCGAACAGGAATTAAAAGATTGGGAAACGCTCGGAGTCGAGGGACATTTTGCGGCGAAAAATCCGTGGATGCCGTATCACGAACTTTTAACCGAAAAGATGGCGAAAATCGTCGGCGCAAAACCGATTGAAACGGTTGTAATGAACGCGTTGACGGTCAATCTGCATCTTTTGATGGTTTCGTTTTATCGCCCGACGAGCGAAAGATACAAAATCATCATCGAAGCTGGCGCGTTTCCGTCCGATCAATATGCCGTTAAATCACACTTAAAATTGCACGGTTTTGATATTGAAAAATCGTTGATTGAACTAAATCCGCGCCAAGGTGAAATAACTTTACAAACCGAAGATATTTTAGCAACAATCGAAAAAAATGCAGATTCAATCGCTTTGATTCTGCTCGGCGGCGTGAATTATTATACCGGACAGAAATTCGATTTTGAAAAAATCACCGAAGCCGGACATAAAATCGGCGCGGTTGTCGGTTTCGATCTGGCACACGCGGCGGGAAATGTCGAATTAAACCTGCACGATTGGAACGCAGATTTTGCCGCGTGGTGTACTTACAAATACTTAAATTCAGGTCCGGGCGGCATCGGCGGCGTTTTTGTTCACGAACGGCATTCTGAAAAATTTGACCTTCCGCGCCTCGCCGGTTGGTGGGGACACGATAAGGAAACCCGTTTTTTGATGGACGACGAATTTGTTCCGATCAAAGGCGCGGAAGGTTGGCAATTGTCCAATCAACCGATTTTGCTGCTCGCGTCCTTACGTGCTTCGCTCGATATTTTTGAGGAAGCGGGAATGAAAAATTTAATTGAAAAATCGCGCAGATTAACCGGATATTTAGAGTTTTTATTAAACGAATTTCACGACGAACGCATTTCCGTCATCACGCCTTCGGACGAAAACCAACGCGGCTGCCAACTTTCGATTCGCGTCAAAGATGCCGATAAAAAACTGTTCAAAGCGATTTCCGAACGCGGTGTAATCGCCGATTGGCGCGAACCCGACGTGATTCGCGTCGCGCCTGTTCCGCTTTATAATTCGTTTTTAGATGTTTGGAAATTTGTTGAAATTTTGAAAAGTTGTTTGAAATAAAATATGTCCAAACAAAAAGTAATCATTATCGGCGCAGGTTTGGCAGGTTCGCTTTTGAGCATTTATTTGGCGAAACGCGGAATTGAAGTAGAAGTTTATGAATCGCGCGATGATATGCGAAATGTAGAAACTTCGGCAGGACGTTCGATAAATCTGGCTTTGTCCGACAGAGGAATTGCGGCGTTAAAAGAAGTCGGAATGGACGAATATATGCTCAGAGAAGCCGTTCCGATGCTTGGGCGAATGATTCACGACGTTGAGGGAAACACAAAACTCCTTCGTTATTCGGGACGCGAAGGCGAATATATCAACTCGGTTTCGCGCGGCGGTTTGAATATCGCGTTGATAAACGAAGCGGATAAGTACTCGGAATCGAAATTCTTTTTTAATCAAAGATGTATTGATTTCGATTGTGAAACAGGCGAAGCGATTTTTGAAAACGGCAAGCGAATCAAAGGCGATACGTTAATCGCAACAGACGGCGCAGGTTCGGCAGTTCGGCAGGCGATGATGAGCGGCAGCGTTTCGCGTTTTAATTACGAGCAGAAATATCTCGAACACGGTTATAAAGAATTATCAATTCCGCCAAAATCGGAGTTTGAAGGAAATTTGACCGCCGAAACCGATGGCGAGTTTTTGATGGAGAAAAACGCTTTGCACATTTGGGCGCGGCACGAGTTTTTGATGATCGCTCTGCCGAATTTCGACGGGAGTTTTACCTGCACTTTGTTTCTCGCATTTGAAGGAGAAAACAGTTTTGAGCGATTGGACAATGAAAAATCTCTGCTCAAATTTTTCCAAACAAATTTTCCCGACGCGCTTCCGTTGATGCCGACTTTAATCGAAGATTTTTTCACGAATCCGACAGGAAACCTCGGCACGATTAAATGTTTTCCGTGGAACGTCGGCGGCAAAGCCTTATTGCTTGGTGATTCGGCACACGCGATGGTACCGTTTTACGGGCAAGGAATGAATTGTTCGTTTGAAGATTGCCGCGTACTCGATTCAAAAATCGAAAAACACGGCACAAATTGGGAAAAGGTTTTCGGCGAATACGCCGAACAAAGAAAACCAAACGCCGACGCAATTTGCGATTTGGCGGAAGGAAACTTTTTCGAGATGCGCGATTCGGTCGCCGATCCGGTTTTCCAGCGAAAACGCCAACTCGAAACGCGCCTCGAACACGAATTTCCCGGTTATTTTTCTAAATATTCAATGGTTACTTTCCGCGAAGATTTGCCTTACAAAATCGCTAAGGAAAAAGGCAACGCGCAAGATGAATTGTTGATGGAAATCTGTGCAGGAATTGATGATGTCAGTGAGATTGATTTGAATGAAGTTTTGGAAAAAGTAAAATCTACTGAGAATCATTGAAAACTTCCCGCTTCTGCAAATTTTGTTATTTCCTGATAATTAGCCGTCGGCGAATCGTCGAAATGCTCTTCAAATCTGACTGAGTTTTTTCCGTTGTTTTTTACCTCATACATCAAACCGTCAACGATTTTGATAACTTCATCAACCGTTTTCGGCGGTTTTATGCAAGTCAGAACGCCGACGCTGAAGGTTATCGCCCATTTCTCTTTTTGCATTTCCGCGAGCAACTTTTCGCGCATTTTTTTAACGTGAGTTCGAGATAAGAAAATGAATTATGTTCAATCATTACAGTAATTTATTCAATATTTGGAATACTTTTTAAGTCTTTTTTGCGCTAAAACTTAAAAAAGGCACGAATTTGCTGTTTCAGTAACTACTTTGAAATCGTATATCGTTGATATTTAATGATTTACATTTATTTTTCAACTATTCTTATATCGAACTCACGTTATTCTTATATCGAACTCACGTTAATTTATAAAACCCAAGATCGCTATTTGTGCTAATCCGAGTAAAGTAATGAAGGATTTGCTGCGATTTTCTAAACTATTAAGATATTTCAGGACGGATTCTCCCATGATAATTATTTGAGCGTCGAATGAACTCTGCGGGGATTTTAAAGAAATGCGGCTGTGCGAGGGTTTTGCACTCCAATTATATTTATATCAGATTTTTGCCGTTTGTGGTGAATTTTTTTATGCAGCCGGCGCGGAAATCCACGCTGATAAATAAAGAAAAGAAAAATGCGAAAGACGGAGTTTTCTACCTTTGTCTTTCTCCTCTTTTCATTCGCATTTCGTTACGGTTTGGCATAGCCTTTAGCGTGAATTTCTATTTGAAATTGGTTCGGATCATTCTTAAAAAACAATCCGCCTTCGGTTTCGGATGCCGAAGGCGCGTAATCAAAGGTTACGCCGCTTTTTTCCAAACTTTCGCCGCCGTTTTTCAGTTCGCCTTCGACGTTTACGCCGGAAGCTGTTTGTTCTCCGTTATTTATCAAATTAAATATGACGACATAACCCGAATTTACCGTTTCAATTCGTTCGATTTTCGTTGTAAAATTCGGCGGCGTATCTTTCGAAGTGAAGGCTTTATACATCATAAAACCGATTGTCCCGACAACCAAAATTAAACCGATAACGGCGACAAACCATTCCAGAATCGAGGTTTTTCCAGTCTGTCGTTCGTTTGAATTGTCTGAATTTTGGTCTGCCATTTTTATAAAATCAAACGCGAGCCTGACGCGCCCAGTGCGCCGGGAAAACCCAAGACTATCGTAACTTTTGCGATTTCTTCCGCGCTCATTCCGCTTGTTCTGCCGAACGTCCAGAGTAAATATAAACACACCAGCAAAACCACCGCATAACCGACAATCGTATAACGCGCAAAAATGCTGATAAAAGACACACCTTCCGGCGTTTTTTCCTGACCGCGAAATTTTACGACGTAAACAACCGCGTGCATCATTATCAAAGTTCCGATTGCCAACGCAAAAGCGTGCCAGTAGGTCATCCTAAAAGCGATCAAAATCATTTCTTCGGTCGGCGCAATGCTCATTGTCAGAAAAATTACGCCGATTATCATCAAAAGGATTTCGCCGAAATAACTGCGCGGCGATTTTTCATTTTCATCTTTATCTTCGGATTCGGAATCGCCGCTTTTTCCTCCAAGCTGACTTTGGGCAACCAGTGCGCCGACGGCTGCCGTTATTGCCTGTATAGAAATTTTCCCGATAATTTCATCAAACGGCATTTGAAAATTGATGATATTAAAAGCGAACAAAATCAAAGCAGATGCGACAAAACCGACTGTGTAGGCGACAAAAGTATCTATCGCATCTTCGGTCAAACTGTTCGTATCTTCAAAACCGTCAAAATAAGCCAAGCCGAAAAGCATCGGCATAAAAGCGGTAATAAACAGTGCGAGCCGAAATTTATCAATATAAAAACCGAGCCGCCACATTTCCATCGTCATTAAAATGGAAAAGGAAAAAAGAATCGCGCCGCCGAACGCCCGTGCCAACCCAATCAAAAATTTTTGATTGCCGCTTTTATTTTCTTCTTTTTGAGAATCATTTTCAGACATAAAAAAAATCCGCGAATGATGTGCATTATCGCAAATATTCACGAATTTTAAAAACCAAATTACCTTGCCTGTATTTTGAACGGCTGAGATGACGTGGGGCGAAACCGAATACACGCAACTCTGAGTTTACCGAAAAAGATTTTGAAGAGAAGCTGTTTCGCTCTCACGTCCAATGATTTGTTAGCTGTTATTTATTCGGACTGACGTGGTTCAATTAAACGATACACGAAACTCTCTGTAAAATGAGAGTTATGATGCGAAAATATGATGAGGAATTTAAGCGCAATGTCGTGAGGAAGGTTTTCGACGGGCAAAGCGTTTCGAGCGTTTCCCGTGAGATCGGCGTTAATGAATCTCTGATCCATAAGTGGAAACGCACCGCTTTAGATAATGGCGACGGAATCAATTACTAAAACAGCTAACAATTGAGTTGACGTGGGGCGAAACCAGCTACGCGCAACTTTAATTTTACCAAAAACCGTTTTAAAGAGAAGCTGTTTCGCCCTCACGTCCAATGATTTGTTCGATGCGGCGTTATCTTCAAACACGCCGTAACCAATCTATCGGGCGACGCTTGACGTTGAAAACTGCAATGATAACGATTGCCTCGTCATCAACCAAATAAAGCATATGGAAAACGTCTGACTACAGCACGTCTGACATTTGGAACTTTAATGACTGTGTAAGCAAACGGATTACGTTTCACGCTCGACAAACAAGCCTCAATCGCCCGCAAAAACTCAAATCCAAGCCCTTCGCTTTGTTCTTCATACCAATCAAACGCTTGCTGAACTTCCGCTTCGGCTTCGGGGCGAACGAGAATTTGTCGAGTTACGCCCGACTTCGCAATTTCTCTTTTAGGCCGTTCCACGAAATACCCTCGCTAGGATTAGCTTGATATGCTTCTAAACGGCGTTCAAGTTCCGCCTGTTGTTCTTCGGTCAACGAGATAGCTTCGGGAACAGTCGCAATACTATCCCAAATATCTTCGACAGGTTGAATCCGCTCAGCAACGGAAAGCTCTAAAATTTCAGAAAGTTGTGTGTTCATAACACAAATAGATTAAGCCGTTGCTCGATTTCACGCAAGGACAAGAGTAAAAGAAGCATCGAACAGTTGAGTTGACGTGGGGCGAAACCAGCCACAGACAACTCCGAGTTTACCAAAGACGGTTTTAAAGAGAAGCTGTTTCGCCCTCACGTCCAATAATTTGTTCGACGTGCCGTTATTGTTTAGACGCTTTCTCAATTTCCAGAATCTCAAATTGTAAATACGCATTGTCAACCATCGAATCGCTTTTCCGCGACGGCTTCACTCGACTAAATTTCCCAACGGCGACAATTTCCGGGAAAGTCCAAGGATTGTATTCTGCTGACTCGGTGTCTTTCGCTAGTTTAGCAAAAATCTCGTCCTCACGTCCGGCAACGAAAGTAACGGCGGCTTCCTTATTCTACGGCGTAACAATTTTTGTCTAGGAATTTGAAACCGTGAATAAAGAACTCAAGTTTTGCACTCACGCGCACAATTTTGCCGTCGTATTTTTCAGGATTGTTTGCCAACTCGCAATATGCAAGAATTGGCAGTTCGCTCGGAGCAGTGGCTTTTTGAGCGATATGAGACGGTCAAGTTTTTCAGGACACGAAACTCTCGCTGCTCCTTATTTTATTTTTCAACTTTAATTCATTTTCAAACTGTTCCGGGCTTTGGTAACCCAAACCCGAATGTAATCTGATTCGATTGTAGTAGCCTTCGAT
>JBBSIE010000069.1:0-21432 GCA_038232235.1 Pyrinomonadales bacterium | reverse complement strand
ATGATTTTATACCTTCTCGGCATCGGCTCGAAAACGCATCCGATTTCGCCGAATGCGTGGTATGCTTGGGAGCGAACCTGGCAAAATTACGAAGATTTTCGATATTTAGCGGCAGTTTCGCCGCTTTTTATTCATCAGTATTCACACGCTTGGGTTGATTTTCGCAATCGCCGCGAACAAAATCCGCCATTCGTCAATTATTTTGAAAATTCCGTTAAAGCGACACGCGCCCAACAAAAATTTTTCGCCGATGTTCTGAGCCGCGATTTTCCGAAATATTCGCCGACAATCTGGGGTTTGTCGGCTTCCGACAGCGAAAAAGGTTACATCGCGTGGGGCGCGCCGCCGCGTTCCGACGAAATTGACGGCTCGGTTGTGCCTTACGCCGTCGCCGGCTCCTTGATGTTCACGCCGGATATTACCTTGCCGACGTTAAAGGAAATGAAAAACGAATATGGCGAAAAAGTCTATGGAAAATACGGTTTCGCCGATGCTTTTAATCCGCACAACGGCTGGATTGATGGCGATAATCTCGGCATTGATCAGGGAATGACGCTGCTCGGCGCGGAAAATTTGCGGAGCGGCAAAGTTTGGTATTGGTTTATGCAAAACGAAGAGCCGCGACGCGGATTAACGCTTGCCAAGATTTTTTAGACAACCGGGAGCGCAAGCGGCTCGCTTGCCGCCGTTCGCGCGAAGCAAGAACGGCGATGGCGTTTGATAACAAATAAACTTTATAGAAATTGAGGCATGTGTCCATCCGTGCTTCGCACCTAATGGACGGCAAGCAAGATGGTTGCGTTCCAGTATTTAATATTTTGTCCAACTAATTAAACAATTTTCTTGATGAAATTCAAGCTTTGTTTCACTTGTGCATAAAAGTATTTTACAGATGAGCGTAAAATGTTTAGAATTCATAAACCAGCTTTACAAAATTCTGTCTTTTTAAATAAAAACTTATAGTATTTTTGCTTATGGCACTTCTCGAAATGCGGCAAATCACCAAAGAATTTCCGGGCGTAAAAGCTCTGGACGGCGTAACTTTAGATTTACACGAAGGCGAATTTCACGCGCTCGTCGGTGAAAACGGCGCGGGAAAATCTACTTTAATGAAGGTTTTGTCGGGCGTTTATCCGTTTGGAACTTACACGGGCGATATTGTTGTCGAAGGCAACATAAAGCAGTTTCAAACTATTCGCCAAGCTGAAGAAGCCGGAATCGCCATTATTTTTCAGGAATTGTCTTTAGTTAAAGAATTAACCGTTGCCGAAAACATTTTTTTGGGCAAAGAACCGTCGCGTTTCGGCGTGATAAATTGGGCGGAAATTTATCAAAAATCTTCACAGCTTTTAAAAGATTTGAATTTGCCGCTTAATCCGCGCACGAAAGTCGGAAATCTCGGCATCGGACAACAGCAATTAGTCGAAATCGCCAAAGCACTTTCACAGAAAGCCAAAATTTTAGTATTGGACGAACCGACTGCCGCGCTGACTGAATCGGAAGTCGAAACGCTTTTTACGATTTTGAAGGATTTAAAATCGCGCGGTGTCGGAATGATTTATATTTCGCACAAACTCGACGAAGTTTTTACGATGAGCGACCGCATAACGGTTTTGCGCGACGGGCAAACGGTTGGCACACAAAACACGGAAGATTTAACAAAAGACAAGATAATTTCTCTGATGGTCGGGCGCGAAGTCGGCGATATTTTCCCCGAAGCGTCGCACGATTTCGGCGAAACGGCTTTGGAAGTCAAACATCTGACGGCATTTGACCCGGATGTTCAGGATAAAAAATTGGTTGATGATATTTCGTTTTCGGTTCGACGGGGCGAAGTTCTCGGCATCGCCGGTTTAATGGGCGCGGGGAGAAGCGAACTTTTAATGGCGATTTTCGGCGCGTGGCGCGGAAATTCTTCCGGCGAAATTTACGTCAAAGGCGAAAAAACCGACATTGATTCACCGTCCGACGCGATTGATCACGGCATCGGTTTTGTAACCGAAGACCGCAAACGGTTCGGTTTGATTTTAGATCAAACGATTCTTGATAATTCGACGCTTGCCGGATTAAAAAAAATTTCCGGCGCGTTCATCACGCATCGAGCGCGTGAAAGAGTCGCCACGAAAAGTGTAATGGAATCGCTGAGCGTCAAGGCGAATTCGCCGATGACAATTGCCGGAACGCTTTCGGGCGGAAATCAGCAAAAAGTTGTTTTGGGAAAATGGCTTTTGACCAAGCCGAAGGTTTTGTTTTTGGATGAGCCGACGCGCGGCATTGATGTCGGCGCGAAACAGGAAATATACGCGGAAATCAACAAACTCGCCAAAGAAGGTTTGGCGATCGTGATGGTTTCTTCCGAACTGCCGGAAGTTTTAGGTTTGTCGGACAGAATTCTTGTTCTGCACGAAGGCAGATTGACGGGCGAATTTACAAAAATCGAAGCCACGCCGGAAAAAGTGATGGTCGCGGCGACGGGTGAATCGAAAGTGATGGTTTAATAACGATATGTAGCAATAATCGTTATTCGATGCTAAAATTTTCTTCAAAACGGAGTTAATTTTATGAATGTTTCATTAACAAAAGAACTGGAAAATTTTATCAGCGAATTGGTGGCAAGCGGAATGTATTTCTCGGCAAGCGAAGTCGTGCGCGACGGTTTGCGGCTTTTGAAAGAACAGGAAGCGTTGAAGAAAATGCGCGTTGAAGAACTTAGAGCCGAAATTTTGCGCGGTTATAAGCAATCGCAAAATGGTGAATCGAAACCACTCGATATTGAAGCAATTAAAACTGCGGGCGAAAAAATCTTGGTGGAAAAAAGGAACGGCAAATAAATGGCGCAGATTCTTTTTACACCGCTAGCCACAGAAGATTTACGGGAAATTTGGGTGTATTTGGCTGAAAATGCGGGTAGCGAAACCGCTAATAAATTTTTGTCGGCGGTTAAGAAAAAATGTGAAACAGTTGCGGAATTTCCTGAAATCGGGCGTGTCCGACACGAGTATTTGGTTAATTTGAGAAGTTTTCCCTTTGGCAATTACATCATATTTTATTTGCCTTTAGACAAAGGAATTGAAGTTTTACGGATTATTCACGGTTCAAGAGATATTCAACAGATTTTTGATGAAATGATTCCGCTTGAACCGTAATTTCAAAACTATGAGCGAAGCAATAACTGAAAAAAAAGGATTCAAACTCGAAACATCAGCACTTCGCGCCTACACGATGCTCGGCGCGATGATTTTAATTTGGCTGTTTTTTTACTGGCAGACCGGCGGCATCTTCCTGCATCCGCGCAATCTTTCCAATCTGATGCTGCAAACAAGTGTTACGGGAATTATCGCCGTCGGAATGCTGATGGTCATTGTGTCGGGAAATATTGATTTGTCAGTCGGTTCGCTGCTCGCGCTGGCGGGCGGCGTTTCGGCGATTATGCTGACGAATATGGGTTACGGAATCGTGCTTTCGATTTTGGGCGCAATCGCCGTCAGCATTTCTATTGGATTGCTGCAAGGCTTTTTGACGGCGTATCTTAACATTCCGTCATTTATCGTAACTTTGGGCGGACTGCTGGCGTGGCGCGGCGCGATTAAAGGAATTTCCAAAAGCGAAACGATTCCGATTTCCGACGACACTTTTAAATTTATCGGGCAAGGTTACGCCGGAACTGTCGGGATTCCGATCAGCGCGACTTCCGAATTAGCCTTTAACTTCGGCTGGCTGATAGCGATTCTCGCCTGTGTGGTTATTTTGCTGATGACCTATCGCCGGGTCAGAGCGCAGCGGGAATACGGTTTGGGCGAAGTAAATAATAGCGCAGCGATGGTCAAAACAATCGTTCCGATTATTATTATTCTCGGTTTTGTTTTCGTGATGAATTCTTACGAAGGTATTCCGATTCCGGTTTTGATATTTCTGGCGGTTGCGCTGGTCGGTTATTTTATTACGAGCAACACGACGTTCGGGCGTTATCTTTATGCCATCGGCGGAAACGCGGACGCGGCGCGGCTTTCGGGCATTAACAACAGAGCCAATATCGTCAAAGTTTTCGCGTTTTTGGGCGCGTTGACGGGAATTGCCGCGATAATTTACACGGCGCGTGTCGGCAGTGCCACGCCCGACGCGGGAACGCTTTTGGAACTCGACGCGATTGCTGCCTGCGTGATCGGCGGAACGAGTTTGATGGGCGGACGCGGCACGGTTTTCGGCGCGTGTCTGGGCGCGTTGATTATGGCGAGCCTCGACAACGGAATGTCGCTTTTAAATGTGCGGGATTTTATGCAGGAACTCGTCAAAGGCGGAATTTTAGTGGCGGCGGTCGGACTCGATATGATTGGGAAGAAATCGTAAATGGTTTTTGGTCTTTGGTTTTTGGAAAGCAATATGCAAAATAGAAACATTCTTAAAAAAATAAAAAATAAAAACCAATTCAAAAGGAGAAATTTAATGCGATTAAAAATTTTAGCGTTTTTAACTTTGGCGATATTATTATCCGCCTGTATTCAGGAAAGAAAAGACGGGACGGCAAACACGGCGCAAACGGGCGGCGCGGTTAATACGAACGGCAAAATCAAAATCGGTTTTGCGATGGACACGGTTAAAGAAGAACGCTGGCAGCGCGACCGTGCGGCTTTTGAAGATCATTGCAAAAAAATGAACGTCGAATGCGTGATAACGGTTGCCGACAACAAAGCCGACCAACAGGCGAATGATGTGGACAATCTTTTGACACAGGGCGTAAATGTTCTGGTTATCGCGCCGCACGACGCGACGCAAGCCGTTTCGATGGTTGAAAAAGCCAAAGCGCAGGGCGTTCCGGTAATCAGTTATGACCGCCTAATAAATTCCGACAAAATTGATGTTTATGTTTCTCATCAAGTTCCGGTCATTGGCAGAAAAATCGCCGAATACGCGCTCGAACACGTTCCGCAGGGAAATTATGCGATGGTCTATGGCGCGTCAACCGATAACAACGCGCTGATTATGAAAAGAGAACAACTCAAAGTTTTGCAGCCGGCGATTGACAGCGGAAAAATCAAAATCGTCGCCGATCAATTTATTACAGACTGGAAAACCGAAGAAGCGTTAAATATGGCGGAAAATGCCTTGACGCAAAACAATGACAAAATTGATGCGTTCGTCGTTTCCAACGACGGAATGGCGGGCGGTGTAGTTTCCGCGCTTGATAAAAAAGGTTTGGCGGGAAAAGTTCTTGTAACAGGACAGGACGCGCAAAAAGACGCGCTTCAGCGTATCGCTGAAGGCAAACAGACGATGACCGTTTATAAGCCGATCATTCCGCTGGCGAGTGCCGCCGTTGACGCGGCGATAAGACTCGCCAAAAAAGAACCTTTGACCGAAGCGCAGCCGTTTACGAACGACAATCTCAAAAAGGAAATTCCGGCGATTCTGTTGGAAGTTCAGGTTGTTGATAAAAATAATTTGATGAACACGGTCATCAAAGACGGTTATGTTTCTTACGACGATGTTTATGCAAATGTGCCGCCTGCCCAACGTCCGCCGAAACCTTAAAATACGAAAAGAGAGATGTCAGATGTTAGATTCCAGATTCAAAAACTAACATCTGAAATCCAGCATCTGACATCTATTGCAGCCACTTTTTTATATCTTCGCGCATTTCATTTGTGATCTCGTGTTTTGCTTCGTAAAGTTTCGATTTAAAATTCGGCAGAAAGTCTTTCAACTTCCGCTCGTAATTTTGAAATTTTTCGAGCGTGTAAAATTCATCGTCGTCGCCGTAAAGATAAAAAACATCGGCATTTGTCGGTTTGTAAATCTCATTCGTTTCCAAATCCGACGGAATTCCGCCACACACGCCGATTACGCCGCAAGCGACTGACGGATGTGTAAAAACAAAGCGAAAATTCAGCGCGCACGCCTGAGAGAATCCGTAAAGATAGATTTTTTCACGGTCAATCAAATTTTTCTCCGATAGTTTTTCGATAATTTCCAAAATAAAATTTTGATGAATCTCTACGGATTCTGCCGCTTTGAAATCGGTCAGCCAGCCGAAACCGACTTTGTAACCTTTTTCGGTTTCCCGAAAATGCTGGTGCGGAGCTTGGATCGAAGCGATCACGAAATTTTCGGGCGCGACGACAAACGCTTCGCGCATCATATAGCGTTTGTGCGCTCCGTAACCGTGAACCGCAATTAAAAGCGGCGCGTTTCTTTCTGCGGTTTCGGGAATGTGTAAATCGTAGTAAAGTTTAATTTCGGCTTTGACGCTCAAATCGGTTTGCAGGTTTTCTGAATTCATAAATGAGAGTTTAGAAATTAAATTGCCCACACGCAACGAGCACGAACAAAATCGGTTTTTGGTTTTATGCAAAAATTTTTCAAATGGCTCGACGACATCGCCAAAATCGAAACGGAAAATCCAACCGCCAAATGGCTTGAGCGGGTTGTTTTCGTCTTTTTAATTTTGATGATTTTGTCCGCGCCGAACTCGATTGCCGCGACGCAGACGGCGTGGCTGATCGGAATGACGGCGTGGATTATTCGATTTTTTGTCAAACCGCGCCTTCCGCGTTCACAAAGTCCGCTTCGTTTTAAAACGTCGCTCGATTACGCTTTGTGGGCTTTTTTGCTTTGGTCATTTGTCACTTCGGTTACTTCTTTTGCGCCTGATATTTCGCTCGACAGATTGCGAAATACTTTGCTTTTTCTCATTTTTTATTTTGTCGTCGGAGGTCTGCGAACCGTTCGCTTTGCGAAGTTTTTGGCTTTTGCGATGATTTTTTCGGCAATGGTCAGCGTCATTTGGACACCGATTCAGCGAATTTTCGGGCGTGGCGTGGAAATTCGCGGCGTTTCGACGAACAGTCCTTTGACCAAAGCGATTTATTTGGAAAATAATTCTGAAAAAATTGTTTTGAAGGACGGCGACACGCTGCTCGAAGTCAACAACAAGAAAATTCACACGCCGGAAGATTTAGTTAATGAACTGGAACAAAACGAAACCGTGCAAATCAAATTTTATCGTCCCGATTATTATTTGCCTTTGCAACTTAAACGCGCTGATTTACTGGGCGGCACAACTTCGCTCGAAAAACTCGGTATCACCGGTTGGGAACGCAGTCGAAACTGGCGTTCCGCCGGATTTTACGGACATTACACAACCTTTGCTGAAGTTTTGCAGCTTATTCTGTCGCTCACTTTTGGACTATTAATTGCTTCATTCGGAAGGAAAAAAGATAAACATAAAGTTATTGAAAACCGGCAAAGATTTATACTTTCGAGGCTTTTTTCGTCAACTTATTTTCTGCTTTTCTGTGTCGCGGCAATGTGTTTTGCACTTCTTTTGACCGTTACACGCGCTTCGCAACTCGGATTTTTGATCTCTGCCTTCGCCATCGTTTTAATCAATGGCAATCGTAAATTGCTTTTAAGTTTAATCATTATCGTTTTGCCGGTTGCGCTCGTCGGACTTTTCTTTCTGCAGCAAAGCCGCAACGTCGGATTTTTCGATGCGAAAGATGATTCGACAATTTACCGCGAAACCGTTTGGCGCGAAGGTTTTAATTTGTGGACAAACAATCCGCGAAATTTCACGCTCGGCGTAGGAATGGATTCGGTCAAGCGTTACGCCAAAGACTGGCATTTATTCGACGACGGCAGACTTCCGATGGGACATTTTCATTCAACGCCTTTGCAGCTTCTCGTCGAACGCGGTTTTCCCGCGCTTTTGATTTGGCTGTGGGTTTTGCTGGCTTACGGCGCAACGCTGTGGCGCGGAATAAAAGTCGAGAGGACTGACTTTGAAGTTGAAAATCCAAAATCTGCCGATTGGCAGACGAGAGGAATTCTTCTCGGCTGTTTCGGTGGATTAATCGGATTTTTTGCCAGCGGAATCGTGCATTACAATCTTGGCGACGCGGAAGTTGCGATGGTCTTTTTTATGCTGATGGGAATTAGTATGTTTTTGTGCAATCCGAAAATCAACGATTCGGATTATTCCCGACAAAAAAATTAACTTTAAAACTCTGCGAAACTCTGTGCCTCTGCGTGAAAATTCTTCTGACCTGCTTTTAATTCACCGCCGTTTTTTTAATCCAATCGGCAATGTCGCCGATCACTTGTTCCGAAACGTGATTTGTTTTTTTGTAACCGTCAGGACTCGGCACACCTTCGCCGGACATAAAAAGATGATTGAGTTTCGGGTAAGATTTAAAGGTTGCATTTTTCCTCGTGCCAAGGGCGTTTTTCCAATTTTGAAAATCCGTTATCGTTACCTGATAATCGCGTTCGCCGTTTAATATCAACATCGGCTGTTTTAAGGATTTTGCTTCGAGAGGAGGATTATAATTTTGCAAATCAAGCCAATATGCAACAGGCGCACCGAGATAGATTTCCGTCGGATTTGCATCGGACTCCTTTAAAGATTTGATTTTGGCGGCGAGTTGTTTGAGTTTGTCGAGTTTGACTTGTTCATCTTGAGAAATCGAACCGTTGAGCATCGCAAAATAAGTATTTTGTGCAAGATAAACGTCTTCGAGATGCTGCGTCGCACCTGCAAAAGAAATAAATCCGGCAATTTTCGAGTCGCGCTTTCCGATGCGCGGAATTAAATATCCGCCCAAACTGTGTCCGAGAACGTAGATTTTTTTCGCGTCAATTGCTTTTGTTTTACGTAGCAATCCAACCGCCAAAAGCGCGTCGTCAACCGTTTCTTCTTTAACCGTAAATTTATTGTTTGCCGCAAATTTTTCGCCGTATTGTCTGGTTCGTTTTTCATAACGCAAAACGGCGATGCCTTTGGAAGCCAAACCTTGCGCCAAATCTTTAAACGGTTTGTTGGCAGGATTTAGATGTGTTTCGTCGCGGTCATTCGGACCCGAACCGTGAACCAAAACAACGGCGGGAAAATCGCCTTTGCCTTTCGGAATGGTCAGCGTCGCGGGCAAGGCAAATTCTCCTGAACCAACCGTAACTTCTTTTTCTTCAAACAAATCCGGCTTTGCGTAATCGGGATTTTTGTATGTTTCCGCTTTTTCGTCGGACGACGCGGCAGGTCTGAAGAACAATCCGATAATTTTGCCGTTTGCGTCAAAAGATAATTCGATATTGAGCTTCGTATTTTCAAATTCAGCGGTTGTAATAACTTTTTCCGCATCTTTAATTTTTTCGGTTTTGACATCGGCTTGACGCTTGAAACCGCCGACCTGTGATAAAAGTCCGTTCCAAATTTCTTCGAGTTTTGCCGCCGAAATTTGATCTTTTATTTCACCGGCAAAATAACTTTCCGCTGTTGTAAAGTCTTTTTTGACAAGCAGATCAATAAAGTTTTTGGCTTTTAATTTGTTGTCTTCCGTAGTTTGCGCGAAAACCGTCGAAAGTAAAGCCGCCGTAATCAATGAAAACAAAATAATTTTGAACATATAAATTTCTCCTAGAAGTCAGCTTAAACAGCAGCCAGTTTACAGGCAAAGGCAAATTCAAACAAATCCTTTTTCTGCTCAATCGCTTTTCGCTCAATCGTGCAATCTTGTTCGCTGACGAGTTTCAACTGCAAATTCTTTTTATTGAGTTTAAATTGAATATCTTTGACGTGATTTTCGTAGCCGCGATCAAGCGCGTCGGCGATTCGTAAAATCGCGCCGAGTCGAGCCGTAATTTTGCGGTCTTTTTCACTCATTTGCATATAATCGAGATGTTTTTCTTTCGGCAGTGCCTTCCGGTGATAACGCGCAATGTTGGCGATCATCAGTTTTTCGTTTTCCGAAAATCCGGTAATTTCCGAATGTTTTATCAAATAAAGTGAATGTTTGTGATGTGATTCGTGCGAAATATGATAACCGATGTCGTGCAGCAGCGCGGCGGCGGCGAGCAAAGTTCGTCCGTGTCTTTTCAAATTATAAATCGGCGCGAGCGCGTCAAAAATCTTTTCGGCTAACGCGGCAACCTGCAAAGCGTGCTGTTCTTCGTAACCGAAACGTCTGCCGATGGCGAAAACATCGCGCAGCCGAATATCTTCGACATCCGGCACGGGCGGCAATGACTCGGCTTCGATTTCGCGCAGATAATCAATAATCACGCCTTCGCGCAAAGCATACGAACACGGCTGTAAGGTCTGAATATCGAACGCTCTCATTACACCTTCTAAAATCTGACCGCCGGCGACAATGACTTCGGCGCGCTGCGGACTGATAACCGGAAGCTGGACACGTTTTTCCAAAGTAATTTTCGCCAGCATTTTGTTCAGCGCGATTAATTTTTTAAGCGAAATTTCCGTTTTTTCCGGCGTTTGTGCGTTTATCAAACCGGCAAGATTGAGAATCGTGCCGGAAGTTCCGGTGGAAAAATTCCACTTTTCGCCTTCCATCTTTCGCATCGGCTGTTTGAGCGCGAAAACTATTTCAGCCTGCAAATCTCTGAGTTCTTTTGCTTTCGGCGGATTGCTGAAAATAAATTTCTCGGTCAAACCGACCGCGCCGAGTTTCATCGAAAAAAGTTTATCCGGCACACCGTTTTTCATCAGTGAAAGTTCGGTCGAACCGCCGCCGATGTCTATATTTAAAAGCGATTCCTTATTCGCGCCGTAAAATTGCGCGACCGCCACGCCGATCAAACGCGCTTCTTCGAGCGACGACAAAACTTCGATCCGAACGCCCGTTCGCCTTTCGATTTCGTCAACAAATTCGGCGGCATTTTTCGCTTCGCGCACGGAAGCGGTAGCAACGGCGAGAAGCGAATCAACTTCGCGGCTGTCGGCAATCGAGCGAAATTTGGCAATCGCGGCGGCTGATAGATCAATCGCTTCTTCCGATAAAAAATGATTTTTAAGCGTTTCGTGTCCGAGCCGTACGCGCTCACGGTCTTGCAAAAGCACGGTAAAAGAATCGCTGGCGGCGGCTTCGATAATAACGAGTTTTAGTGAATTTGAGCCGATATCTATGGCGGCGAGTTTTTGTGTTTTCATCTTTAAATATATTCAATTATAATAATAAAACAAATTACCTTTGAATTACTATTTGATGAATTATGAAAGTTAAAGAATTTATGACCAAAAATGTCGGCTTCTGTCATCCTGAAGATAAATTGACAAATGCTGTCGAAATTATGCAGCGACACGATTGCGGAATTGTTCCGGTAGTTGCCGCGGATGAGAAAATTGTCGGAGTAATTACAGACCGTGATATTTGTCTGGCTTTTGCGAACGGAAAAGACAAAATATCGCAGTCAAAAGTCGAAAATTTGATGATGACCAAAATAATTTCTTGTTCGGCAGACGATAAAATCGAGGACGCGCTGAAAAAAATGAGGAAAAATCAGTTAAAACGTCTTGTCGTAATTGGCAAAGACGACAAACTTGTTGGTATATTGTCTGTAACCGACGTTCTGATTTCCGTTCGGAAAGACAAGAAATTAAAAAAGAAAATTTATTCGACGCTTGAAGCGATTTTTCAGCCGCGTCCGATTGTCCTTCAAGAAGTTTCCGACTGATTTAAAAAGATGAAAACACTTTATATTTTGCGCCACGCTAAATCGAGTTGGAACAATTCCGATTTGGCGGATTTTGATCGCCCGCTCAATGAACGCGGACTTGAAACCGCGCCTTTTATGGGAAATATAATTTATGAAAATCATTTCCAGCCTGATTTGATTATCAGTTCTCCCGCAAAAAGAGCCGCGCAGACAGCAATTTTGGTTCGCGCGTCGGCGCAGATTGAAAGCGAAATCCGGTATGACGAAAAAATTTACGAAGCGAGTTCACGTTGTCTTTTGCAGATTATCTCGGAGCAAAACGATAATCTCGAATCTTTAATGTTGGTTGGACACAATCCGGGATTTGAGGAACTTTTAAAAAATTTAACCGGCGAATTTCAAGAGATGCCGACGGCAGCTTTGGCGGTAATTGATTTGCAGATTGAAAGTTGGAGCAAAACTGCTGCAAACTGCGGAACTTTGCGCGTTTTGATGCGACCGAAAGAGCAAACAAAAATGCCTTTGCTGCATTGAGCAAAGGTATTTTTGATCTGTTTATAAAAATCTTACCAACGCGACGAACCGCCGCCGCCGCCATAACCGCCGCCGCCGCCGCCGCGATTTCCGCCGCGACCGCCGCCGCCGCCGCCGTAACCGCCGCGACCGCCGCCGCCGCCGCCGCCGCGACTTTCACGGGGTTTGGCTTCGTTGACTTTTAATTCACGACCATCAACTTCTTTGCCGTTGAATTGTTCGATGGCTTGCGCCGCTTCTTCTTTGGAAGACATTTCGATAAAACCGAAACCGCGTGAACGTCCGGTGTCGCGGTCTTCGATGACCGAAGCCGATTCAACCGTTCCGACCTGACCGAACAATTCTTCCAAATCCTGACCTGAAGTGTCGAAGGAAAGATTTCCTACATAAAGTTTTGTTGACATAAAAATATACCTTGCCTTGTTTTTTACAAAGGCTTTCAAAAGAAGCGTCGAATCGAAGTGGCTTCGGAGAAACGGTCTGTAACGCGAAGGGTCGGTTTCGGATACTCAAAATCTTGAGTTACTTCTGCAACTAAAAACAACCTAATCTCGAACTATCCAAAACGCCTTATAAAGAAAAGGGCGCATCGCCGTTGACACGCGAGAGAAGGATTAACTTTTATATTTATGCACGATTTACGCGGCTGTGGCAAGTAGAAACTTCAATTTACCTCTGAATTTTGATGAACATTTTCCGCATAACTGCGAAAATTGCGGAAACTTGTTTTGAAAATTAACGGTGCAGCATAGATAATTGACCTTTTCAAATCTGTTTAATCAATGATTTCACTACCGAACACCAATCAGAAATTTGTCAGGCGCGTTTTGACTACCGTTGCAATTATCATCGCCGCGCTGTTGTTTGTTTTATTGGTTTATTATGCGATTGACATTATTTTACTGCTTTTCGCCGCCGTTTTGATAGCAATTTTTCTGCGCGGTTTGGGAGATTTGACGCGTCGCTACACAAAACTTTCCGAAGGTTTATCGGTCGTATTGGTTTCATTTCTTTTGCTTGTAATTTTAGGCGGCGCGATTGCCTTGCTTGCGCCGAGCGTCGCCGAACAGGTTAAACATCTGCGCGACGAACTGCCGAAATCCGCGCAGAATGTCAGCGATTACATTTCCAAATTCAGTTGGGGAAACGCGATCATCGAACAACTTCCGGGTGTCAACGAAATAATCAACAATCTGAATACGGCAAATTTTATTTCAAGCGTCGGCGGATTTTTTTCAAGCACGGCGGGCGCGGTCGCCAACTTTTTTATCGTTATTTTGCTGGCAATTTATCTGGCGACCGAACCGCAGACTTACATTCACGGCTTCGTCAAACTTTTTCCGTTTGAACGCCGCGCGCGGGTGCGCGAGATTTTGGCGGAAACCGGTGAAACGCTGAGTTGGTGGCTGATCGGGAAAATGGGTTCGATGCTCGTCATCGGTTTAATGACGTGGATCGGGCTTTATTTTCTCGGCGTTCCGCTTTCGCTGACGCTTGGATTAATTGCCGGACTATTATCATTTATTCCGAATTTCGGTCCGATTTTGTCGGCAATTCCGGCGATTCTGCTGGCTTTTATCGAAAGCCCGACGAAAGCACTTTATGTTTTGATTCTATATATTATTGTTCAACTGATCGAATCAAACCTGATAACGCCGATGATCGAACGCAAAACGGTCGAACTCCCGCCCGCGCTGACGATTATCGCGCAATTGGCTCTCGGAGTTTTGATCGGCGGTTTGGGTTTGGTGCTGGCAACTCCTCTGCTCGCCGTGATAATGGTTTTGGTGCAAATGGTTTATATTCAGGATGTTCTGGGCGATAATGATACGGAAATAAATGAGGAAAACAAAGAAGAATCAATTACTGAGGACACAGAAATCACAGAGGAAATTGCCACATAACAAAACAATATTCATTTATTTGGCTAATCTAGAGATATTAATAAAACTCTGCGTTTTCCGTGTTCTTTGTGGTAAAAAACTAGAATAATGATAGAAAGATACACACTGCCCGAAATGGGCGCGATTTGGTCGCTGCATAATAAATTTCAAAAATGGCTCGACGTGGAAATCGCCGTTTGCGAGGTTCACGCCGAGGACGGAATTATCCCAAAAGACGCGCTTCGTGAAATAAAATCGAAAGCGGCTTTTACGGTCGAAAGAATCAACAAAATCGAAAAAACGACCGATCACGATGTCATCGCTTTTACGACGAATCTGGCGGAAAATATCGGCGATGCGGCGCGTTTTGTGCATTACGGCTTAACGTCGAGCGATGTCGTTGACACGGCGAACGCGCTTCTATTAAAAGAAGCGTGCGACATTCTGCTGCCGAAAGTTGACGCGCTTTTGGAAGTTTTGAAACGCCGCGCTATTGAGTTCAAAGACACACCGCAAATCGGCAGAACGCACGGCATTCACGCCGAACCGACGAGTTTTGGAATGACATTCGCGCTCTGGTATTCGGAAATGCAACGAAATAAAGCACGTCTGGAAAAAGCAAAAAAACTTATTTCCGTCGGCAAAATTTCCGGCGCGGTCGGCGCGTTTGCTCATCTCGATCCTGATGTCGAAGAAAGAGTTTGCGAAAAACTCGGCTTGAAAGCGGCGGATATTTCGACGCAAATCATTCAGCGCGACCGTTACGCCGAATATCTCTGTACGCTAGCGATTATCGCTTCGAGTTTGGAAAAATTCGCGCTCCAAGTTCGCCATTGGCAGCGCACGGAAGTCAGAGAAGCGCAGGAAAAATTCAAAACCGGACAGAAAGGTTCAAGCGCGATGCCGCACAAACGCAATCCGATTTTGTCGGAACGCATCTGCGGAATGGCGCGGACGATTCGCGCCAATTCGATTGTCGGTTTGGAAAATGTCGCGCTCTGGCACGAGCGCGACATTTCGCATTCGTCGGCTGAACGCATCGTTTTGCCGGATTCGTCGTCGGCTTTGGATTACATTTTGGCGAAAACGACCTCGCTTTTGGATACGCTGATTGTTTATCCTGAAAATATGCTGAAAAATCTGAACCTGACGCGCGGTTTGGTTTTTAGCGGACAATTACTCCTTGCGTTGACGCAAAAAGGCGTTTCGCGCGAAGACGCTTACGTTTACGCGCAAAGAAATGCGATGAAAGTTTGGGATGAAGACGCGGATTTTAAAGAACTGGTCAAAGCCGATAAAAATATTACGGATAAATTATCTACCGAAGAAATCGAACGAGTTTTTTCATTTGAACATTACTTACGAAATGTCCAAAAGGTCTTTGAACGGGTTTTCGATTAGGCTTTCATAAATGTGATTTATTAAAATAAAATAAAAAGCGAGATCCGAAAATCTCGCTGAAATTGAACAAGGTATGCTGAAAATTAATTTGAGTATTTATCAGCAAAATTTCCAATCACCGGAATTTTATAAATTTCACCGTTGTAACCTTTAATTGCCGCCATAACAATGAAATACAAAAGACCTAATGACAGTGCGAATATCGCTAAACCGGTAACTGTGGTCAAAAGCGGCAAGCCGATTGCCGCACTATCTATAAAACCGGCGACAAAGAAAATTATAACGAGCGGAATTGTAATAATAATCGCCGCAAGTTGCAGAAAAAGAACTTGGAAGGCGTGAAAACGCGCTACTTTGTTTGTCTTGTCTTGCACGACGACAAGTATGCTGTAAATTAAACCAAGCGGAAGTCCGCAGGCAAGATTGCCGAAATAGCAAATTAAAACTCCGATTCCGGTATCCAAACCAAGCGCGGTTTTACCATTCATATTTTGCATAATTTAAAAAATCTCCTTTTTTAGGATTGCGAATAAATTAATAGAAGTAGAATCAAATTTTAATTTAACGCGAATCTATTACAAGGACGTTGCGAAAAATAAGAAATTGCGTAAGAATTTATATTTTGTTTTGGAGAGTTTAAAATGAAAGCAAAAGTTTATGTAACCTTAAAGCCGAGTGTCCTTGATCCGCAAGGTAAGGCGATTCATCATTCGGTTGAACTTCTGGGATTTGAAAATGTCGCCGATATTCGACAGGGCAAGTATTTTGAAATCGCTCTTAATGCTGACTTACCGGAAGCGGAAGCCAAAGCCGAAGCTGAAAAAATTGCAAAAGACGTTCTGGCAAATCCGGTGATTGAAGATTATCGAGTAGAAATCGTCAAGTGAGTTATGATTGATGAGCTGTAAGTAGAAAATCCTACCGTTCACCATTTAACACTAAAGTTATGAAATTTGGAGTAATAGTTTTTCCCGGTTCAAACTGCGATCACGATGCTTATCACGTTATTTCAAAGCACGTCGGTCAGCCGGTTGATTTTGTCTGGCACAAGGAAACCGATTTGAGCGGTTATGATGCGGTGATTATTCCCGGCGGGTTTTCCTACGGCGATTATTTGCGTGCCGGGGCGTTGGCGCATTTTTCGCCCGTCATCGGCGCGGTCAAAGAATTTGCGAAAAAGGGAAAACTTGTCTTCGGCGTTTGTAACGGTTTCCAGATTCTTTGTGAATCCGGCTTGCTTCCCGGCGCGTTAATGAGAAACCACAATCTGCATTTCGTTTGCCGGCACGTTAATATCAGAGTCGAAAATAATCAAACGCCTTTTACCGGCGAACTGGAAAAAGACGAAATTCTTTCCGTTCCGATTGCTCACGCCGAAGGCAATTATGTTTGCGACGACGAAACTCTGGCGGAACTCGAAAAAAATAATCAAATTATTTTTCGATACTGCGACGAAAACGGCGAAACGACGGACGAAGCAAATCCGAACGGTTCGCTCAACAATATCGCCGGAATCAGCAATAAAGAAGGAAATATTTTAGGAATGATGCCGCACCCGGAACGCGCCTGCGAAGAACTGCTCGGCTCGAACGACGGACGCGATATTTTTCGCTCGCTGACGAAAACGATTGAAAAGGCGGAAGCCCGCGCGTGAGCAAGGGCGCAACTTCAGACTCCAAGACGTAAAACGAGTTTGCCGTTAAAATTTCCTGATTATTTTTCCTGAACGGTCAAACCTTCCATACAAATTTTCCAATCGAGAACTTCCGCGTTTTGTTCTTCGGCTAAGGCTTTTTCGACTTCTTGTTTTTGTCCTTCTTCGCAAAAAAAAGCGATACAACCGCCGCCGCCCGCGCCGCACACTTTAGCGGCAATCGCGCCGTTTGCTTCGGCTTTTTCAATCAGCCGATCCATTTGCGCGGTAGTGATATTCGGCGACAGACTTCTGCGCTGCGGATGCGCGGCTTTTAAAATTTCGCCGACATTTTTCCAATCGTTTGCCAAAAGCGCGTCGCGCAGATTACGCGCCGTATCGCGGATACCTTCAAAAACCGCAAAAGTTTTTACGTCTCCGTCAATATGATTTTTTGTGATTTCCCAATTATTAATGCCGGAATTGCGCGGTTCGCCCGTGTAGCAAATGACGATTCTATCTTCAAGCGTTTTAACATCAACATTTAACGCTTCGCGCAGAATTCCGTCAAAGCGAAAATGAATCGCCGCCGCTCCGCCGTATTGTGCTGAATAATAATCCTGAAAACCCGCCGGAACTTTGATCACCTGCGTTTCAATATTTGCCGCAATCTGAATAAATTTGTCGGGCGCATAACGATTGCCGACCAGACGATTTAACGCGCCGATGCAGGCAATGTTCAGCGTCGAAGAACCCGCAAGTCCCGCGCCCGCCGGAGCTTGCGATTCCGTCGTCATCGTAAAACCGACTTCCGGTTTGAAAAAATAGATGAGTTTGGAAAGCAGTTCGAGACGGATTTCGTTCTTCAACTCGCAGATTTTATCGAGCGAAGTTTCAAATTTTTCGGCGCGATCAATTGATTCGATAATAATTTTATCGTCGCTGCGTGTTTCGATTCGGCAGTGTGCCATCAAATTAACCGCGAAATTTACGGTTGCCGCGCCTTCGTGAAACAAAAAAAGCGGCGGAATGTCAATTGTTCCGCCCGCCAAATCAACTCTCGTCGGCGCGGATGTTTCGATTATCATATTTTAGCTTGTGGATTTTTGATGATTAACTGTTAATTGCTGTTCATATTACCATTTACAATTAACAAATAACAATTAGCCGGATTTAGTCATTTGCGACTTTTGCCGTTTCTTCTTTGGTTTCTTTGACCTCTTCGCGGTTCGGCTGGCTCGTCAAATGAAGTCGTTCGCCGAGATCGTGAAGTTTGACCTGCGCGGCTTCTTCGACTTTGTGGATTCTCTCTTCGATTTTATGAATCGTTTCCGGTCTTACTTCTTCGACTTTTTCCGACAGCCAATAGCGTTCGATTAGGTAAAAAGCGACGATGCCGAACATTACGATAAAAAACAGCGCAATGCCGATTTGTTTAAAATCGCCGATAATGCCGGTAATTGCTCCGCTGAAAAAATAACCGACACCGGATAAAATCAAAACCCACAGCGAACAACTGATTATGTCAAGCAGCAAAAAACGCAGATACGGCATTTTTCCGATGCCGTAAAAAACGCACATCGCGCCGCGAATTCCGTAAATATATTTGGAAATTATGATGGCGAAACCGCCGAATTTATCAATCAGTTTTTCAATGCGCGGCTGCGCCATTTTGTAAAAGCCGTAATCTTTGACCGTTTCGCGGAAAACGCGCCCGATCATATAACCGACGCTGTCGCCGACGAGACCGCCGAGCGTGCCGAAAATATAAACTTTCAGGAAACTGAAATGACCGAAAAATCCGCTGTGAGCCATAACGCCCGATAACAGCAGCGTAATATCGCCTTCAATCGTGCATAGCGCAAAAACCGCGTAAATGCCGTATTGTTCAAATAATTCGTAAAAATGTTGTTCCATAGTGAAAGATTTCGACGAAAATGACTATCAAAGATTAACTTTTAAGAAGCATTTGAGTCAAAGGGAAATATGCTTGTATGTGAAAACTGCATAATTTGAACAAAGCGAAAAAAAAAGATTTATGTAATAATAAAACTGCAAAACTTTGCAGACAAACAAGGAGGAAATTAAACAAAAATATGAGTGATACGACAGTAACAAAAGTAGATTCGGACAATTCGCCGAGCGGCGAAATGGGACAAAAATATATGGCATCGGGCAAAAGTATAGCGATGCGTTTGTGGGAAAACGAACCGCCGAACGACGACAAGGAGTTGCACACACGCGATTATGAAACAGTCGGTTACGTAATTTCGGGCAAAGCCGAACTTCATCTCGAAGGTCAGATGGTTACGCTTGAAAAAGGCGATTCCTACGTTGTGCCGCAAGGCGCGGCGCACAAATATAAAATTATCGAATCGTTCACGGCAGTCGAAGCGACGCATCCGCCCGCCCATGTTCACGGACGCGATGAAGAATAATTTTTTAACGGCAATTTTATAAAAGACTGGAGCGCAAGCGGCTCGCTTGCCGTCCGTTCGGTGCAAAGCATGAACGGACACGCTTCACATTCTAAAAAGTTTTAGATAATCAAACGCCGTTGCCGTTCCTCGCTTCGCTGGAACGGCGGCAAGCGAGCCGCTTGCGCTCCAGTCCTTATATTTTATGCGAAAACGCTTTGTCATTCACGAACATCACGCTTCGCGGCTGCATTATGATTTGCGTCTGGAAATCGGCGGCGTTTTGAAAAGCTGGGCAGTGCCGAAAGGCGTTTCGATGAATCCGCACGAAAAAAGATTGGCAGTTCACGTTCCCGATCATTCGCTCGGCTACATTGGTTTTGAAGGCACGCTCGCCGAAGGAAGTTACGGCGCGGGCGAAGTCCGCATCTGGGACAAAGGTGAATTTGAAACAGACGACGATGCCGAAAAACAGCTTGAAAAAGGAAAACTCGTTTTTACATTTGACGGCGAAAAATTAAAAGGCGAATTTACGCTCGTGAAAATGTGGAAACAAGAAAAAAACTGGCTGATTATCAAATCGAATGACGAATTCGCCGATGAAAATTGGAAACTCGAAACTGTTCTTTAAAATGCGGAAGCCCGCACGAAGTAAGGGCGAAAAATGCCCTTACTTCGTGCGGGCTTCCGCATAAATCACACTAGAACGCGCCTTCGTTCCATTTTCGCAAAATAAACCGCAATAACAATCGCCACAATCATAATAACCGCCGCCGTCCAAAAAGTTCGCTGAATCGTAAAATCGTCAACTTTATTAAATTGATTATTGAGCAAAATGCCGCCGACGGCGGGACCGACGGCACGCGCCAAACTCGCGCCGGACTGCAAAACACCCAATGTTTTGCCTTGTTCGTTTTGATCGGAAACCTTCGACGCAAGACTCGTCAGCGCGGGCGAAGCCATCGAATTTCCGATTGCCAAAAGCGCGGTTACAATTAATAAACCGATTAAACCGCCGAAATTCGGGCTGATATAAGGAATCGTAAAAAAACTCACAGTCATCAGAAAACAACCGGCAATCGTCAAAATACTTTCGCCGAATCGGTTCGCCAACTTGCTGAAAACTCCGCCTTGAAAAATGACCGCCAAAACGCCGATAAACGCAAAGATGTAACCGTTTTGCTCGGCGGTGTAGCCGAAACGCTCGATGGTGTATAAAACGAAGGCGTAAGTCATTATCGAAAATGAAGTTATGAGAAAAAAATAAATGGCGGTCAATGTTCCGAAATGCGGATCGCGCAGAGATTCGATGATTTCCGCGACGCGGTTTTTACGAATATTCGGGCGATTTTGCGAATCTTTTTTGATTGATTCGGGCAGAATAAAATAAAGCAGAGTCGCATTGAGAAAAGACAAAGCGGCGGCGAAAAAAAACGGGAAACCGATTCCGTAGCGGCTTAAAATGCCGCCGATTGCCGGACCGAAAATAAAGCCCAAACCGAACATCGCGCCGAAAAATCCCATTCCCTTGGCGCGGTTTTTGATCGTCGTTACGTCGGCGATGTAGGCTTGCGCCGTCGAGATATTGCCACCCGTAATGCCGGCGACGATTCTGCCGGCGAAAACCATCCACAGCGCAAACGCGAAACCAATCAAAAGATAACCGATTGCCGAACCGATAATCGAGAAAAACAAAACCGGACGGCGACCTATTTTGTCAGACCAACCGCCGAGAATCGGCGAAAAAATAAACTGCATCAAACTGTAAGACGCGAATAAAATGCCGATTTCAAACGGCGTTGCGCGAAAAGCGTCGCTTTCGACGTAAAAAGGCAGTGCGGGAATAACGATGCCGAAGCCGACGAGATCAATAAAAACCGTTAAATAAATGATGAGTAAAGGTTTGGTGAAAAATTTTTCGTCGTCAATTTCGGGCGTGATTTCTGTTTTTTGGTTCATTAGGCGAAATATTAAAAATAGGGTCAAGACTAGATAAGATCATTATCATTACAAATTTTCAAAAGCAAAGCGTAGAGATTTTCTTTTCTGTAATTGAATCGAAACTCACACTCTTTCAAGTGAAATAAAAACTGTTTTTTGACAATCCGCGAAACTTGGT
>JBBSIE010000068.1:0-21571 GCA_038232235.1 Pyrinomonadales bacterium | reverse complement strand
TTTCGGCTGGTTAATCTGGAATCGTCGCCTTGTCAAAGACTATGAAGAAAAAGTAGAAGTTTCCAGAGCGTTGATCCATTTGGCGATGATTCGCTTGATGCTTAGACAACTGGCTTCTTAAAAATTTAAACGGACTCTAAATGTCGGCGCGTTTATGCACAATCTGTTTCGACAGGGCGCGTTACCGAAATGAGTATCACGGAAGAGGCGTTTGACCCGAATCTCAATCCGATTCGCGCGAAGGTGAATTTGGGATTGCGCGTTTTGAGCGTCAACGATCTCGGATTTGACCATAAAGGCGGCGGTTTGTTTATGAATTATTTACAGCAAAAAGAGAAATTCGCCGCGATGAACGGCGGCGTATTAAACGCGCGCGGCATCGCGGGAATTCCGTAGAAGGAGAAGAGATAAATGATAAACAATTTTTCACCGACTAGTCGCTATTACGGCATTGAAGCGATGAAGATCGAAACGCCCGAAGGCAAAATCGTCGTCTATCTGCGCCGCCGCTTTGTGCCGTCGCCCGAACGCTTTGCTTTGTTTTATGAACACATCGTTACGCAGAGCGAACGATTAGATAATATTACCGCGCAATATTTGGGCGACCCCGAACAATTCTGGCGCGTGTGTGATGCAAACGGCGCGATGCGCCCTGATGAGTTGACCGAAAGGATTGGGCGACGCTTGCGAATTACTTTGCCGGAAGGCGTTCCCGGAATTCCAAATGCTTAAAGGTATTCAACTGACATTGATGATGGGACCGATAGTGCCGATTGCGGTGCCGCAATCGGTGCTGGACGCGCTGACACAAGTTACCGTAACGACCAACGATGTCGGCAAAAGCGGTTTTCAATTGTCCTTTACGCTCGGCACGCGCTCGCCGCTGCACACGCTGTTTTTGTTGAGCGGCGGCAGTCCGATTCCATTATTGCGCGTGATAATTGTCGTGACGCTCAACGGAATGCCGAATGTGTTAATGGACGGAATGGTAACGAATCATCAGATTGTGCCGGGCGGCGATGCCGGACATTCGACGCTGACTTTAACGGGGGAAGATTTAACCGTTCTGATGAACAAAACGGATTTTAGCGGTTTTCCTTTTCCGGCAGTTCCGTCGGAAGGCAGAGTCGCGCTGCTTTTATTAAAATATGCGTTTTTGGGTATTATTCCGCTGATCGTGCCGAGCATTTTGATTGATGTCGTGCTGCCGACGACCGTGATTGCCAGACAAAAGGGAACCGATCTCGAATATATTAACGAATTGGCGGAGCGCGTCGGTTATGTTTTTTATCTTGAGCCGGGTCCCGTGCCGGGCGCGAATGTCGCATACTGGGGACCGCAAATCAAAGTCGGCGTACCGCAGCCGGCATTGAATATCAATATGGACGCGCACACGAATGTCGAATCGCTGTCATTTAATTTTGATAACGACAAGAACGGAATTCCGACCGTTTATCTTTATAACGAAATTACCAAAGCGGTGCTGGTAATTCCGCTGCCGCCGATTACGCCTCTGAATCCGCCGCTCGGATTGATTCCGCCGATCCCGACGCACCTCGAACCGGTGAGCGACGATTTATCGAAAAGACCGGCGGCGCAGGCGATTATGATCGGTTTGGCAAAAGCGGCAAAAATGGCGGAAGCCGTAACCGGCGAAGGAACGCTTGACGTGCTTCGTTACGGGCGCATTTTGAAGGCGCGGCAGCTTGTCGGCGTGCGCGGCGCGGGAACGGCGTTTGACGGCTTGCATTATGTCAAAAGCGTGACGCATAACATCAAACGCGGCGAATATAAACAGAGCTTTAAACTCAGTAGAAACGGACTTATTTCAACAGTTCCGGCGGTGATTCCATGAATGAGAAAAATAAATACTATGGTAAATACCGCAGCACGGTTTTTAATAATATTGACCCCGAACAGCGCGGGCGCATACAAGCCATCGTTCCCGATGTTTCCGGTCTGATACCGACCAGTTGGGCGATGCCCTGTCTGCCCATCGCCGGAAAACAGTCGGGCGTTTACGTCGTGCCGCAAATCGGTTCGGGCGTTTGGATCGAATTCGAGCAGGGCGACCCGGATTATCCGATTTGGACGGGCTGCTTTTGGGGCATTGCGGCGGAAGTTCCGGCGTTGGCGTTAGCGGGAAATCCGTTGAGTCCGAGCATTGTTTTGCAAACGGCTTTGCAGAACGCGATTGTGATCAGCGACGTTCCCGGTCCGACCGGCGGCATTATGATTAAAAGCACGACCGGAGCCAGCATTATCGTCAACGACACGGGAATTTACATTCAAAACGGCAAAGGCGCGAGCCTTACGATGGTCGGACCTGCCGTAGATATTAACAACGGCGCGATAAATGTCATTTGAAATCGGTCAAAAGGAGGAAAAAATTATGCCGGGATTTTTACTGCACGTCGGAGCGCAGGTGCAATGCGTTCACGCCGGACAAGCACAGCCGACCGCGCCGAATCCGCGCGTAACGGTCAGCGGTCAACCGACTGTAACGATGACCGCGCCATATCTGATAACGGGCTGTCCGTTTAATGTCGGCGGTGTGCCGTCGCCGTGCGTCACGGCGCAGTGGATAACCGCCGCCACGCGCATTACTTCGAACGGTCAGCCGCTTTTGCTGCTTGACAGCCAAGCCGTCTGCGCTCCCAACGGAACGCCGCTTTTAATTCTTGCAGCGCAAACCCGCGTGAGCGGAACGTAAAAAGCATTGATGAGCGATGAATAAAAGTATTTTTTTTATTCCTAATTTATGAGGTTGTGATGAACATTGATTTTCCATTTCACTTTGATAAACGCGGGCGCACTGCCGACACCGGAACGGACGACCACATTCGGGATATGATCGAGCAGCTGCTTTTTACAAATCCGGGCGAGCGTGTCAATCGTCCTGATTTCGGGAGCGGCTTGCTGCAGATGGTTTTCGCGCCGAACAGTCCCGAACTTGCGGCGGCGATGCAGTTCACCGTGCAGGCATCGCTCCAGCAATGGCTCGGCGATGTGATTCAAGTGCAGTCGCTCGAAGTGTCGAGCGAAGATTCAATTTTGCGCGTCGAACTGAATTACATCGTCAACCGCACGGCGGAAACGCGAACGGAAACTTTTGTGTCGGGAGGAGCGCGATGAACAATATGGATTTGAAATGCAGCGATGAGCAGCGTCGCCGATTGATGCGCGATCAGGCGAATGAAGACGACGGTTTGAACGGCATTGATTACGTTGAAATCGTCGAAAACAGTCGGCAGCTTGAATTATGCGTTCATTTTTTCGGCGATGTTCCCGAAAATCTCGTGCCGGCAAACCTGAGAATCGAAGGCGGGAAACGAATCTGCAATATCAAAGTTTTAAAGATCGAGCCGCACCGCTCAAATGATCCGCAGCACGAAGACTGTCTGCGCGTAACGGTTGATCGGGCGGGCGATTTTTCCTGTTATAAATTGTGAATAATTAAGCTATTTCAAACGGCGGAGGCACAAGAAAAAAGATGAAAATATACATTTCAGCAGATATGGAAGGAGTTGTCGGGGCGGTTACGGCGGAGCAGTTGACTCCGGCGGGCTTTGAGTATCAACAGTTTCGGGAATTTATGACGCAGGAGGTCAACGCCGCCATCGAAGCTGCGTTTGAAGCCGGAGCGACAGAGATTGTCGTCAGCGATTCGCACGGCAACGCGCAGAATTTGCTGATTGAGAAACTGCCGAAAAATATTCTGCTTGTCCGTGGTTTTCCGCGTCCGCTGGTGATGATGCAGGGCATTGACGCGAGTTTTGACGGCGTGGTTTTTCTCGGCTATCACTCAAGCACGACCAACCCGCAAGGCGTGCGGGCGCACACAATATCGAGTGCGCGGCTGGCTGATGTGCAGCTTAATAATATTTCTATGTCGAAAGGCGGCTTTAATGCGGCGATTGCCGGACATTTTAATGTTCCCATTATTATGGTTTCGGGCGATGACGCGGCGGTGAAGGAAGTTTCTACGCTGTTGGGCGATCTAGAAGGTGCGATTGTGAAATGGAATTACGGCTTTCACTCCGCAATAACAATGATGCCTGAAGCCGTCTATTCGCTGATTCGTGAGAAGGTCAAAAGGGCAGTCGGTCGCATCAAAGATTTCAAGCCGTATAAACTGAAAACACCTGTTCAATTGGACGTTCGCTTCAAAAATTACCTTCCGTCGGAAGTCTTGAGCTATTTATCAATCGTCAAACGCACCGACGCACACAGCATCAGATTTATGGGCAAAGATATGATCGAAACATCGAAGTTTATGGAATTTATCACGACTTATGAACCGGGATTAGAACCTTAAAACTGAAGCAGTCATATTTTTAGACCACAATCGGATTTATTTTAGAATTATGCAGGGGCGAAATATTTGAATACGAGTAAAATATCAATCAAAAATCTCTTCTGGCTCAGCCTTTGTGTCGGATTATTTTTCATTGCGGCGACTAATCAGCCAAACGCCCAAGAGTGAGTTGTGGCATTGGTTGGCGGAACGATTATTGACAGCATGGAACAAAGATGCCCTGTAATTTTCAAATTTCTTTTATGAACAGCATCAATCGCCGCCTTCAAAGTGTTTTTTTTCAATACCCGTATATGCTTTGAAAGAAGTGAAACCTTCATCCGCCCAATAATTGACAAATGATGTCGCATCTTTCGGGCTTTGCAGTTTATTCATTTGTGGAAATATCGAAGATTTTCCGTCAAGACAAGGAGCAGTTATTTCAATAGAAGGTCCCGGAAAAATGCCTGTGTCAATGTCCTTTTTTATTCTGAAATCCGAAAATGGTTCGACGTTTCCGGCAGTTCTGATAGTAGTTGCAACGGAAGCCAGATAAAGTCCGGGAAAAGTTACAGGTAATTGTCTTGAATGAAGATAAATCTCCGCATTGGGCGGATCAACTCGACAATTGGTATAACGGCAATACACCTGTTTTTCCTTTCAGCAAATCAGCGATTGAAAAAGTCGCCAAAGAAATTTTATTAATGAGTCCGCAATAATTTATCTATTAAGTAATTGGTTTCTCAATTCGATAAAATCGCTCAAAATAATCGCGGCGGCTTCGCTGTCAACTTTTTTTCGCGCTTCTTTTTCGCTCAAACCTGTTTCCCACAAACGGCGTTTGGCTTCGTAACTGGAAACTCGTTCATCCTGTAAAAATACGGGAACATTGATCGAAAGCGAAAAATTTCGCGCCAATCTTCGCGCTTCTGCTGACATTTCGCTTTCCGAACCGTCAAAGTTATACGGCAAACCCAAAACCAAACCGACGGCATCAAAGTCTTCCAGAAAAGCGATGATTTGTTTGAGAACTTTTTTCCAGCTCGTGCGTTTTATAACGCACAAGCCGCGAACCGTGATTTGCAGTTCGTCGCTGACGGCGACACCGATGCGTTTTGTGCCTAAATCGAGAGCCAGTAATCTGCCTGTCAAAGGTGCGCGAAAAACATCTGTAAAATCTTCTCGATTAGTCGTTTCTTGTTCTTGCACGTAAATAATGAATAATGGATAATTGAAAACAGTTTTTTTAATTGTAATTGAGGTATAAAGAATGTCATATCGCGGAAAGTTTTTTATCGGGTTATTTTCAGCGGCGGTCGCGTTGTACGCGGTTGTCGGCGGTTTGCTGTCAACTCAGGCGCAGCAGCCGATTAACGATGCGGGAGCACAAATCCGCATTTTTGAAAGTGTTTTGCAGCATATTCAAAACGATTATGTTGACGAACCGAATCTGGAAAAGGTTCGCGCCGGCGCGATGCGCGGTTTGGCTGCCGGACTCGATCCTTATTCGTCTTATTTAACGGCTGAACAGGTTAAGGATTACCAAGGAAAAAAACAAGATACGTTAGCTGGAATCGGCGCGGAATTTTCGCAGGTTTCCGGTTATCTTTACGTCGTTTCGGTGATTAAAGATTCTCCGTCCGACAAAGCCGGACTCATAGCGGGCGACGTTATCGAATATATCGGAACTAAAGCGACCCGCGACATTTCCTTATATGATGCGCGTAATCTTTTACTCGGCGAAGCCGGTTCAAAAATTAATCTGCGTGTTTTGCGAACGGCGACAAAACCGCAAACTATTACGGTTTCACGCGGAAGTTATAAGATTCCCTCATCGGAAGCAAAAATTGAAGACGGCAAAATCGGCGTTATCAAAGTTTACAGCCTCGAAAAAGGCGAAGCCGCCGATATTCGCGCTAAAGTTCAGGATTTGATGAAACAAGGCGTGCAGAAAATTGTTCTGGACATTCGCAGCGTCGCGGCGGGCGATATAAAAGAAGCGGTTGATGTGGCTAACATCTTTATCAAAGACGGCAATCTGGCGGAAACTATCGGGCGCGACAACAAAGTTACGCAGACATTTACGGCTGATCCAAATAAGTATTTGTTCGGCGGCGATGTCGCCACGCTGATTGATTTGGGAACTTCGGGCGCGGCGGAAGTCGTCGCTTCGGCGATGCTGGAGCGCAAACGCGGTGAAGTCGTCGGCGAAAGAAGTTTCGGCGCGGGAACGCAGCAGCAATTATTTACGCTGCGCGGCGGCGACGGATTGCTTTTGACGACTGAAAAATGGGCTTCGGCAAATGGAAACCCGTTTTTGTCGAATGACAGATTGACTTCCGGCGTGAAACCTTCGGTTGAAGTAAAACGACCTGAAACGCCTGAACCGATTGAAGTTGAAAATTTGGTTGACCAGCAGGAACAGGAAAATCAGGAAAATCAACCGAATCCGCAGGCGAAACCGCAGCCGATACCGAAAGCCGAACAGCCGAAACCGTCGCCGGAAGATTTGCAGATGAAAAAAGCTCTGGAAATTTTGCGCGGCAAAGCGCAGGCGGCAAAAGCCTAACGACTGTGAAATAATAAAAAACACAAAGGCTGTCGAAGTAAAATGTTCGACAGCCTTTGTGTTTTTTAGTTTTGCAAATTTATGTATTGATGTTTGGAAAGTTTGGATGTTGAGATTTGCTTTTACACTTTTGTACATTTTTGTTGTTGTCTTTGAATAAGACTGGTAAAATCACTTGTTAATGACACAGCAAAATTTTCGAGTGCGTCCGATTTTGAAAAAAGATATAACCGAATGGTTTCGATTAAGAAAACTTTTGTGGGAAGGTTCGAGCGACGATGAACACAAAGCCGAAATGCGCGATATTTATGAACATACGGAAACGCAGTTCGTGCTTGTTGCCGAAACGGAAACGGGAAAACTCATCGGCTTTTTAGAAGCCAGCATTCGCCCGTTTGTCGAAGATTGTCATAGCGATCACGTCGGATATTTGGAAGGTTGGTATGTCGAACCGGAATTTCGGCGATACGGAATCGGCGGAAAATTAGTGCGCGGCGCGGAAAATTGGGCGCGTGCTAAAGGCTGTCAGGAAATGGCTTCGGATGCGGAAATCGGAAATGATTTGAGCCTTAAAGCGCATCAAAATCTTGGTTACGAAGAAACATCGCGTCTGGTTCATTTGCGGAAAGACCTTGATTAAATGAAAAAATTAGAGTTAAAAATTAAAAATTTCCCCTTATTGCTTTGCATCGTTTTTTTTGCATTCGGCGTTTCAAACGCGCAATCAATTCGTCAGGATTTTCCGACTCCGATTACGACGGGCGAAATCAGCGGCAAAGTTCCGGCGCGGGACATCGGCGACGCGCGTTTGACGAATTATTTCTACGCTTTTAACGGCGTTCAGGGCGATGTCTTCGTCAACGTCCAAACAAAAAATTTTAACGGCGACATTGAAATTTTTACCGCCAACAATCTGAAATCCTTGACAAAAATCACGATTTACGCCGATATTTCCGACAGCGAAACGGGGCGCGTAATTTATTTGAGAAAGCCGGAAAAGTTAATTTTGAGAATTCAGGGACGCACACCAAACGACGACGACGCGACGTATCGCATAAAATTTGCCGGAAGTTTCGCGCCTTTGCCGGCAACTGCCGAAAATTCCGCGCCCGAACTGCCGGAGGTGAAATCAGTCGGTGAAACCGATGTGCGCGTCAATTCCGTCGGCACGATAATTAGCGTGAAACCGAAACCGACTCCTTTGCCGAAGGAAACCGTCGCCAAAGCCGAACCTAAACCGAAAGTCAAAAAATCGAAGCCAACTTCGGAAAATAAAGAAACGGCGAGCGTCGAAGAACCGACAAAGGAAGTAAAGAATGCCGAAGATTCAGGCAAGACAATAATTACGATTGAGAAAAACGTTGAAGAAAATACAAGCAAAGCTGAAACTGAAAAGGAAATCGTAACCGAACCCCAAAACGAAACTTCCGCCAAAATCACGGTCGCTGACGAATCGGCTGATAAAAATTCTATCGTTGAAGAACCGAAAAAAGAGAATAATGCAGGAGTTGCGGAGAATATAGAAAAAACACCGACGGCGGAAAAAGTCGAAGCGACACCTGAAACGCCGTCAGCCGAAAAAACCGTTAGAGTCAGAAGTGGAAAAAACGGCAGAATAATATCTGGAAAAGTTGTAACTCCAAAACCGATTGTGCCGAATCCTTTGGAAAATATTAGATTGATCGTTTTATTAAAAGACGGAACAAAAATCGAACATCAAATGAGCGACGTTGTGCGCTTTAATATAATCAACGGAGTTTTAACCATTACGATTAAAGGCGGAAAAATCGAACGTCATTCGATTCTCGATGTTGAAAGAACCATCATTGAATAAAGAAGTTTCAGCCGTTAAGAACAATTTGCAGGGATAACAGGATGAAGAGGAATAAATCATTTTCTAAAATCCCGTTAATTCTGTTATTCCTGCAAATTATCTCTATTTGTAAATTATGGTTCGGAAACAATTTGTTTCAGGCGCGTCGATAATTGACTGTTCGGATTGATTGATTCGAGTTGAGTTAAAGTTTTTTCCGCTTCCGCGACGTTTCCTTTTTTATAGTAAGCGATTCCGAGATTATAAAGCGTCGGTTCGTGTTTCGGATCGGTTTGCAGGGAAGTCTGGAATTCTTTGACGGCGCGATCTAAATCGGGACTGGCGCGTTCGACAAAAGTGATTCCCAAATCGGTTCGCACATTTACGTCGTCGGGCTTTTTCGCCAGTGCCTGCTCATACCATTTTTCCGCCTTTTCAAACTGTTTGGAATCAAAATAAGTGTTGCCGATTAGCACGAGTGCTTCGTAATTTTCGGGTTTTAATTGGTTGCCCTTCTCATAAAATTCGACAGCCGTATCGAACTTCTGAATTTTCGCATACATATCGCCCGCTTTCATTTGCGCTTCGAAATTATTCGGTTCGCTTTTTGCTTTATCCAAAGTTTCAGCAATTTCCGGCAGCATTCCGCCGCCGCTTTGTTCATTCGGTTTGACACTGACGGCTTGCGTTTGCTGATTTAAAAACGGCGCGTTTATCTCAGGATGAGGCGAATTTTGCTGCGCGATTTCCTGACGGTTGATTTTGTTGGCGACGAAAAAACCGATGACCAAGCCAATGATTAAGCCGATAACGCCGAATGAAATGTTTTTCTGCATTTTAAAAATCGTAAATCAATCAAGAAACTAAGCGTAGCTGTGCAGACCCGGCAATAAATAACTGACCCCGAGATAAGTAAAAATCACCAGAAGAAATCCGACGATGGCGAAATAAGCGGAACTTCTGCCCGACCAACCGCGCGAAATCCGCGTGTGCAAAAATGCAGCGTAAGTCAGCCACGCGATTAACGCGCCGGTTTCTTTCGAGTCAAAACCCCAAGGTCTGCCCCAAGATTCATTTGCCCAAATTGCGCCGGTGATTAAAAGCATCGCCAAACCCGCAAACGCCAGACTCGCGGTTTTATACATCAAACCGTCGAGCGATTCCAAAGAGGGAAGCCGTTCGCGCAGAGTTTCCGTTTTGAAGCCGAATAAAATAACGAAAAACGTTCCGGCAAGCGCGGTAATCAAACCGGCGAGTTCGACCGGATTCGTATTCAAACTCAAAAATAATTTATCGCCGTTCGACTGCAAAAACTGCTTTGCCGCCTGTTCAAACTGCATCGGCGTTAAAGCTGAAAATTCCTGCGCGGAAAGACCTTGTTTTGAAGCGAGTTCTTTTCCGGCAATAATTAATTGACTTTGATTATTCGCAATTTGCGTCTGTAATTTTGCGGGAATGTCGGTTGTAGATTTGATGCCCGAAACCAGAAACGCAATCGCCAAAATTTGCGTCGCCAGTGAAATTTTCAGCAAAATATGTCCGATTTTTTTCGCGCTTTCATTATTTTGATAAAGATAAATCAAAAATGAAACGATTACGCCGAGTAGCAAAACGCCCGAAATTACCAACATCGCGCCGACATAAGGGATTTCAAGGCGAAACGGCGACGAAAAAGGTTTTGGCGAACTCGGCAAGAAAAGTCCGGCGCGGTAGACAAATTCCGTGAAAACCGAAAATTTGCTGACCGTTCCGATGACCGCGAGCGTAAAAATGCTCGACCAAATCGCCATCGCCTCGACTTTTACTTTGTCTTTTAATAAATAAATAACCGCCACCGCAAAACAAACCAACGCCACGCCGTAACTCAAAGAAGCCACGCCGACGTGAATCGGTCGCCAATACGAATCTAAAACTGGCGGCAAATCAATAAATTCCGGTCCGATAAACCGCGCCAAAGTTAAAATTAAAGCGGCAAGCGGAAGCGTGAACGCACTCAAAAATTGAAATTTTTGACGATTTGCCAGCAGAAGCGTCGTAATTCCCGCGCCGAACGCGAACGCCAGACTCAAATCGTAAAGATTGGCGAACGGAATATAGCGGAAAAACCAAGGTGTCGCCATATTTCCGCTTTCGCGCATCATCGCAATTTCGCGGTCAAACGCGCCGACCCAGCGCACCAGCCAACTCGACAAATTAAAAAATACGCCGAGCGTCGCCGTCCATAAACCGATTTTCTGCGCCATTTCCGACGGCGCGTAAAGGTTTGTCAGTTGAAAAAGCGCGGCGAAAATATAACACGCCAGCGCGATCATCATCAACGCAGCGTCGGAAATAAATTTCGCGCCGATTTCAATACGCAAAAATAACATCAAAAACGCGCCGACAAGTGCCAAAATTGCAGGCAGATATGCGCGAAATGTTGATTTGTTTTGAATCCGTCTTACTTCTTCCATAAATTACCTCGGCAAAAACTTGCCAAATTCGACAAAACTTAATTTTGAGCGACTGATTTTTCGTTTGTTAGAGCGTCGCTTATTTTATTAAATTTATCTTCAAATCCGGGCTGGTTACGGTTCGCGTCGCCGCCCAAAACAACTTCAAATTTATTTTCGCCGCGTTCCTCGATCATCGCCCAAATTCTTTTGTGCGACAGAAAAAACACGAAACACAATGCGCCGATTAAACCGAATCCGCCGATATACCACGCGATAAATGCCGCGTTATAAGGATCGTATTTAATTGACAAAACGTGCGCCAGCGGCGATTTCTCGAAACTTTTCAAACGCCATTTGTAACCGGCTTTTGGTGCGCCGACCGGAATTTTATCAGATAAACTTGCCGCAAATGCGAAAACTTTATTTTTGTCTCCGTTCGGCGAAGTTACATTCAAAACAGCGGCGGGATTATTATATTCCGCCGATTTTGTGTCGGGTTTTCCTTCCTGATTAAACGTAAAATCCGGGAAAAACGCTTCGTAATCAACTTTCGTTCCGTCCGGCAGATTTACCGAACCATTACGCACCAAATCAACGGTAAAAGATTGACCGCCGGTTTGCGGTGTCAATTCCAAAACCATATTTCTCGCGCTTCCGAGCGTAATCGCGCTCGCCTGAAAAAATCGGTAGCCGCGATAAGTGAAAGGACGATTTAAACTGACATCAGCATTTGTTTCGCCGTATTGCGGATCGTCAATTTTGATCCGCGTGTGCCAATCAATCGTATTTTGAATATTAATTGAACCCTTCGGGTCAATTAAATCCTGTTCGATGTCCGTGCAGTAAATTGTAAAAGGCAGCGCGACTTTGTAGCGTTCCTGTTTGTCCAGCTTGAACTGAATCATCTGAATTTCGTTGGTAACTTGTCCGGGCATCATCCGTACGTCGGCATCAAATCCGGTTTGCAGCGCGACGAAATGTCCGAGAAAAAGCGTCAAAAGCGCGACGTGAACGATGTATGCGCCTAACCGATTCCATTTTCCGCGTTCGCCGTAAACTATCAAATTCGATTTTGTTTCGATTTTTGAAAAATCTTTTTCGCCGTTTTCGTCAATTTTGTAAAAACTGTTGTTGCTTTTGGTTATCTGAGATTTAAAGCCGTTGGCGGCGAAAATCCGGCTGACTTTTTCGGCAGCTTGTTTTTCGTCCGCGCTTTCAATTTCTATAACCGTATTTTGTTTTTGTTTGAGAAGAAAATTGTGCGTCGCATTAAGTTTCGGGTTTTTGACGTAACTCCAAGCCGACGGGAAACGGTCAATCGAAGCCAAAACAATATTCAGGGAAAGCACAAGCAACAGAAAATTAAAATACCAACTGTGATAAATATCGAAAAGTTCCAACGAGCCATATACGAATTTTTCAGCCGGAGTCAAAGACGCGAAATAAGCGTCGAAACCGTTGACGTTTTGCTGAATAATCAGCATTCCGATCATCGCCAAAACGACCAAAAGGCAAAGCAAAACCACGCCAAAGCGCACTGAACTTAAAAAGTCTAAAATGCGATTTAAGACAGGTGTTGATTTTGTGCGCGTTTTATTGGCGGCGATTGCTTTAATTGTTTCTTCTGTAGCTGACATTTTTCACAACTTTATAATAAAAATCATAGCTTAGCCGGATTTATTTGTCATCTTGCGAAAAAATTAGTTCGGCTATTAAGAAAAAGAAGTTTATTTTGATATATTTATACTTTGAAAATCAAAAAAGTAAAGCTATTCTTTGAACATAATATAAATATATCGGAATTTAATGGAAGTCGTAACAGCAGAAATACAGGAAATAGAAACAATCGGGTTGCGCGAAAAACTGGCAGCGTATTTAGAACTGACAAAACCACGCATCGCGTTTTTGTTGGTTTTGACATCGGCGGCGGGGTTTTATCTCGGTTCGGAAAAAGGTTTTAACTTTGCAGTTTTTGTTAACGCAATGGTCGGCATTACGCTTCTCGCGTTCGGCGTGGCGACGCTCAATCAGGTTTGGGAAGTCAAAACCGACGCGCTGATGGAACGCACCGCCAAACGCCCGCTGGTTGTCGGGAAGGTCACATCCAAAGAAGCCTTGATTTTCGGTCTTTTGCAATGTTTGGTTGCCGAAATATATTTGACATTTTTAGTCAACGGTTTGACGGCGATTCTCGGTTTAATCGTGATTGTCGGTTACGTTTTGCTTTACACACCTTTGAAAACGCGCACTTCCGCATCAACCGCCATCGGCGCACTTCCGGGTGCATTGCCGCCTTTGATGGGCTGGACTGCCGCTTCAAACGAAATCACGCTCGGCGCGTGGATTTTGTTTGCGATGCTTTTCTTGTGGCAGTTTCCGCATTTTTTGGCGATTGCGTGGATGTATCGTGAACAATACGCCAAAGCGGGAATTTTGATGCTTCCGGTGGTCGAACCCGAAGGAAAAATTACGGCGAAACAAATCGTAATTTTTACGATTTTGCTTTTGCCGGTCAGCCTCGCGCCGTTTTTTATCGGTTTAGCCGGATGGATTTATTTAATCGGCGCGGCTGTTTTGGGAGTTTGGTTTTTGTCGGCGAGCATCGGTGCGGCGCGTGCCAAAACAAACGAAAAAGCGCGTAAATTGCTGCTCGTTTCGGTTATTTACCTGCCTTTAGTTTATCTGTTGATGGTTTTAAATAAGATTTAGTGGAATTGGTTTTTGTCTTTAGTTTTGGTTTTTTGTTTTTGAAGATGTGTCGCATTTGATTATCAATTGGGTAAACAAAAACTAAAAACTAAAGACCAAAAACCAAAAACGATTTAGCAATATGAAAATCGGAACTGTCGAACCAATCGAAGAAAAGGGAAAAACGCGAAAAGTTCGTTCAACTTTCAGCGGCGGAATCGGCTCAAACGGCGGAAATCGCAATCGCGGAGGCGGCGGAGGCGGCGGAAGCGACGGCGGCGACGATAATCGAAACAAAGATTACTTCGACGAAACCGAATCAAAGCCGAACGATAAATTCCGCATCGGAATGTGGTTTTTGCTGTTGGTCGTTATGATGACGTTCGGCGGTTTAATCGGCGCGTATATCGTCATCGCCACCAAAAATGAGCTGGAATGGAAGCCTTTTGATTTGCCAGTTCAGGTTTGGATCAGCACATTCTTAATTCTTTCAAGTAGTCTAACTTATCAAATTTCCAACAACGCACTGCAAGCCGGAAGGCAGGAAAGAGCGAAAAACTGGCTTCTCGCCACAACCGTTTTGGGCGGAATGTTCATTTCATCGCAAATTCTCGCGTGGTTCGATCTCGTGCAGCGCGGCGTTTATATGGCGAGCAATCCTTACGCCGGATTTTTCTATATTTTTACTTCCGTTCACGCGCTTCACGTTTTCGGCGGCATTCTCGTTCTCGGTTACATACTTTTACGAACGTGGAATCGAACGTCTTTCGATGAAGAACTCGAAAAACGCCAATCCGTTTCAAAAGCCGTCGGTTTATACTGGCATTTTATGGACGGACTTTGGATTGTTCTATTTGTTCTGCTTGGATTTTGGAAATAACAGGTGAAGCAAGAAAAAAAATCAATGTTTGCGATCAACGTCATTTCGGTAGTCGTGCCGGTTGTCGTAGCAATTTTACTTTCCTTTACAAACAAACTGTATCTCGGCGAATGGACGAAAAATCTGTCGCACGCCATCGGTTTAATTAACACGATAACAACAGTAGTCCTGTTGTGCGGATTAATTTTCATCAAACAAAAAAAGGTTTATTTGCACCGGATGGCGATGACGACTGCTTTTATTCTCGGCGGCTTGTTTTTGATTTGCTACATTACGTATCACATCTCTAATCCGGCGAATAAATTTTATGGTGAAGGCTTCATTCGCTACGTTTATTTTTTCATTTTAATTACTCATATCGGTTTGTCGCTGATCGTTTTGCCGATGGTTCTCAGAGCAATGTTTTTCGCCGTTACAAAGCAATTTGACCGTCACAAAAAAGTAGTTCGCTTTGCATATCCGATTTGGCTTTATGTATCAACCACCGGCGTAATCGTCTATCTTATGCTGTATCAACTGTTTCCGGCGAAATAAAAAACTCGAAAGTTTTCTTGCCAAAACAAAAGAGCGGTGATATATTACTGAATGTTGAAAACTTAATCGCCGAAGTTGTTTTGAACGTAAAACAGCGCGGGGGAACCAAAAGTTTTGCGGCACTTTACGCAGAACACGGGGCGAAGCGTTTTGCTAAAGAAAACGCGGGGACACTTCTTCAGTTCCAAGCCCGACAGCTAACCTCGTAGGTGTGGTGAAGAAGTCACTGAGAAATTTTTGCCGTAACGGGTGCGATTTTGTGTGTGCTTCGTATCCTTTGATTTTTTTCAACGAATCAAACGAGACATCCAGTCTTCTCAAAGAGAAAAGTTCCGCATTTCGGTGCGGAACTTTTTTGTGTAACCAACGCAGAACGCGCGAAGTATGCGTGTCAATCGTTTTGCACACATACTTCGCGCGTGTTTCTGCAAAACATTCAATCGTCATATCTTTCCTTGGTCGGCGCAACGGCGAGAAAATCCTGTGAAATTCTTTCCGTGTATGTATCCATAAGTTCAATGATTCTTTCATTTTCGGGCGAATGAAAAATCAAGCCGACGTGCCTTGGTTTATTAACGCGATAGACAATTTCTTTATCATCGTAATGCGAAGTGTCGGGCTGTTCCTCATTTGCCAGAGCAAGTGTGATTCCCGCGTAATCTTTGCGAATCTTCGGCGGTAGATACGGTTTTTCCTTGGTTGCGATAGTCAATTTTGCCCATTCGCGCCATAAACTGAAACCGCACGCCTGTTCTAAAACATCAGCGATATACGCGCCGCCGACACGGCAGGCGACTTCCAAGAGATAAAACTCACCGCTTTCCGCACTTTGCAAAAATTCGGCGTGCGCGACACCGCGTTTGTGTTCAAAACCTTTCAAAAGTTTTTTGTTTAACTTCTCTAGCTTTTTACGTTCTTTCGATTTGTAATCAACAACCGAAGTCGTAAAAACGCCGCCCTGATGCGAAACTTTCAGAGGTGTTGTGCCGTATTGACTGACACCGCAGGCGACGATTTTGCCGTTTTCGATGACTGAATCAACGTGAAAAACTCTGCCTTCAACGAATCTTTCGATCAAAAATTGCGACGGGTGATCGCGCCACGTATTTCGTGCATCGAGTTCGTTCAAAGTTTCCCAAATTTGCTCGCGCGTTTCGCATTTGCGAATGCCGAAAGCGTTGACTTCCGTACGCGGTTTGATAATCCACGGCGCGGGAACTTTATCTAAATAGTCGTTAATTTTATCAGGATTAAAAACACCAACGAATTCGGGACAGGGAATGCCGATTTCAAAAGCGTGATTTCGCATCCGCAATTTGTCGCGGAAATGCAAAGCGTGTGAGTTGCTCATCCCTTCGATTTGCAGATGTTCGCGGGCTTTGGCGGCAGTTAAAACATCAAATTCGTCAATGCCGACAACGCGATCAACCGGATGCGAACCGGCGACATTGACGACGGCGCGGATGTAATCTTCCGTCGTCGCTTGACTGGCAACGGTTTTAACTTCGCTCAAACTCGTCCAAGACCACGGCGAATCGAGCAAATTTTCGCGTGTAACCAAAGTAACGTGCCAACCCGCTTCGTAACATTCTTCGTAAAACTCATTGCCTTTGAATTCGCTGGCAATACAGACAATATAATTTTTCATATTCGAGATTCCGAATTCCAGATTTTTCTTCCGATTTGCAATTTGAAATTTGGATTCTGGAATTCGTTGTTTTATTTTGTGCTAAAAGAATGGCACAATTTAACTGTAAAAACAACATATTCGCAGAATTATGAAACTAATCTGTAAATAATTTGTGAATTTGAAAATTTGTTCAAGTTTTATCTTCGGATCGCCAAAATTTCAACAAATTTGTGATAAATTAAAAACCTTGAGCAATGTAACGGAGTAAAAAATGGAAGGATTTAACATCGCGGAATTGGTCAGTCATTTGGTAATATTTATGGCGGTTTTGCTGCTGGCGATTTCGGCGCACGAAGCCGGTCACGCCTGGATGTCGCACAAATTCGGCGACGACACGGCTTTTATGCTTGGGCGCGTAACGCTCAATCCGGTCAAACACACCGACCCGATTGGAACGCTTTTGATTCCGATTGTCGCATTTATATTCGGCGCGCTCGGCGGCGCGTTAGGCTCGATTCCGCTAATCGGTTGGGGAAAACCAACGCCGGTCAATCCGCGCAATTGGACAAATTACAAGCTGGCAAACGTAATGGTTTCAATTGCTGGTGTGCTGGCGAACTTGATTTTGTTAATTATCGGTTTCGTGCTGGCAAAGATAATGATAACGCAGGGTTTTATGCCGCGGGAATTTTTTGGCAACAGCACAAATCCACTGGTCATCTTCGTCGGCGATTTAATGCTGCTCAATCTTTCATTATTTATCTTTAATTTACTGCCGTTTCCGCCGCTCGACGGCAGCAAAATTCTTTCAACTTTTTTGCCTGAAAGTTTTGAACCGATTTTCAGTATGCTTGAACAATACGGTTTTTTGATATTGATGTTCTTCATCTATGTCGGGCTTTTCAATTACATAATTACGCCGTTCGTCATCGGTTTATTTATGCTGCTCAGTTAAATTTATGAAAAAACGCATTTTCAGCGGCGCACAGCCGACGGGCAATCTGCACATCGGTAATTATCTCGGCGCGTTAAAAAATTGGGTTGATTTGCAAAATGAATACGAGAGTTTTTTCTGTATCGTTAATCTTCACGCGATTACTTTGCCGCAAAAACCTGAGATTTTGAAACAAAAGACTTTGGATTTAGCACGAATTTACCTGGCTTCTGGCGTTGATCCGAATATTTCGACGATTTTTATTCAATCTGATGTCAGCGAACACGCCGAACTCGCGTGGGTTTTGTCGTGCATCGCGCGAATGGGCGAACTCGAACGAATGACGCAGTTTAAGGAGAAAGGCAAAGGTAACGCCGAACGCGCCGGAGTCGGACTTTTTGCATATCCGATTTTGATGGCTTCGGACATTCTTTTGTATAAAACCGATCTCGTTCCGGTCGGCAAAGACCAGAAACAACATCTCGAACTTTCCAGAGATTTGGCGGAAAGATTCGACCGAGATTTCGGCGAAGCATTTGTTGTTCCCGAACCATTTATTCCGCCTGTCGGTGCGAAAATTCAATCGCTTCAAGAACCGACAAAAAAGATGTCGAAATCCGACGAAAATGCCAACGGTTCGATATTTTTGCTTGACGATGCCGACACGATTCTCAAAAAATTCAAAAAAGCTGTAACTGATTCGGGAACTGAAATAAAATTTGACGAATCGCGTCCGGCAATCAACAATCTGTTGACGATTTATCAATTGATGACCGACAAAACGCCGGAAGAATGTGAAGCAAATTTTGAAGGCAAAGGCTACGGACATTTCAAAATCGAATTAGCCGAAGCCGTCATCGAATTTCTGAAACCGTTTCAGGAAAAAGCAAAATCATACACGGACGCGGAGTTAAATGAAGTCTTAAAAAACGGTGCGGAAAAAGCGCGAACGATTGCCCGCGAAACTTTAGATGAAGTTTACGCGAAAATGGGAATTGTTGGCGCAGTTTAATTCAGGATTGACGGTTAAAACCATTTAATCGTCATTTCGATTAACTTTCGCTTGAAATCGGTGTAGGGCGGCATCATCAGTTGCAGACCGCTTGGCAAAACCTGTTTGAGAATGCCGCGGGCGTTGGAAAATGCTTCAAATCCGAATTTGCCGTGACCTTTGCCGATCCCGCTGTTATTTATGCCGCCGAACGGCAGATTATGATTGAAAAAATGCACGTCGTTGTTGTTGATGCACGTTCCGCCGGCGCGTGTGTTGTTAATGATTCGATCGACGTTTCGTGAATTTTTGCTGTAAATGTAGAGCGCGAGCGGCTTTTCGTTTTCGCGGATAAAACTGATCGGTTCTTCGAGATTTCTGTACGTGTGAAGCGGCAAAACGGGACCGAATATTTCATTTTTCATCAGTTCAGAATCGAGCGGCGCATCTTCGACAATCGTCGGCGCGATAAATTTTTCGGCGCGGTTTTCTATGCCGCCCGCAATGATTTTCGCGCCCTTTCGGGCAGCATCGTCAATGTAACTTTTTATGCGGTCAAAATGTTTTTCGTTGACGATTCGCGCGTAACTTTCCGAATTTTCGGGTTTCGCGCCGTAAAATTCAGAAAGCTGTTTCTGTATCGCTTCGGAAAACTCCTGTCGTTTGCTCTCGTGAACGAAAACATAATCGGGCGCGATGCAGATTTGTCCGTTGTTGGCAAATTTTCCCCACGCGATCATCTTCGCCGCGTTTTTTATATCGGCGGTTTCGTCAACAATCGTCGGTGATTTTCCGCCGAGTTCGAGTGTAACGGAAGTCAGATTTTTCGCCGCCGCGGTCATCACAATTTTGCCGACGGACGGTGCGCCCGTGAAAAAAATATGATTAAACGGCAATTCTAAAAGCGCGGTTGAAGTTTCAACTCCGCCTTCGACCAGCGCGACTTCCGTTTCGTCAAATAGTTTCCCGATGATTTCGCGCATCAGGACGGAAGAATGCGGAGTCATTTCCGAAGGTTTGATAATTACGCAATTGCCCGCCGCAATCGCCGAAATGAGCGGTCCGAAAGTTAAGTTAAACGGAAAATTCCACGGAGAAACAATCAAACAAACGCCTTTCGGTTCGTATTTTATCCACGATGATGAACCCAAAAGCGACAAAGGCGTGGCGACTTTGCGCGGTTTTATCCATTTTTTCAAGTTTCGCATCGCGTGTTTAGCTTCAGAAACAATAGGAAAAATCTCGGTCAAATCGGTTTCGGCGGCGGCTTTACCGAGGTCTTTGAAACACGCTTCACGAATCCGCCCGCGGTATTCGATTTCGACGGCATATTTCAAAGCCTTGATTTTCGCTTTGCGTTCGCCTGCGGTCGTGTTGCCGATGTCGTATTGATTTTCGCTTTGCAGATGAAAAATTCTTTGATAATCGCCGGAAGCAGTTTGAACAGTCGCATTCGTCGTCATTGTTTTAACCTCTTATGTGAATTATCGCAAAAAAGTGCGGATTTTGTTAATTTGCAATTGCGTAATTTCGCGTTTCACAAAAGAGAAAAAGATTATTTTGATCATCGAACGGAAAATTTGCTTCCGAATTTGTTTAATTTTGTGTGTTTTAGATCGGTTTGATGAAGTTCGGTAATCCATTAAAAAAGGAAAGTCCGAGACCTGCGCCGCGTATTTGATTTTTTACTGCGATTTATTGTGTGCTGTCTTATTTAAATAAAATTATTGAGGTGTTTTTGTTGATGGAACTACGGAATTTTTCGATTTTGATTCTTTGATAAACAGCGCGACCATATTTGATTCTTCCACTTTAGCGGTTACGGGAGCAAATCTGAATTTCGCTTCGGCATCGCCGATTTTGAGAAAGACCTTGAAAATCGGGTAATTCTTCCAGACTGGTGATGATTGAGTGTCAAGTTTAATTTTATCAACATTCACCGTCGAAGTTTCAAAAGTGTGAATATTGTCGTCAGATTCATATCGAATACTTTCGGGCGAAATATAGAGAGAACCTGTGCAGCGTTTCGTAAAATTTCCGTTGTCGTCGTGATAGACGCGAAAAACCGCACTGCCTCCGTTTTTGATGGCTTCGCGCATCGCTTCACGCGCTTCGGTTAAATTATTCAAGCCGTAAAGATTGACAAAACCGAGCATTTGATAAGCTGCCGGTTCATTCGGCTTCAGTTTAATTGCGGTCTGCAAAAGCTGCGCCGCGTCGCTCGAATTTTCCTGATCCGTATAAGTGAACATCGCCTGATCGAGCAAATCATTATAATTCGGTGCGGGTGAGTTGGGGATTTCTACTTTACGATCTCTCGATTTAGAGGCGTTATCAATGTCATTTGCCGGCAAGCGCAGATTTTCAGATACCGCATTAATTATTGCGGGACGCGCTCCGGCGGCGATCAGAGCTTTGAGGATTTCCGGTGTCAGCGTAAAATCTACGCCGTTAGACCTGATAATGGTAAGGATGTCGCTGGTTTGCAGTTGTTTTGAAAGAAGTGCTTTGATAAGCCTGTCCTTTTTGACAGGTTCGCCTCTATATTGGGCAAATGAACTGATTCCGATTATAAAAATTAAAAAACAAGCCGTCGCAATTTTTATAAAACTCTTGCACACTCTGATTGTAAAACCCGGACTGTTCATTTTCTTTACTCAAGATCGTTTTCCTTATTAAACAATGGGTCAAGACTAGATAAGAATTTATGTATAATAGTTAAATCCAGTTATGACAGTAACATACAAGCAATTTGTTCGCGCCAAGATTTCTAAGGCTAAATTTCGTCAAATCTTGCGCT